>JABFSI010000006.1 GCA_013140695.1 Sideroxydans sp. | reverse complement strand
CTTACGACAGCGCCGCTAAAACCTATGATGTGACGCTCACCCAAAGCTCGCGCAATTCGTCCGATCTACCTTTTCATATTCCTTTCGCGCTGGGCTTGTTGAATGCACAAGGGCAGGAGATGGCCTTGTATCTGGCTGGGAAAAAACAATCTGGCACTACCTGTGTACTGGAGCTGACTCAAGCACAGCAAACCTTCCGCTTCACACAAGTAAAGCAGCGCCCTACCCCATCCCTGCTGCGCAACTTCTCTGCTCCTATCGTATTGGACTACACCTATAGCGATAGTGAATTGGTGCAATTACTCAAACACGACCGCGATCCGTTCAACCGTTGGGAAGCAGGGCAACGCTTATGCATGCAACGTTTGATGGCGCTGGTCGCACAAGCACAAGCGGGTGAGCCATTGACGCTAGATGAACTGTTCATCGACGCTCTGCGCAGCACCTTGCTAGATGAGACGCTGGCACCTGGATTACGTGAACAGGTATTGAGCCTGCCCAGCGAAAGCGTGATGGCGGAACACAGCGCAGTGATTGACCCGCACGCCATCCACCAAGCTAGACAGTTCATGCGCGGTGCATTGGCACAGTCACTGAAAGCCGCACTCATTACCACCTATGAAGCCAATTTAACGACGGGTAAATACCAAGCTGATGCGCAATCCGCAGGTAAGCGCGCGCTGAAGAATCTGTGCCTGTCGTATCTACTGGAGTGGGATGACGAAAGCACGCTGCAATTAGCCCTCGCGCAAGAAAATGAGGCGAACAACATGACCGATCGTCAGGCTGCGCTCGCGGTTTTAGTGCAGCGCGATCCTGATACATCAGCCTTGCAACGCTTTTATGCAGACTTTAGCGATGAGCCTTTAGTCGTCGATAAATGGTTCAGCATTCGAGCCTCTGCGCGCAGCAATGATGTGCAAGCCATACGCCGCCTGATGAGCCATCCCGCCTTTACCTTGAACAATCCAAACCGAGCTCGCAGCTTGATTTTTAGTTTCTGCAATGCCAACCCAGCTCAGTTTCATGCGGCGGATGGAAGCGGCTACGCATTCTGGGCAGAACAAGTGATTGCGCTCAATAAGATCAACCCACAAGTCACCGCACGACTCGTGCGCAGCCTTGATCATTGGAAAAAATACCAACCCGCTCTACGCAAGCAAATGCAAGCTGCGTTGCAACGGGTGGCACAGGAAAAAAATCTAGCCAAGGATGTACGAGAGATCGTGCAAAAGTCTTTGGGGTGATTCGCAATAGATTGCTAACGGGAGTGATGGACAATCACTCCCAGTTCATTTCACTTTCACGGAGGTTCGCATGAATAAATTATTATTTTCACTCGCCCTACTCTGCCTCATCGCCCCATCTGCACACGCGGCAGTACAAGGCGAAGAAGTGAGCTACAGCGCCAATGGCACAACGATGAAAGGCTATATCGCCTATGACGATGCGGTGAAAGGTAAGCGCCCTGCCGTGTTAGTCGTGCATGAATGGTGGGGACACAATGACTACGCACGCAAACGCGCCAATATGCTCGCCGAGTTAGGTTACGTCGCGTTGGCTGTTGATATGTATGGCGATGGAAAACAAGCACAGCATCCCGATGATGCAGGCAAGTTTGCAACTGAGGTATCCAAAAACAAACCAATGGCGAAAGCCCGTTTTGAAGCCGCGATGAAAGTGCTGCGCAAAAATCCTCATGTGGATAGCCATAAACTCGCCGCTGTGGGTTATTGCTTCGGCGGTTCGGTGGTATTGAATATGGCACGCGCTGGAGAGGACTTAAAAGGCGTAGCGAGTTTTCACGGCGGCTTGAGTACGGATGCGCCAGCTGAAGCAGGTAAGGTTAAAGCTCAAGTGCGTTCGTTCACGGGCGCTGATGACAAGATGATTCCAGCGGCGCAAGTAGAAGCCTTTAAGCAGGAGATGGAGAAAGCAGGCGTCAAATACCAAGCCGTGGTCTATCCTGGGGCGATGCATAGCTTTACCAATCCTGCTGCGGATGAATACGGCAAAAAATTCAACATGCCCTTGGCTTACAACGCTGAGGCGGATAAAGATTCATGGGCTCAACTGCAAGTATTCTTGGCCGATGTATTGAAATAAACACGCTGAATTCATTAACTTGGAGGCAAACGAAATGAGCGATCGTTACTTCACCAAACAGACTTTTGCATTTTTGACTGCGCTGGAAGCGAACAATGACCGTGAGTGGTTCACTGCGCATCAGCAGGAGTATGAAGATTGCGTGCGCACACCGGCCTTAGATTTCATCAGTGATATGTCGAATGAAATGCCCGCCATTTCTCGACATTTCTTGGCACAACCCAAGAAGGTGGGCGGCTCGTTGATGCGTGTGTATCGCGACACGCGATTCAGCAAAGACAAGACACCTTACAAGACCAATATCGGCATTCAGTTCCGCCACGAGATAGGCAAAGACATCCATGCGCCAGGGTATTACCTGCATATCGCTCCTAGTGGATGCTTTATCGGCGCTGGACTGTGGCATCCCGATGCGGATACCTTATTCAAAATACGTGAAGGATTGGTGCAGAACAGTGATGCTTGGTTAGCTGCGCGTGATGAGGCGACATTCAAAAAACATTTCCAGTTGGATGGCGACTCTCTAACCAATTCACCCCGTGGCTTTGCTAAAGATCATCCGCTAGTTGAAGATTTGAAGCGCAAGGATTTCATCGCACTCGCAACTTTAAGTGACTCGGTAGTGACTTCAAAAAATCTACGCGCGCACGTGGTGGAACACTTTCGCCACACCGCCCCGTTCATGCGTTTCATGTGCAAGACACTGGACTTACGCTTCTGATTCTGTGCATTGGCTGCCTGTAAAAACAACGAAGCCCGCAATTGCGGGCTTCGTTTATTTCTGAAACTGAATCAGCTTAATGGTGGTGACCGCCATCACCATGCACATGGCCGTGGGTGAGTTCTTCAGAAGTAGCCGCGCGCACTGCGGTGACCGTGCCCGCAAATACCAGCGCTTTTCCAGCCAATGGGTGATTACCATCCACAGTGACTTCGGTATCGGTAATTTCAGTCACGGTATAAAGCATGAAATCTTCATCGTCATCACCTTCTGCGCCACCTTCAAACTGCATGCCCACTGCGACTTCTTTAGGGAACATGTCGCGTGGTTCAGCGCGCACTAATTCGTGTTCATATTCGCCAAAAGCATCATCTGCTGTCATGCTAACCGAAAATTTATCGCCTACATTTTTGCCTTCCAAGGCTTCTTCAACAATGGGAAAAATGCCGTCGTAACCGCCATGTAAATAGCTAATGGGGTCGCCCGCCGCTTCGATAATGACACCCGCTGTATCGGTGAGCTGGTAGGTGAGAGAGACAACGGCGTTCTTTGCAATTTTCATTTCATTTCCTTTACGAGTTTGAGAATTTCTTGTGCATGTTCATGTGCGTGTACGGCATACAGGGAGTGACGTATTTTTCCCTGTTTATCAATGATGAAAGTAGAGCGCAGAACGGAAAGTTTCTTTCCCCCGCCTTCCACTTCTTTTTCATACATCACGCCATACTTTTTGCAGACACGTGCTTCTGTGTCTGCCAACAACAAAACGGACAAGCCGTATTTGTCGCGGAAGGAAGCGTGACTAATACAATCATCACGACTCACGCCCACCACAAGGGTGTCTAGCTTGGCGAATTCCTCATCTAAATCGGTGAATTCGTTGGCTTCGATGGTGCAGCCTGGGGTGTCGTCTTTTGGATAAAAATAGAGCACGACATTGTGCTTCCCATGCTGCGCAGCCAACCTAAATTCATGCATATCTGCATCCGGCAATTCAAAGTGCGGTGCATCCATCCCCGCTTGTAGCGGTGTAAATTGTTGTAGTGGCATGACTTCCTCCTGTTGCGCATTTTATCTAATTTTGGACATGCGTCGCGCCTGAATTTGTTTTCCATCGTTGGCCTCGGGGATATAATCGGCTCATGAAAAATACTCTACTTGGCGGACTCACTCCGCAACAATTTCTCCGCGACTACTGGCAAAAAAAGCCTTTACTCATTCGCCAAGCCGTGCCCGGTTTCACAGGCCTTCTCAACCCGCAACAGTTAATTGACCTTGCCTGCACCGAAGATGCGCAAGCGCGCTTGGTGACCCAAAAACGCGGCAAATTCGACTTGCAACATTCGCCTTTCGAGCCCAGTGATTTCAAGGATTTCGGCAAAGTGGATTGGTCTGTGTTGGTGCAAGGCGTGAATCATTTTTTACCTGAAGCAACCGAACTGATTAAGCGTTTCAACTTTATTCCGCATGCCCGCCTAGATGATTTGATGGTGAGTTACGCGCCTAAAGGTGGTGGTGTGGGCCCTCATTTCGACATCTACGATGTATTTTTATTGCAAGGGCATGGCCATCGGCGCTGGCAGATTTCTACTCAAGCTGACCAAACGTTGATTGAAGGCGCGCCGCTGCGCATTCTGAAAAATTTCAAAGTAGAACAAGAATGGGTTTTGGAACCGGGCGATATGCTTTATCTGCCCCCACAATGCGCCCACAACGGCATCGCTGAAGATGACTGCATGACCTATTCCATCGGCTTTCGTACGCCGTGGCATCAAGAATTGGCAGAGCAATTTTTGGTCTATTTGCAAGACCGCGTGGAAATTAAAGGCACGTATGCAGACCCTGACTTGAAGCTGCAAAAGCATCCTTCAGAGATTGGCGCGGACATGCTCAAACAAGTGGCAGCCACCATTCGCAAGGTGCAATGGGATGACGAAGATGTGGCGAATTTCTTGGGTTGCTATTTAAGTGAGCCCAAGTCGCATATCTATTTTGATGCGCCAGAAAAGCCTTTGTCTGCCGCCAAATTTGCATTGGCCGTACAAAAAAATGGCGTGGCCTTGGATTTGAAAGCCCAAATGCAATGCTATGGCAGTACCGTGTTTATTAACGGCGAGGCGTATCCCTTAAATAAAACTGATTATCGTGTGCTACGTGAGTTGGCCGATTCGCGTGCGCTCCTCGCCAGTGATGCGCACTCTCCTGCGGTCTATGCTTTGCTACACGAATGGTATTTAGATGGATACCTAACGCCAATCAGCAAGCGGCGTTAATTTGAAGGAGCGCAAGCCATGAGCGACACACTACTGCAACATAGTCCTTTCGATGGGGGCGCTGAATACATTGCAGCGTTGAATACAGTGTGTAGCTTGGCTCAACACACACTCAACATCTTCGACAAAGACTTCGCCGACAGCGGCTTTGGCACGGAGGCGCGCTATGACGTATTGCGACATTTTTTATTGCGCAGCCCGCACAATCGCTTGCAATTATTGGCGCACGATACACAGCACTTGGTTCGTTACTGCCCACGCATGATGATTTTGCTGCGCGAATTTAGTCACAGCATGGCCATTCATCAAACCCCCGCTCACCTGCGCCATGTGACCGAACCCTTTGCTGTCGCTGATGAAAGTCACTCTGTGCGGCGCTATCACTTCGACGACATGCGCGGCTTGCTCGCTCAAAACGACCCCGCAAGCGCACGTATTTTGAATGCGCGTTTTCAGGAAATGTGGCTGCCCTCACACGCAGGTGCAACCCCAACTAAACTAGGGTTGTAACAACACCCTAGCTTTTTTCAAAAGGCTTGTTAAAATGCCGCGCCCTTTGTAGTAGGGAGGTTGCTGCGAATGCTTGTAGTGCCTCTTAAACATTGGCTTTTCGTAACTTTTGACTGATAGGAAATAAAATGAAATCTGCTCTGATCGCTGTTTTGGTTGCTCTGTCTTTGGCTGCTTGTGGTGAAAAAGCTCCTGCTGTTGACGCAGCTGCTGTTGCTGCTTCCGCTGCAGCTCCTGCTGCCGCTGTTGTTGACGCCGCTTCTGGCGTTGTTGCTGCTGCTTCTGAAGTTGTTGCTGCTGCTTCCGCAGTTGCTGCTCCAGCAAAGCACTAAGCTCTGCTTCTTCGCATCAATAAAAAAACCGACGCAAGTCGGTTTTTTTACGTCTGTCATATACAGGTCTGATTAAGTCTCATCTGTCATTCCTTAAGCAATCTCGCGCCAATCCAAGCCCAATTTTTGATCAGCCACCGCGACCCACTCTCGCTCACAGTTCAATACCTGACTTAAGGCACTGACCGCCAATTCTGATCGATTATTTTGCTGGCTCAAATGAGCGGCCACGATGTGTTGTAAGCGCGTGTTATCTAAACCCGCTAACAAATCCGCTGACTGCTGATTATTCAAATGCCCCAAACGCCCGCCCACGCGCTGCTTCAAGCTGGCAGGATAACGCCCATTCAGCAACATTTCCGCATCGTGATTACATTCCAACACCAAGGCAGCACACCCCGAAAGCAAGGTTTGAATATGTGCGGTTGCATGCCCTGTATCGGTCAGCACGCCTAGCTTGTGTGCACCATCACTGAAGGTGTACTGCACGGGTTCACCTGCGTCGTGAGGTACGAGGATAGGTTGCACTTCGATATCGTTAATGCTGAACGCCTGATGCGGGTTAAGCTCATGCACACGAATATCGGCAAAAGCGTGCTGTTGAAAGCGCGCGGTGCCATGTGTCATCCATACGGGAAGATTAAATTTACGCGCTAAACGCGCCACCCCAGCGATATGGTCACTGTGTTCGTGGGTAACAAGAATGCCATTGAATTGTTCGGCGCATAGCCCAAGACGAGCCAATCGGGTGAGGGTTTCGGTAACAGAAAACCCGCAATCCATGAGTAGCGTAGTGGCCCCTACTTGTACGACTAATGCATTGCCTTCACTACCACTGCCGAGTAAGGCAAAGCGCATGCGATGCGCTTATTTGGAAACGCTTTGAAACAACGCATTCAAAACGCGCAGCGCCTCATTGCTGGAAAGATCATTACCTTCTTTTACGGTCACATCAGTCACACCCGATGTTTCATGGACGAAGACTTGCAGCTCATCGCCTTTTTTTGCTTTCGCGGCGGGCTTTAAGAAATAAATACCTTTGCTGCGATCCCTATCCGCAACAGCCAGGCCCGCTTTCTCTAGTGCCAATCCAACATTGCGCCAGGACTTATCAAACGCTTCATCCATCAACATAAAATGCAGCCCACCCACCTCTAACAATTTGGGGGCGCTAACCACCACGGCGGCACTGACTGCAACAGGTGCACTGGCAGGCAAAGCGCACGGTTCAGGCACTTTTTCGCGAGCAAATTCAGAATACTTTGCCACTTGCTTTCCCTCATCCGCAGGAATCGCAAAGCGCTGTTCCGTGACGGGAGAGGATAATTCGGGTGGCACTTCCAACGCTGCTGCAGGTGCTGCGCCCGCCTTGTAGTCGGTTTGTTTGCGATCAAATACACCGCAACCCGCCAGCAATGAAACAGCCATTAAACCCATTACGATGTTGCTTTTTTTCATAGTCATTTCCATTTTTAGATTACGCCTGCTTGACGCATCGCCGCTTCCACCACAGGCTGTGCGCCTGTTGAAAGCGGGGTCAGCGGCAAGCGCAATGTGTTTTTCATCTTACCCATACGCGCCACCGCCCACTTCACTGGAATCGGATTCGCTTCCACAAATAAATGACGATGCAGTCCAAGCAAACGGAAATTAATTTCGCGCGCTTTAAGTACTTCGCCTTGCAAGGCAGCGACACACATCTCATGCATCAATTTTGGCGCAACGTTGGCCGTCACCGAGATCGTGCCGTGTGCGCCCAACAACATCAGCGCCAATGTGCTCGCATCATCGCCGCTGTAGATAGCGAAATCCTTGGGGGCACGCTGCAATAAATCACTGCCGCGTTCGATGCCTCCCGTCGCATCTTTAATCCCCACGATGTTTTTAATTTGCGCCAAGCGCAGCACCGTGTCGTTACTCATATCCGCGCCCGTACGACCTGGCACGTTGTACAGAATGTGCGGCATGTCCACCGCTTCAGCAATGGCTTTGAAATGTTGGTACAGCCCTTCTTGTGTCGGCTTGTTGTAATAAGGAACAACCGTCAATGAAGCGACCGCACCTGCACGTTTGGAAAATGCAGCGAGCTCAATTGCCTCTTTGGTGGAATTCGCACCCGTGCCCGCGATGATGAGAATGCGTCCAGCAGCATGTTCAACAGCCACTTGAATGAGCTGCTCGTGTTCTTCTACATCAACGGTTGGTGATTCGCCCGTCGTACCTACAACGACAATCGCGTCCGTACCTTCGGCGATATGAAAATCAATGAGTGCGCGAAACGCTTTCAAATCCAGACTTCCGTCTTCCAGCATGGGGGTGACAATCGCAACGATGCTACCTGTAATCATGGTGTTCCCAACCTTTTTCGAGAGCGCGCATTCTACCCGATTCGCCTGATAATTTGTCCGCAAGCACGCCAGCTATGGAATAATCCAATCACTGTGAACGCCAACGACTTTAATCCCCACACCCCCTTATCTAGCCTCGCCATCGGCACGGTGGCGACGATTACCGACATCCACACGGACGATGCCTTACGTCAGCGTCTGCAAGCATTGGGTTTTCGTATGGGGAAGCCTATCGAAATCATTCGCAAAGCGCGCTTTAACGGCCCTGTACAAGTGCGCGTGGGCACGACGGATGTGATGTTGCGCTTAAGTGAGGCGGCCAAAATTGAGGTGCGGACAGCATGAAAAAAATCGCACTCCTCGGCATGCCCAATACGGGTAAGTCCACCTTATTTAATCGCATCACAGGCGGTGCGGCGCGCGTAGGGAATTGGCCTGGCATCACAGTGGAATTGCTCACGGGTAAAATTTTGTTGGGCGGCGATATGGTCGAGCTGATTGATCTGCCGGGCATTTACGACATTCACGGCTTCTCCGAAGATGAGCAGGTGGTGCGTCATTTCTTACATGACAACGTGCCCGACCTCGCCGTGGTAGTGCTCAATGCTACGCAAATCGAACGTCAATTAAGCCTGCTGCTACAGCTCAAACAACTCAATCTGAACATGGTGGTGTTGCTCAACATGGCGGATGAAGCGAAAAAATTCGGCATCACCATTGATGGCGACAAGATGGCGCAATTGCTGGGAATGCCCATTCATCTCATCAGCGCAAAATATGGGCAGGGACAGCCAGAATCCATGCAAGCCATCGCTAAAGCGCTACGCTATCCCACCCCTGGCATGGCTGAATCTTTGCGCACCCAACTGGAACAAGACGCGCACATCGAACAAGAGATGGCACGCGTGTTGGGCAGTGCGGTGCAAGTTCCCGCGCGCCTTTCGGATACGCGCACTGACACGCTCGATAGCGTGTTGTTGCATCCGTGGCTGGGTTTGCCGATATTTTTCGGCATCATGTATTTACTGTTTCAAGCTATTTTCTTGTTGGGGCAACCCCTACAAGGCGGCGTCAACGCCTCACTCGGTTGGTTGCGCGACATCGTTTTAACACCCGCTTGCGCAGGTCTTCCCACTTGGCTATCGGGATTGCTGTTAGATGGCATTTACAACGGCGTGGCCACCGTTGCCGCCTTTGTACCCATCATCATTTTATTTTTCTTATTCATGGCGATTGTGGAAGACACGGGCTATCTGTCGCGCGCGGCTTTTTTGATGGATGCGCTGATGGCCAAGATGGGCTTGGATGGACGCAGCTTTGTGATGTTGCTCATGGGATTCGGCTGCAACGTACCCGCGCTAATGGGAACACGTGTAATGCGTTCGCGCAGCTTACGTTTGCTATCCATGCTGGTGATTCCATTCTCGCTGTGCTCGGCGCGCCTGCAAGTGTTTGTGTTCATCACCGCCGCGTTGTTCTCGCCCAAAGCCGCACCACTGGTGCTGTTCAGCTTATATTTATTTAGCTTCGCAGCCGCCATCGCCACGGCTTTGTTATTCAAAAAACAATTCGCTAACGCCGAACCTTTCGTGTTGGAACTGCCGCCATATCGCTTTCCCACAGGACACCAAATGTGGATGCGCGGCTGGCATGAGGTAACGCACTTCTTACGTCGCGCCTCCCAGTTCATCATCGCAGGCGTGGTGTTGGTTTGGCTGCTCACCAACTTACCCGCCTCGGCCGCCCCCGCCAGTTCCGACACTTTGGCCGGCATGCTAGGCGCGTGGCTGCACCCCCTTTTTGCCCCCATCGGTATCAACGAGCAGCTCACCATCGCCTTGCTGTTCGGCTTCGTCGCTAAAGAAATTGTGATTGGCTCACTCGCGGTGATTTATGGCTTGAGTGGAGATGCACTGGGCGGCGCATTGGGGCAGCAACTCGATTGGGTGCAAGCCTACAGCTTCATGCTATTCACCCTCATCTACACGCCGTGCCTATCCACCATCGCCACCTTGCGCAATGAATCGAAAAGCAACGGCTTCACTCTCTTTGCTCTCGTCTGGTCCCTCGCCTTGGCTTGGGCGGTGAGCTTCGTGTTTTATCAAGGTGCACGTGGACTCGGCTATTAAGCGGGCTTCTTGACGGTTTGAAGCGGCTAGGAAGGTACTGATTTATTCAGATTACTCATTGCTCAAAACAAAACACCCCGAACAAGCCGGGGCGTTTTTGCATTTCTCACCTCAATCGATTTAGTGTTGCTTCCAAGCCGCATCCAAAACGCGTTGCGCTTTATCTAATTTAGCTTTGGCCAACTCCAGCTTGACTCGCGACGCTTCAGTCGTTTTCTTTTCCTCGGCTAGCCGCTTTTGCGTATCAGCCAATTCTTTTTCAGCGCTGGCATATTTCTTCAAATTTTCTTGGTGCTCTGCTTCCGCTTTGAGGACAGCATCACGTGCATATTCCACACCCGCTTGTTGCGCCGACACATCTTTGGCATGCACCAAGGATGACATCGAAACCAGCATCGAGCCTAATAAACCCACCATTAACAACGCTCTAAACATTAAAACTCCTTCGCATTAATTTGATTAGAACGACAAACGCACACCAATGTGAGCGCCTTCATCAATCACCCCATTGGGTTGATTATTAATCATCACAAATTGTGTGGTGCGCGCGCCTACATAAATTTGCGTCAGCGGGGACATGGCATATTCGGCACGCAACGCGCCTTGGTAAAAGTGATCAGCATCACCAAAGCTAATAATTTTTGGCGCATAGTGATATTCAGCGACGAAAGCAAAACGACGATCCGATGGCACTTCGAAGCGCACCTGCGCGCCCAACGCTACACCCGACACCACTTTGCGATTCAGTGAAATTTTAGATAACGATGCCCCCACTGCTTTGGCATTTACCCCAATAGACAAGCCAGGTACAGAACCTTCTTCATTCATCACCAATAAGCCCGCCTCGGCAAACTGGCTGCTTTGATCGTTATACATAAAACCTGCGAATAACTCTGACTTGCCTGCCACACCGCTAGGAACGGCGTACTTTAACTGCGCGGAACGATTACTTAAATTGACATCAATCGTGTCAGCAAAGACCGTTGAAGTTGCGAACATAAGTGATACTGCAATGACGCGACGGAACATGAAAAACTCCTTTGATAAATTTGGCGGAGGCGGTGAGATTCGAACTCACGGAGGACTCTCATCCTCGCTAGTTTTCAAGACTAGTGCCTTAAACCGCTCGGCCACACCTCCGGGGGATACCACAGATGCCGCCCTACGGCTTCGGATTGACCAAAAAGTTCCGTTGGATAGTTCAGGGGGCATACAGCGGCGCGCATCATAACCGAAAATCTGCACATCCCAAAGTCCGACTTGTCTTTACGGTTGCAACTTATGGAGTGCTTCGGTAGTCTCACGCCCGCCGTGCATTCTGAAGCACGTTTTTATTGGAGGAAGTCATGCAATATCAAACTCAAACCGCGCAAATCGGCACACTCGCTACCGAACAAAATAAAGTGTTGCGCAACACTTACATGATGCTGGCACTGACCATGATTCCCACTATCATCGGTGCATTCATCGGCACATCTATCCAATTTTCCTTTATGACTGAGCACCCCATCATCGGCTCGCTGCTGATGTTCGGTGTGATGCTAGGACTATTGTTCACCGTTGCCGCTTTGCGTAACAGCATTTGGGGTATTGTCGCGCTACTCGGCTTCACCTTCGTGGCAGGCGTATTCCTCGGCCCTATCCTTCAGCATGCATTGCACTTCAGCAACGGCGCACAACTGGTCGGCCTGGCTGCCGGCGGCACAGGCATTATCTTCATCACTCTCGCCACCATCGCCACGGTGACCAAGAAAGATTTCAGCTTCATGGGCAAGTTCTTGTTCATCGGCATGATTTTGCTGATTGTGGCTTCGCTGGCTAATCTGTTCTTCCAGATTCCCGCCCTGTCACTCACCATTTCCGCCATCGCCGTGATGATTTTTTCCGCTTACATTTTGTATGATGTGAGCCAAATCGTACACGGTGGAGAAACCAACTATGTGATGGCAACGTTGAGCTTGTACATGAACATCTACAACCTGTTCATCAACTTGCTCAACCTATTGATGGCTTTCAGCGGCGAACGCGATTAAGTTACGTTTCACCCAATAAAAAGGCGACCGAGGTCGCCTTTTTTATGCCGCAGATAAATGCTCTAGGGAGGTTCTGAATAAGTTGTATTCGTCGTTCCCGCGAAAGCGGGAACCCAGTTAAATAAAAGCGCTGAATTCCCGCTTGGCTGCAAGCCAGTTTATCCAGCGCTTGTCGAAGGGCTGGAATGACAACTTAAACAACGAGCACCTAGTGCGATTCGCGTTCAAACAGCGCAATAGATTCCACATGTGAAGTTTGCGGAAACATATTCATCACGCCCGCTGCTTTTAATATATAACCCTTTTGATTCACCAGCACGTCGGCATCGCGTGCCAGTGTGCCCGGATTGCAGCTCACATAAACAATGCGTTTCGGTGCGGTGTAATTATGGATGGCTTGCACCAACTGAATCGCGCCATCGCGCGGCGGGTCGATTAGCCACTTATCGAATTTCTCCAGCGTGGCTAACAAGCTCGCATCCATGTCGAACAGATTCATCATGCGAAATTCGGTGTTGCCGCTTAAGCCGTTGAATTGCGCGCTTTGCACGGCGCGTTTCACCAGCGCATCGCTGCCCTCAATCCCCATGACTTGCGCACCGCTGCGTGCAATAGGCAGCGTGAAGTTGCCCAGTCCACAAAAGAAATCGGCGATGCGTTCGTGCGCTTGTGGCTTCAATAATCGCAACGCACGACTCACCATCAAACGATTCAAATCGCTATTCACTTGGGTGAATTCGGTGGGTGCGAAAGGCATGGTGATGCCAAACTCAGGCAAGCTATAACTCAATGCCGGCGCATCTAAAGGATAGAAGGGCTTGACCGTCTCCAAGCCATCGGTCTGCGTCCAAAACTGCACCTGATGTGCATCGGCGAATTGTTTCAGCAATACTTCGTCTGCCGCTGACAAAGGCGCCATGATGCGCAACACCAACACATCGACGTTATCCCCCACCGCCACTTCAATTTGCGGCACAGATTCACGAATAGACAAACGCTCATTCAAATTGGCCAGCAAGGGCAATAGTGCCGCCATCTTTGGTGTCAGAATTTCGCAATGCGCAATATCGGCAACGTATTTGCCATTGGTTTCGCGAAAGCCCACTAGGGTTTTTTCTTTTTTCAACACATGGCGCACCGACAAACGTGCGCGCTGACGGTAGCCCCAAGATTGACCATAGATGGGCGGCAGAATGGTTTCAGGTTTGACTTTTCCAATGCGCTGCAAATTATCTTCCAGCACACGTTGCTTGACCGCCACCTGCGCGCGCGATTCCAGATGCTGCATTGAGCAGCCACCGCACACACCGAAACTGGCGCATTGCGGCTGCACGCGCATGAACGATTGCTTGAGGATTTTGCCGACCTTGGCCTGCTCGTAATTATTTTTCTTGCGATAGGTCGAGTAAGTAACACGTTCGCCGATGAGTGCGCCTTCGATGAAAATAACTTTGCCATCGGCATGCGCAATGCCGCGCCCTTCGTGGTCTAACGATTCGATAACGACGACGTTTTCAATGTGTGCCATGTTGCTCCAAACTTAACAAAACGCGCCCCATGCGGGTATGCGCAAGACCCCAACCTATCAACACCCCTGTGCTATTGGCCAACATGTCGGCATATTCAAAATAGCGAACGCCGCCCATGCCTTGTAACACTTCGATGCCCACCCCCATTGCCACCAGTGCGCTCATCAAATACATGCGCGGCCAATGCAGCACAATCACCTGACAAAACCACAGCATGAGCAATGCGTAAGCCAGTGCATGCTCCAATTTGTCGACGCCATTAAAAGTGAGGGGTTGCGGAGGATGCGGCATCAGCGAGAGGTAACTCACCAGCGCAACCCATCCCCAGCCGAGCGCTACCCAAACCTTGCGCAGCATTACGCTTGATTCCAAGCAGCGAGATATTCCACCCAGTGCGCTTCGCTGGA
Organism: Sideroxydans sp.; assembly: GCA_013140695.1. Classification (GTDB taxonomy): domain Bacteria; phylum Pseudomonadota; class Gammaproteobacteria; order Burkholderiales; family Gallionellaceae; genus Sideroxyarcus. The sequence goes on along the minus strand of JABFSI010000006.1, from coordinate 2,098 downwards.
TTTGCCCAAAGTAGTACGCACCAGTTCTAATTCCTGCGCGTAGCGTGCTTTGCTAAATTGCCCACGCATCAACTGAAAGCGTGCAAACACCAGCCACGTATTCACCACATCGGTCTCGCAGTAGTTGCGAATCTCGGCCAACTTACCCTGCTGATAGGCATCCCACACCTTGCTGCCGTCCATGCCCAACTTGCCTGGGAAGCCGATGAGCTTGGCCAATTCATCCAGCGGCGCATTGGCACGTCCGGTGTACATCGCCAGTAGGTCCATCAAATCCAGATGCCGCGAGTGGTAGCGGCTGATGTAATTGTTCCACTTAAAATCTTTATCGTCCTCACCTTGATCCCAATAGCGCGGTGATTGCACCCCATGAATCAAGCCGCGATAGTGCAATACAGGCAAATCAAATCCGCTTCCGTTCCAACTCACAATTTGTGGCGTGTATTTTTCGATGCCGTCAAAGAAACGCTGGATGATGCTGCCCTCATCTTCTCCAGCTTCGCCCAACGACCACACCTTGAAGTTATCTCCCTCGCGCAACACACAAGAAATCGCGGCGACGCGCTGTAGATGATGCGGCAGAAAATCACTGCCCGTTTTTTGGCGGCGCATTTGAAAGGCCACCTCGGCTACTTCACTATCACTCACCGCGCTATCCAGCTCATACAAGGCGCGTAAGCCAGTGATGTCAGGAATGGTTTCGATATCGAAGACGAGTGTGGGATTCATGGCGAAATAGTCGGGCTTGCAAAGGGATGCGCATGATACCCGAGCGCCTCTTAAGTTCCTACCGACAACGCTTGACGCGACGCGCTGTAAGGCAAAGAATCACCACGCTAGCCCCTCACTTACAAGGAGATAAAAATGAAAAGTTTATTGCGTTTCGGTTTAGCCGTTGCGACGGCGATGTTCAGCATGTCGGCTTGGTGTAGCGCAGGCGAGTATTGGGAAGTGACCAGCAAAATGGAAATGCAAGGCATGCCCTTCGCTATGCCCAGCACAACGCACAAAGTGTGCGTCCCTAAAGGCAGTGAAAGCGACCCCAACACAAGCACGGGCGACAAAGGCTGCAAGATGAGCGATGTCAAAAAGAATGGCAACAAAACCACGTGGAAAGCACGTTGCGACCACGATGGACAAATCATGACGGGGATTGGCGAGCAAACAACTAACGCGAATGGCTACACAGGAAAGATGCAATTTTCTGGCGACGGCATGAATATGAGCATGACGTATAGTGGCAAGCGACTAGGCGGTAGCTGCAAATAATCCGTGCCCATTGTTCTTCACACCCATAAAAAACGCGACGCTCATTTCTGCGTCGCGTTTTTTATTTTTCAAACTAGATTCCCGTTTGCACGTGCAGGACGGATGGAACTTAAACAGACCATCCTTAAGTTGTGCCGCTTTACTTCACCTTGTACAAACGCTTCTCCAGCGATAATCCTTTTACATGATCGAAGCGGTTGCCCATTGCACCGTCGAGTGCAGTTAGGCGCTCTTCAGGCATGGGGTGTGTTTTGAACAACAGGGCAACGCGATTGTCATCTTTGGCGGCATGCCCCATTTGTTGCAACACACTAGGCAGACCGTACGCATCGTAGCCTGCCCGCGTAGCCAGCACCACGCCGATGCGATCCGCTTCAAATTCGGCATCTTTATCCAAGCCGCGCGCCACGATTTCTGCACCGCTGCCGATCACTTGTTGCACTTTGTCATTGCCGCCCGCTGTTTGCGCCAGCGCTTTGCTGCCCGCATCTAGCAACTTACTTTTTTGCAAAATCTTCAGGTGATGTTGGCGGATAACATGACCGACTTCATGCCCCAGCACGCCTGCCAAATCGGCTTCGCTTTGCAAGCTGCGATACAGGCCGAGTGTGATGAAGATGTAGCCACCAGGGGCTGCAAAGGCATTCAAGTCTTCCGTTTGGATCACGCCAAAATGCCAAGGCAAATCGGGGCGCTCACTTTGGCTGGTCACCCACATGCCGATGCGATTCACATATTTCTGCAAACCATCATTTTTCACCAAGGGGGCGGCACCAAGCAGGTTGCCCGCGATTTGCCGACCGATAGCAATCTCTTCACTTTCAGTTGG
>JABFSI010000012.1 GCA_013140695.1 Sideroxydans sp. | reverse complement strand
AGCGCAGGCAGCAGTCGAAACAGTAGCAAGTTTGCAGTTTTGAAGTTCCTACCAAAATCACAAGAGCAGCCCAACCCGTCAGTCGAGAGGGACTGCGCAAAAGCGCGCAGCCCCTCACTTTTACGTTGGACGTCGAGATAACTAGAAATGGACTTTCACGCGCTATTTGAAAAGACGTTCCACGAGGCACTCAAGCTGCTGCAAGGGCCGCTCTGGGTCGCAGAGGATTTCTGCCACTACACAAATCTTCAAGGGCTGATTGGTATTATCGAAAACAATGAGCTCTGGCTATCCGACCATCGTTTTGTAAATGACGAACTGGAGTATGAATACGGTAAGAATTTGGCTCTTTCTGTGATTTCAGAAATAGCCAACTTGGAAGGAGACGAGGAATTTAGTGGGTTCCTCCAAGGGGTGCTGAAATCAATCCAGAAGCCGAGCAGTCATGGAATCTATATTGGGTCAATGTCGTTCTCCCCGGACAAGCTGGATCAGTGGAAAGGCTACGGAAATAGTAGCGAGAGCATTTGCATCAAGTTTGCAGGCGATTTTGAGCTGTGGAACGCTGGAAACTCACACCCAACGCATATACAGCAACAAAGGGTCATCTATGACGATTGCAAGCAGAGGAACCTCATCAGGGCGATCATCCAGATATTCAAGGAACATTTCGGTGAATTTCGCCAGTTCCCCTATCCATTCCTTAAAGACCTGACATGGTTGATTGAGAGTCAATTCATTTTGTTTAAGCATCCAGAGTACGCATCAGAGAATGAGCTGAGGCTAACGATCGCCAATTTGAATCATATTCTGGATAGCAAGAAACCAAAGCACCGAGTTGCCAAGGGCATGGTGATCCCATACATCTCCACCAAGTACATATCCAAGGATGCCAACCCAGAGCTCAAGAGATTACCTATTAAAGAAATAATCGTTAGCCCAACATCCCGCACCGACCTACTGGAGAGCGTAAAAGTCTTTGTTGCCAACATGGGTTACACGGATGTCCAAGTTGTTGAGTCCAGAATCAAGTTCAGGGGGTAAAGCGTGGTACTGCGCACGACGTCCAACCCGACATTCAACCCGGACTCCGCAAAAGCGCGGAGCCGGTTAATTCCACGTTAGAGATCGCCATGCGAATTTGGTCATTACTTGAAGGTCCGGTTATCAACTTGTTAATGGGCTCTGTGCTTGCATATGCAGCCTTTTCTTTGCTTGGAGAATACCGAAAGAGATTTATGGCTAATCCCAAGGCCGCCATGAGTGCTGAGGTTTTAATGCTCGCCATTACATCTTCTGGTGGGCCAGGGTATTTAGCGGCCTTTCTTCTTGCAGGCTCGGTCTTGTGCTTCTTACTCGCGGCATTTACATTGCTGTTCAACTTATCATCATATTTTGGAGTGCTGCATTGAGATATATCTCTAACCCTACGCTCAAGTTCGCTCCCTTTGGTCGCTGGGACGCACCTTCGGCGCGCCCCTTAGCTGCACGTTAGGAGATATATATGAAACGCTTTGTTGCCTTGATACTAATGTTTGTTAGTTCGTACGCACATGCCGACTGTCAGGAGTCCTGGCTTGAACACAGCTCATCAACTTTATACTTGTCAGTTGATTACAGCGAAGGTTGCTACCAAGGCAAACTAATTCTCAATTACGCCAAATTATCAAAAAACGGGCCGCAGTTGGGAGATCCAAACTTGCACTTAGAATCGATCCCTTTTGATCGCGAGTGCCAGCCGACAAAAAAGGGCAAAAACGGTGAGACTGTTGAGTTTAGCTGTCGCAAGGATGGCGTATCACCACTAGCCGGAGCGACTTATCGGTACAAGCTAGTCAAAACCACCATTCAGTGTGATGGCGTCGATGTGCCAGATTGGGAACATTTATTTATATGTACTAGCGGCTGTGGGCCAACAACACCGAAAACGTTAGTGGTTCCATATGGCGAAGGGTGTTCGTGACTATGGGCAATGTTTCCTTTGCTGCCGGTTGTTTCGCTGCTGAACGGTATCACACCGGAAGCACTACCCTAACCCTACGCTCAAGTTCGCTCCCTTTGGTTAAATGAAATAGGGTCAGACTCGATTTAATCTGATATTCTCCCTCCATCACATTCTTTCCAAGGAGTTGAATGATGGCTCGCCTTCCCCGCTTCTATCTACCTGGGCAACCTTTGCACGTTATTCAGCGCGGCAATAACCGCGATCCGATTTTTGCTGCGGATGCGGATTACCATTTTTATCTGCGTTGTTTGCAAGAGGCGGCTGAAATGCATTCGCTCACCGTTCACGCTTATGTGTTGATGACGAATCATGTGCATTTGTTGGTTACGCCTGATACGGAATTGAGTCTATCGAAAACGTTGCAGTCCATCGGGCGGCGTTATGTGCAGTATTTTAATTTCACCTATCAGCGCACGGGGACGCTGTGGGAGGGGCGCTATAAAAGTACGTTGATTGATAGCGAGCGGTATCTGCTGACGTGTATGCGTTACATTGAGATGAATCCGGTGCGAGCGGATATGGCGGCTCATCCGGGTGATTATCCTTGGTCGAGTTATGGTGCGAATGCGCAGGGGAATGTGAATGGGCTAGTTGCTCGGCATGAGTTGTATCAGCGCCTTGGTCGCACAGATGATGAGCGGCAGTCTGCCTATCGGCAGTTGTTCCGCGCGCAGGTTTCCACGGCGGATGTTGATGCGATTCGTGATGCGACGAATAAGGGCTGGGCGTTAGGCGACGGATTATTTAGCGAGAAAGTAGAGGCGTTGACAGCTAGGCGAGCAATGCCATTGCCGCGTGGCCGCCCTCGAAAGGGGAGTAATGAATAAATCGAGTCTGACCCCAATTAAAAATAAGTCATTCTGCGCTTGGGAAGGGGAGGTGTTGGTGCTGAATATCTTGGGTTCGCCTAGCTCGAAAAAAGATGCGATTGGCAAGGCGAAGGGAAATCAGCTGAAGGTGAGTGTGACGGCGACACCGGTGGCGGGTAAAGCGACGGATCACATGGTGAAATTTTTGGCGAAAGAGTTTGAGGTTGCAACGAAAGATATTGAAGTGGTGTTTGGGCGATTCAACGTCAACAAACAGCTGCGCATCCAATCCCCCAAGAACCTGCCTGCGGTAATTAGCAAAGAGTTGGCCGCGCAAGAAAATAAAGCCTAGCCAACTCTTACGCCGTTTTACTTTCCTTCTAGCGCCTCCCAGCGTGTCATCAAGGTCAACAAGGCATCTTCAATTTCACTCGCGCGTTGTTGCAATTGTTTGGCGTGTGCGGGATTGTCGCGATACAGCGCACCCGATCCGAGTGCGGCCACAATTTCTTCCTGCTCGCGCTCCAACACTTCGATGCGTTGCGGCATCTCGTCTAATTCTTTTTGCTCTTTGAAACTCAATTTTGCGGACGGCTTCGGTTTGCTCGCTTCAACTTTAGCGACTACCTTGGCTTGCGTCTCAACAGGCGCTTTGCGGTTGGCTTCAAACTGCTTCACGCGCACCCAATCTTCGTAACCGCCCACGTATTCCATCAGCTTGCCATCACCCTCGAAGGCGATGACTTGCGTCACCACGTTGTCGAGAAAGACACGGTCATGGCTCACAAGGAAGAGTGTGCCGTCGTATTGCGCCAGCATCTCTTCCAGCAGCTCCAGTGTCTCGATGTCGAGGTCGTTGGTCGGTTCGTCCAGCACCAGCACGTTTGCTGGGCGAGTGAACAAACGTGCCAGTAGCAAACGGTTACGTTCACCACCGCTCAACGATTTGACGGGTGAACGTGCGCGCTCTGGTGCGAACAGGAAATCGCCTAGGTAGCTGATGACGTGTTTCTTTTGCCCGCCGATCTCGATGAAGTCCGAACCTTGGCTGATGGTGTCCGCGAGTGTGGCGTTGTCATCGAGCTGCGCGCGCAACTGGTCGAAGTAGGCCACGCTCAATTTCGTGCCCAGATTCACGGTGCCAGAGTCGGGCGCTTGTTCGCCCAGAATGATCTTGAGCAGTGTGCTCTTGCCTGCACCGTTAGGGCCGAGCAGACCGATCTTGTCGCCACGTTGGATGCGGCAGGAGAAATCGTTGATGACTTTGCGAGTGCCGAAAGACTTGCTGACGTTCTCCAACTCCGCCACCAACTTGCCGGAGCGATCGCCCTTGTCCAGATTCATCTCGACCTTGCCCACCTTCTCGCGACGCGCGGCACGTTCCAGACGCAATTTCTCCAGACGCAACACACGGCCCTCATTGCGTACACGGCGAGCCTTCACGCCTTGGCGGATCCACACCTCTTCCTGCGCCAACACCTTGTCGAACTTGGCGTTCACCACCGCCTCGTCTGCCAACATCCGCTCTTTGATCTTTTGGTAGGCGGCGAAATTCCCAGGAAAGCTCGCCAACTGACCACGATCCAATTCGACGATGCGCGTGGAGACATTGTCCAAGAATTTACGGTCATGGGTGACTAACAACACGCTGCCACGGAAACTGGTGAGCAGACCTTCCAGCCATTCGATGGAAGCGAAATCCAAATGGTTGGTCGGCTCATCGAGGATGAGCACTTCTGGCTCGGCCACTAGTGCTTGCGCCAAGGCCACGCGCTTACGCACACCACCAGACAATGAACCGATGAGCGCTTCGGGATCCAACTCCAATTTCTGGATAGCGGTCTCGATACGTGCTTGCACCGCCCAACCATTTTGCGCTTCGAGCGCAGTTTGCAGCGGCTGCATTTCTTCCAACAGCTTTTCAAAGTCCGCGTCGGGCTCACCCAGCTGATGCGATAGGTGATGGTAGTCAATGATGATCTGATGCAATGCACCTAAGCCACGCGCCACTTCGTCATACACCGTCGCATTCGCATTCAACACGGGCTCTTGGCTCACATAGCAAATGCGCGCGGTGGATTGCCGCCACAGGATGCCGTCGTCCAACTTCGCCTCACCCGCCAGCACTTTTAACAAGCTGGACTTACCGCCGCCATTGCGCCCAATCAGGCCGACACGCTCGCCCTCGTCGAGTTGAAAATCCACGTGATCTAACAGGGCAACGTGACCAAAGGCTAAAGCAGCTTTATCTAATGTGATGTAGGGCATTCAAGAATCTCTTAATAATTTCGTCATTCCGGCGAAGGCCGGAATCCAGTTCAAAAAACAAAACCCGCGAAGCGGACAAAACGAGCTGCTTGCGGCGAGTTTCTAGGTACGGCAAAACTATGGTGTTGTCCACTGGAGTGGGAATATTTAATCAACTGGATTCCGGCCTACGCCGGAATGACGGCTCATTCGATACGGCATTTAGTTTTTCTTTTCTTGCAGACGCATCGATGATTGATAGATGAACGAGAAACCCACGGCAAAGAAACCCAAACAGAGATAACCGAACGCAGTGGTGAATTTATTCAAGACGAGATGCGTGTTGTAGTCGGTGATGGTGGTGGCAACCATCTGAAACACGAACAGACACAGCGCCAACACGTTACCCACCAACACCAGACGATGCCCAAACAAGAAATCTTTTTCACCTGGCGTGCCTTCAGGCGGCAAGCTCTTGCGAAAATACAGCACCACATACACCCCCGCGAACAATAGGATTGCCCCAATTACACGACTAGGCACATCGCCCTCTACGGCGGGGATACTCAACAGTTGCAGCAATATCTCACCCGTTTTTGTCACCCATCCCATGAAGATGGTGTGCACAATAAAGAACCATGCTGCGAATATATTTACCTGTGGATACTTCATCACTTACCCTTCTCTGATAACTGTTTCAAATCTTCGATGATTTCGGTTGAATGTTTCGACGTTTCCACCTTCTCATACACTTTCGCAACCTTGCCCTGCGGGTCGATCAAGAACGTATAACGTTTGGCGATCTTGAACACGCCCAAGTCCCTCAACGCTCCATAACGCGCCGCCACTTCTGTAGATTTATCCGCCAACAAGGGAAAGGGTAAATGATATTTTTTAGCGAACTCGGCATGGCTTGCGCCATCGTCCACACTGATGCCCACCACCTGCGCACCCAAATTTGTGAGCTTACTCAAGTCGTCTCGGAAGGCACACGCCTCTTGCGTACATCCCGGTGTGTCGTCTTTGGGATAGAAGTACAGCACCAACCACTGCCCCGCAAAATCTTTAAGCTGATGCGGCTTGCCCTCTTGGTCGGACAGATTGAAATCAGGCGCAGCCTCCCCTACTTTTGGCAATTCACCGGCTCGCGCCATCTGCGTCACCAGCAAAATGGCCGATGCCAACAATCCAAACAAAATAAACCATTTCATCACGCCCTCCTCGCCCGACTGTGGGGGCGGGATTTTACGTTAGAATGCGCGCCGCATCGCGACCATCCGCTGTCCTCGTAGTTAAATGGATATAACCGCCCCCTCCTAAGGGGCAATTACAGGTTCGATTCCTGTCGAGGACACCAAATTAAACCACCGCCACGCGCGCGCTTCCTTGCTGCAAATTACCCATCGCAGCAGCCTGTGCAAAACCTGCTTCACGAAAACAGGCGAGTACGCTGGACACAGCACTCGGCGCAACCGATACCAACAATCCTCCACTTGTCTGTGCATCGGCTAATAGGCGTTGCTTCCATTCTTCTAAATTTGGCGCAAAGTCCACATCACATCCATAGCTCGCCAAGTTGCGTGTGATTGCGCCGGGCCCGATGCCTTGTTGCACCAAAGGCAACGCTTCAGATAACACGGGTACTTGATTGAATGACACTTGTGCACCTAATCCCGAGCCGCGACAGATTTCTAAAAGATGGCCCAACAAACCGAAACCCGTCACATCCGTGAGTGCGTGAACCTCGGGCATCGCTGACAGTGCACTACCGACTTTATTCAATTGAGTAGTGGTGGCGATGAGTTGTTGATAGCCCGCATCCGACAAAATTTCTTTTTTTAGCGCCGCCGCTAATACGCCCACGCCCAACCCTTTGCCGAGAATCAACACATCACCTGCTTGTGCGTCGCTGTTTTTCTTAACGCGTTTTGGATGCACCACACCCAGTGCGACTAAACCATAGATCGGCTCTTGCGAATCGATGGAATGCCCGCCTGCGATGGGGATGCCCGCATCGCGGCATACCGCTTCCCCACCTTGCAATATCTTGCGGATGGTCTCGGGGGATAACTTGTCGATGGGCATACCCACGATAGCGAGTGCCATGATGGGTGTGCCGCCCATGGCATAGATGTCGGAGATGGCATTGGTCGCGGCGATGCGCCCGAAGTCGAAAGGGTCATCCACGATGGGCATGAAAAAATCGGTGGTGGCGATGATGGCCTGCTCGTCGTTCAAGCGATAGACCGCCGCGTCATCACTGGTCTCGGTACCCACCATCAGGTCGGGGAACGGTAGTTTTTCTTTGGCGGCACCCAATATCTCTTGCAGAAGTGCTGGTGCTATTTTGCAGCCGCATCCGCCACCGTGCGACAATCGGGTCAATTTGATTTCAGACACAGCTACTCCTATTTAGTATGGACACATCAAATTTTCAGAGTCCGTCATTCCCGCGAAAGCGGGAATCCAGCGATTTAATCAAAAAGGCTTTTGGGTTTTGCCCTTGCTGCGCAAGGAACTTTCATTTCACTGGATTCCCGCTTTCGCGGGAATGACAAATCGTTATGTTGTTTAGAACTGCGAACCTATCACAGCTTCAAGACTTTGATGAAATCATCGACGTGCGCACGCCGGATGAGTTCGCCGACGACCACATCCCTGGCGCCATCAACTGTCCCGTACTCAGCAATGAAGAACGCATCACCGTGGGCACGCTGTACAAACAAGTGTCCCCCTTCGAGGCGCGCAAGGTCGGTGCGGTACTGGTCGCAAAGAACATCGCGCACCACATCGAGACACGCTTCCACGACAAACCAAAATCATGGAAGCCACTCATCTATTGCTGGCGCGGCGGGCAGCGCAGTGGTGCGATGAGCATCATCATGGCGCAAGTAGGTTGGGCAGCGCATAAGTTGGAAGGCGGCTACAAAACTTACCGACGCGAGGTGTTGGATAAGCTGGATGCCCTGCCCGCCACGCTCAACTTTCGCGTCATCTGTGGCGCTACCGGGTCGGGGAAAAGTCGCTTGTTGGATGCCTTGGCAGCCAATGGTACGCAAGTGCTAGACCTTGAAATATTGGCGCAACATCGTGGTTCGGTGTTAGGCGGTATCCCCCTTAATCCCCAGCCCTCGCCAAAAATGTTCGACACCTTGCTGCTGCAAAAACTGCAAAGTTTTGATGCGAATCACCCCGTCTTTGTCGAAGCAGAAAGCAACAAAATAGGCCGCATCACACTGCCCACCGCACTGGTGAATGCCATGCATGGCAGCCCATGCGTGCAGCTAGAAACCTCAATGAACGCGCGCGAAAAATTGTTGCTCACGGACTATCACCACTTCTTAGACGACCCCGAATCACTCATCGAAAAGTTGCAAGTGCTGCTGCCTTTTCACGGCCACCAGCAACTTGAAAATTGGAAGACACTGATTAGAGCGGGAGCGTTTGAACAACTCGTCAGAGAATTACTGACACTGCATTACGACCCCAGTTATCTACGCTCGACGGGGAAACATTTCACGTTGCTGAATGCGGCGCAGAAAATTGCGCTGAATGATTTGAGCACCGAAGCACTGCATAAAGTGGCGCTATCGCTACCTACGGGCGAAATAACGGAATCAATCACTCACTGATACGCGCGGCGCCAAGGCGCACAACAATTCATAACTAATCGTGCCTGCCGCCCGTGCCACTTCATCCACAGGCATGCCCGCTCCCCACAGCACCACACGGCTGCCTACTTGCGCATCGGGTATATCGCTCAAGTCCACCGCCAACATATCCATCGACACGCGGCCTAGGGTTCGCGTGCGTTTGCCATTCACCAAGATGGGCGTGCCGGTGGGCGCATGACGCGGATAGCCATCGGCATAACCACAGGCTAGCGTGCCGATGCGCATTGTATTGTCCGCACAAAAGCTCGCCGCATAGCCCACGCAATCACCGCTGCGCAACTCGCGCACGGAGATAAGTTCGCTGCTCAAATTCATCACAGCCTGCAAGCCGAGTTCTTGCGCACTCACCTCCGCAAACGGCGAGCTGCCGTAAAGCATGATGCCAGGACGCACCCAATCTGAATGGGTATTGGGATAACGCAAGAGAGCGGCCGAATTCGCCAAGGAGCGCGGCGCGTGATACGACGCAGCAATGTGATTGAATAATTCGAGTTGTTTTGCAACACCCACCGCTTCATCGGCCTGTGCAAAGTGCGTCATCAAGGTCACTTCACGCACCGCGCGATGCGACTTCAAACGTTCCATCACGGCGGGCACATCGGCGGGCATAAAACCCAGTCGGTTCATGCCTGTGTTGATTTTGAGCCACACCGACAAACCATTTTTACGCGGATAAGCATCCAACCAAGCAAGCTGCTGCTGCGAGTGAATGACCGCCGTCAGCTCATATTCCGCAAACAGTGGCACATCATCTTTGGAGAAAAATCCTTCGAGCAACAAAATAGTTTGGCGGAATCCCACGTCGCGCAAGGTGATAGCCTCGCGCACATCCAGCAAAGCCAACCCCTCCGCCTCGCGCAACGCACCCGCAATACGCAGCAAACCATGTCCATAGGCATTCGCCTTCACCACCGCCATCACTTTGGCTGACGCGTGACGACGCACCACACGCAAATTATTTTTCAGCGCAGAGAGGTCGATGTGAGCTTGAATGGGACGAGACATGGGGTCGGTGCGAGCCTGTTTTTAATTGGCGCGAATGATAGCAGGGCTTGCTTGTGACGCGTTTTGAAAAACGTAGAGAGGATGCTATAAATCCTGAAACTCACCTGATAATTCATGTTATAAAACGCCGTCCTCAAAACAATCCTAAATCGTGAAACGCGGCTTCTACATCATCCTCGCAGCGCAGTTCTTTAGCGCACTCGCCGACAACGCACTTTTATTCGCTGCCATTGCGCTGCTCAAGCAGGTTCACGCGCCAAGCTGGCAGACCCCTGTTTTGCAACAAGCCTTCATCATCTCTTTCATATTGCTTGCGCCCTTCGTGGGCGCTTTTGCTGATTCGCTGTCCAAAGGGCGCGTCATGTTTATCAGCAACGCCATCAAAATGCTCGGTTGTTTGGCCATGTTGATTGGGGTGAATCCACTGCTGGCGTATGCCTTGGTGGGCTTGGGGGCGGCGGCTTATTCGCCAGCCAAATACGGCATCTTGACCGAGTATCTGCCACCCGACCGTTTAGTGTGGGCGAACAGTTGGATGGAAGGCTTAACCGTGGCCGCCATCATCCTAGGCGCGGTGGTGGGCGGCATGCTTATCACGCCGAGCATCGCGCACAGCATCATGGCCTCGCTCAATGTGCCCGCTTTTGTTAGCGCGGCCGAGCTGGCGATTTTCATCACCTTCTTTATTTACCTCTTGGCAGCCATGTTCAACTTGTACATTCCACAAGTCGCCATTGAGCACAAACCGTTAAGCCGCAACCCTATCTTCCTCATCAAAGATTTTGCGCATTGCTTCAAATTATTGTGGAAAGACCCGCTGGGGCAAGTGTCGCTGGCTGTCACCACTTTATTTTGGGGGGCAGGTGCAACATTGCGTTTATTGGTATTGGCATGGGCGGCTGTTGCCTTGCATTACAGCATCGGTGAGGCCGCCAAACTCACCGCGTGGGTCGCCATCGGCATCGCCATCGGCTCTATCCTCGCGGCCCGTTTCGTGCAATTGGAACACGCCGTCAAAGTCATCCCAATGGGCATCGGCATGGGCGTCTTGGTGCTTGCCATGACACTCGTGCATAGCCCACTGGTAGCCATCTTGCTACTCATCGGCATCGGCATCATGGCAGGCTATTTCGTCGTACCTATGAATGCACTGTTGCAACATCGCGGCCACTTGCTGATGGGTGCAGGGCGCTCTATCGCCGTGCAAAATTTCAACGAAAATATCAGCATCTTCCTCATGCTCGGCCTATATGCGCTGATGGTTAAACTCGAATTTTCCATCAACGTCATCATTTTTGTATTCGGCTTCCTCCTCATCAGCATCATGTATTGGCTGTATAAAAAACACGGCCACGATCAAGACAACGGACGCATTTAATTCACTCCCTAGCATGACACTCCCGCCCTACTTCGCCGCTACCTGCGCCCTGCTACTGTTCACCGCTTGCGACAGTAAAACCGAACCCACACCCGCGCCGAAAATTTTCCAAGAAGAGCGCCAAATCCTCGACCAAGCCAAAGCCGCTGCTGCCGAACAAGAAAAACAAGCTGAAGAACAACGCAAGGCAATTGAAAAATTAACGCAGTAGATTCAAACAACGCAGCATTAGGACGCCTCCATGAAAAATTTCCTACACACCCTCGCCAGCGCCCCCGCCAGCATCACCTTCCAAGACACCATCGCGGTGATCGATGCGAACTACGACTTCACCCCCACCGCGTTCCGCAATGGTGAGCTACAGAACGATGCGGGGCAGAACAACGGCTCATGCAAACTCTTCTCGTTCGCCAAGCTGCACAAACTCTCACCGCAACAGACCCTGCACTGCTTCGGCGCTTACTACCGCGAAGACGTATTGCAACATCCACAAGGAACAGACCATCAGAACATCCGCAACTTCATCAAGCATGGTTGGGATGGTGTGGTGTTTCAGGGAGATGCGTTGAAGCTGAAATTATCCAATTGAACCGAATCAGTTCCTTCCCCCATGCAGGTAACCAGCGACTTGCCAGCTTGCTGGCTTAGTCGATTGGCTAGTAGTTTCATCAGGGAAGGCTACACCCGCAAGGGGTAGGCCGTGGTTGTACGGGGTTAAAGCCCCAACAACACACGCTCGGATGGGGGTAGAGTCAATGAGCTCAAACACTTCTACCCCCACCCTAACCCTCCCCCTGCATGGGGGAGGGGATGTTGTAGTTCCTAGCTGCTCAAACCAACCCCAACCTAACCTCGAAGCACGCACCACCTTCTGCACGTGGCAGGCAGCGCACGCTGCCGCCGTGGCGTTCGGCGATCTGCCGTACCAGCGCCAAGCCTAGGCCGTAACTGCCTTCTTTCTCACGACTACCCGCTGGGCGGTAGAACGGTTCGAAGATGCGCTCGCGTTCTTCTGCCGCGATGCCACTACCGTTGTCGCACACTTGGATCACGGCATTGCCCGCCTCTTGCCTCAAGCTGGCTTGCACCACATCACCACCGTGTCGCTTGGCGTTCTCCAACAGGTTACGCAGCAAACGACGCAACAGGCGATCGTCACCCTTGATGTTCAGCGGCACGGCTTCGCATTGCGCATCACTGCGCGCGCACTCTTCTGCCAACAGCGCGGCCAGATCGACATCGGTCGTTTGCAGCGGTTCGCGATTGGCATCCAAGCGACTCGCCAACAGGATTTCCTCGATGAGTTGATCCAACTCGGCGATGTCTTTGCGTAGTTCTTTTTGCAACTCAGGCACGGGGCGCTCGGCCTGCAACTCCAAGGCAAGGCGGATGCGTGTCAGCGGTGAACGTAACTCGTGTGAAGCATTCGCCAGCAGTTGTTTGTGCGCCAGCAGCAACGACTCCACACGCTCCGCCGCCTGATTGAAACTCTTCGCCAGCGACGACACCTCATCACACCCTTTGGTCTCCACGCGCGTCTTGAAATCGCCCTCACCCAGCGCCTCCACCGCCAACTTCAAACTCTCCAGTCGGCGCGTCATGCGGCGCGTCATCGGGTAGGCCACCACCGCGACCACCAAGCCGATCAACACCAACATCATGATGAAGGGGAACGGCATGCGCGGCGGGCCTTGTTGCGGCTGTGCCAGCAACCAGCGGCCATCGGGCAGATGCATGGCCCAAGCAGAATCGTGACCGTGACGATGAATCCAATCGTTGTCGTGCGCATCGGGCGGCGGTGCCATCAGCGGTGCGCCTGCATGTGCCAGCAATTGGCGATCATCGGAATACAAGGAGATGCGTGGCAACGCGGGGCGCGCCAGTTTTTCTAGCACGCTCTGTTGCTGTGCGGCGGGTGCATCGGGTGCGGGCAGTGCCAACATGATCACATCACGCACCGTGCCCATCACCTCGCTCTGCGGAGAGTTCTGTCCTTGGAAATGCCAGAACGCGCCCGCTAACACCACCAGCAATGCAAGGCTGGCGATCACGCCCATGTAGATCTGGAAATAGAGTTTCCTCATGCTGCCTCCTCGCCATCTTGATTGCGTGCGAATACATAACCGGCACCGCGCAGCGTGATGATGCGGCGCGGATGTTTGGGGTCTTCTTCGATCACCGCGCGGATGCGCGAGATGTGCACGTCGATGGAGCGGTCGAACGCTTCCAGCGGCTCGCCCTTCACTGCATCCAACAGATGTTCACGACTCATCACCCGCCCCGGCTTCTCTGCCAACGCTAGCAGCAGATCGAACTGATACGACGTCATCTCGCATGCCGCGCCATCCACTCGCACCTGCCGCGCACCACGGTCAATCTCCAACTTGCCGAAGCGCAACACATCACCATTACCCGCCTTTCCGCGACGCAGGATGGCCTTGAGTCGAGCCAACAACTCGCGCGGCTCGAAAGGCTTGGGCAGGTAATCGTCCGCGCCCATCTCTAACCCAAGGATGCGATCCATCGCCTCACCGCGCGCGGTGAGCATCAATACGGGAATGGTAGAAAAGGAGCGCAGCTGGCGGCAGGCATCCAAGCCATCGCCATCCGGCAACATCAGGTCTAACACCAGCGCATCGAACGCCTCTTGCTTCAACACCTGCAAACCGCTGGCGATGGTGTGACGCGAAGTCACGTGATATCCGGCATCGCCCAGATACTGTTGCAACATGGCGCACAGGCGTTCGTCGTCGTCGATGATGAGGATGTGATGGTTCATGTGAGATTTCCAAAAAGTTGCCCCGCATCATACCAAGCGGGGCAGCCTTCAAAACGCCGTCATTCCCGCGCAGGCGGGAATCCAGTTTCTAATCAAACTAGGCTCCCGCCTTCACGGGAGCGACGAACCTTATTGATGCTTAACCGTGATGCATCCAGCCGTGGCGCTTCTCCATCTTCTCGGCCAGTTTGGCGCGTTGCTCTGGCGTCAACACCTCAGCGATATCTTGCATGGTCTGTGTCGCCAACTTGCTGGCCTCATCTGCCAGTTTGATCTGCTCTGCACGCAAGGTCTCGATAGCTGCCTTGTCGATCGTCGCTGCGGACATCAACTTGCCGATCTGGTGATGGTTGTCACGCAACTTCTCAGCCAACGGCGCGCCCTTCTCTACCGATGCCTTCACGATGGCAGATGCCTTCGCCTTTTGCTCATCGTTCGCCTTCACATCATCCAGCATGTGTTTCACACCGCGCTCGGCGAACTTGTTCATCTGCTCCACATCCATCGGTTTGCCAGACATGAACGCCTGTGGCCCGCCGTGATGTCCGAAGCCTGGCTCACATGCATATGACTTGCCCGCAAAGAAACCGAGACCGAACACCAGCATGACGCCCAGCACCTTGCCGAAGCAGCGACCGCGATGGCCACCATGGCAATG
Source organism: Sideroxydans sp. (assembly GCA_013140695.1). Taxonomy (GTDB): domain Bacteria; phylum Pseudomonadota; class Gammaproteobacteria; order Burkholderiales; family Gallionellaceae; genus Sideroxyarcus. Next base: position 2,221 of record JABFSI010000012.1, on the reverse strand, counting down.
GCGCTCATGTCTTTCGCTACCGCAGCAACGGCCTTGAGTCTCTTTGTTCGTATCTTGCGTAGTTGTAGTTTGCTCACTCATCTCATTCTCCTTGATCGGTTGATGCCGCACCGTGTGTAGCGGCTGAGTGGCACTTTATGAGCGCGCCATTGCGGCGGTTTGTACGCAAGGTAAAGATTTGTAAAGCGGTGCCACCCGCCGCGCCGAATTGCAGCGCAGCCCCACCAGTTGCGATGAAGAATGAAAGATTTAATTGCGAGCACTTTATTAAGCGTATAGCATAGAAACACTTAATAAGAATGTCGCCATTAAACCTTTCAAATGCGCAAAACCGATCTTCATCCCGACCTAAAAAGAACCTGTGTGCCGATACCTGAACATTCGGGATGTTTTGCCGTGATTCCTCCCGCAGTGCCTGTCAGCGTCAATGTCCCCGCTTGTCATGGGCTGCTGGTGCTCGCCCAAAGGGAGCTGGAGCTGCTGACCGATGCGATCAACCGAAATCCGCGCGAAGCTGAGTTGCTGATGTACATGCTGAATCGGCGCGAGGCGGTTGACAGCAGCCAGATCGAAGGCACACACACCGGCTTCGATAGCCTGCTGATACACGAGATCGAAGCAGGAACAGAAGACGAGATCACCGATAGCGATGCCAACGCAACCATGAACTATGTACGCGCCTTCATGGCGGGCGCGCGCGAGATCGACCTCCACGGTCAAGCAGCGCTGAACCTAAACCTCGTCCGCAATCTGCATGCGCAATTGATGGCGGGGCAAACCCAATATGCGCCCGGACAATGGCGCGACCGGCAAAACTTCATCGGCATGCGTATGGAAACGGCACGCTACATCCCGCCGCCCCCCGGCGAAGTACCGCGACTGATGGAAGACCTGCTCGGCCTGTTGCAATACGAGCCGGATGGCGTTGCGGTAGTCACCGTACTGCTGCGCGCCGCCATCGCCCATGTGCAATTCGAAGCGATCCACCCATTCTTGGACGGCAACGGCCGCACTGGTCGCTTACTGCTGCCGCTGATGCTCAAGGCTGAGGGCAAGCCGCCCATCCATCTCGCCTCGTTCCTGAAACTGCGCCAGCAGGAATACTACGACGCACTATTGCAAGTGCAGACCAAGCTGAATTGGGAACCGTGGATACGCCTCTTTCTGGAATGCGTGATCGCCTCATGCCGACACACCACCAGACTGTTCGATGACATGCGCGCTATACACCAACGCTGGCAAAACCTGCTGACCCAACAAGGCAAGCGCCGACACGCCACCATCTGGAAAGTAGGCGGGTTGCTGCTGGGGCAACCCGTGGTAACGATCAACTCGATCACTCAAAGTCTGGGTGTCACTTTCCCCGCAGCCAACGATGCCGTATCCGAACTGGTTGCGCTGGACATACTGCGCCCCGCCACCCAGCAAATGCGACACCGCGTCTTTCATGCCCACGAAGTGATGAACGTGCTCTACAGCGGGCTTGATGCAGTGATTGAGGATGTCGGACAACACACCTGAGTCAATACCTGAGACGATGATCGAATCGAATGCCAATTCCTCAGTTTCATTGACACAGCCTGCCGCGCTCAAATACAGTTCGCCCCACTTGCAGGTCTGCCGAATGCACATCCCGCCACATGAATGGCGCGAGGCACACAGCAGAATCCCCAGAACAGTGAGGCTGGCGCAAGACAAGAACCCGCAACGACGGGTATAAACCAGCATCACGACTGTTCGCAAAAGGGGAAGCACTGCACATGACCACCTCAGTTACACAGATCGAATCGAACGTTTTTTGTTTGAGGTCACAAATTGTGACCTCAAGTCGGAGCACCTCCATCCCCTCTCCCGTTCGGGGAGAGGGCTAGGGAGAGGGTAGAAACCATGAGCCAAAACGCCAACCCTCTCTCCGCCAGCGAACCCTGGAACCTCGTCGCCGATGGCTACGCCGAGACCACCATGCTCGTGTTCGAAGGGTTTGCCGACGAGGCCATCGCCGCCAGCAAACTCAAACCCAACTCCACCGTGCTCGATGTCGCCTGCGGCCCCGGCACACTCGCGCTGCGGCTCGCGCAGCATGCCGAACAAATACACGGCATCGATTTCTCCGAAGCCATGCTCGCCGTGTTCCGCAACAAGATCGAACAAGCCGGACACCGCAACATCGCCCTGCACTGCGGCGATGCGCAGACCCTGCCCTATGCCGATGCCACCTTCG
>JABFSI010000063.1 GCA_013140695.1 Sideroxydans sp. | reverse complement strand
AAGAGCCGTCTTGCCGCGATGGAAGCGAGCTACTCCACGCGTATGGGTGCGGCGATGCGCCATGCCGCGCACTACTTGGAAAAGCAACAGGCCGACAAGAAACTGATGCTCATCCTCACCGATGGCGAGCCAGCAGATATCGACAGCAAAGATGGTCGCATTCTTATCGAAGATGCGCGCCAAGCGGTGAAGGAGTTGGATCAACAGGGCATCTACAGTTATTGCATCAACCTTGACCCTAAGGCGGACGAATATGTTTCAGACATCTTCGGTAAGCAATACACCATCGTGGACAACGTGGCCCAGTTGCCAGAACGATTACCAGAACTATTCATTTCATTGACCAAATAGCCATAGAGAGTAAGCGGGAAAAGCAGTAAAATTGCGGTTCAAAATTTATAAAACCAACGAGGAGAAACCAGCATGAGCAAGAGTCTTATCCAATTCATCACCGAAGAACAGCGTCACATTCCTAACGCCAGCGGCCACTTCACCGGTCTGTTGAGCGATGTCGTTTCTGCTTGTAAACAAATCGCGCATGACGTGAACAAAGGTGCGCTGATCGGCGTGCTGGGTTCTGCTGGTAGCGAAAACGTACAAGGCGAGACACAGAAGAAACTCGACATCATCACCAACGAAGTATTCATCAAAGCGAACGAGTGGAGCGGTCACTTGGCAGGCATGGCATCTGAAGAAATGGATGACGTGTACGAGATCCCTAAGCAATACCCACGCGGCAAATACCTGATCACTTTTGACCCATTGGATGGCTCATCCAACATCGACGTGAACATCTCTGTCGGTACCATCTTCTCTATCTTGCGTTGCCCAGAAGGCGTGACGGATCCTAAGGCTGCTGACTTCTTGCAACCAGGCACCAAGCAAGTTTGCGCAGGTTATGCACTGTACGGTCCAAACACCATGATGGTTCTGACCACAGGCCACGGCGTGAACGGCTTCACACTGGATCGTGACGTAGGCGACTTCTTCCTGACTCACCCGAACATGCAGATTCCAGCGGACACGCAAGAGTTCGCCATCAACATGTCCAATCAGCGTTACTGGGAAAAGCCCGTTCAAAAATACATCGACGAATGCATGAAGGGTAAAGAAGGCGGCCGCGAGAAAAACTTCAACATGCGTTGGGTCGCTTCCATGGTTGCTGAAGTACACCGCATCCTGACTCGTGGCGGTATCTTCATGTATCCGTTCGACACCAAAGAAGTCGGTAAAGCAGGCAAGCTGCGCTTGTTGTACGAAGCGAATCCGATGTCTTTCATCGTTGAACAAGCCGGTGGCGTTGCTTCCACAGGCCGTGAACGCATCATGGAATTGAAGCCTCAAGGTCTACATCAGCGTGTGCCAGTCATCTTGGGTTCCAAGAATGAAGTAGATCGCGTTGTGGGTTATCACAAAGGCGCGTAATGTTTAACTCGACGCCCCCGGCAACGGGGGCGTTGTTACGTCTAGATTTTAGAAGGATGAAATGATGTCAAAACCTCTCGTATCCATTGTCATGGGCAGCAGCAACGACTGGGAGATCATGCAACAAGCCGGTCAGCAGTTGAAAGATTTCGGCGTGGCGTTCGATGCGCGCGTCATCTCTGCACACCGCTCTCCCGACCTGTTGTTCGACTACATCAAAGACATGCACAGTCAAGGCGTGCAATGTTTCATCGCCGGTGCCGGCGGCGCAGCGCACTTGGCGGGCGTCATCGCAGGCAAGACTACGTTGCCCGTGTTGGGCGTGCCTATTCCCTCCAAATATTTGAAGGGCATGGATTCCTTGCTCTCCATCGTGCAGATGCCAAAAGGCATCCCCGTCGCGACTTTCGCCATCGGTGAAGCGGGCGCTGCGAACGCAGGATTGTTCGCCGTCTCTATGCTGGCGTTGAACGACAAGACGCTGGCAGACAAGCTCGTAGCCTATCGTAAGAAACAAGCGGAACAGATCGCCGCAACCACTTTGCCAGCTTTGTAACCGAGGTCACCCATGTCCGCCCTACACGAATCCAACCTGACCAGCCTGAAGTTCTTGCATCGCGGCAAAGTGCGCGATTTGTATGAAGTGGATGCTGACCATCTACTCATCGTACAAACTGATCGTTTGTCTGCATTCGATGTCATCTTGCCAAATCCTATTCCAGGCAAAGGTGAGGTGCTGACGGCGGTGTCTAACTTCTGGTTTAAGAAACTGGGCGGGGTAATTCCGAATCATCTATCTGGTATCGACCCAGAGTCTGTCGTGAAGACAGAGGCAGATAAAGCTCAAGTACGGGGTCGTTCTTTTGTCACCAAGAAATTGAAGCCACTCCCTATTGAAGCCATCGTGCGTGGCTATCTGGTGGGTTCAGGTTGGAAGGATTACAAAAAGACTGGTGCGGTATGTGGCATCCAATTGCCGGCAGAATTGCAAGAAGCGCAGAAGCTACCCGAAGCGCTATTCACCCCTTCTACCAAGGCCGCCGTGGGCGACCATGACGAGAACATCTCGTTCGCAGAAGCGCAAAAATTGCTGGGCGTAGAGATGGCCGAAAAAGTGAAAGCAGCTACTTTGGCGCTATACACCCAAGCCGCAGATTACGCGCTGACACGCGGCATCATCATCGCGGATACCAAGTTTGAGTTCGGCACCGATGCGGCGGGTACGTTGTATCTCATCGACGAAGCGCTCACGCCCGATTCATCACGTTTTTGGCCGGCTGACCAATACAAGGTGGGTAGTAATCCTCCCAGCTTTGACAAACAGTTCGTGCGCGACTGGTTGGAAACATCAGGTTGGAACAAGCAAGCTCCCGCACCTCAAGTGCCTGCGGAAGTGTTGCAAAAGACGGCTGACAAATACCGCGAAGCGCAACGTATGTTGACAGGCACATGATTGATATTAAGCAGCTGATAGAAGGCTTTCGGCGTTTTCGTCATGAGCATTTCGCTGAGCACGACACGCTTTATCAACAGTTAGTTGAGCAAGGCCAAACGCCGCAAGTACTGGTAGTTGCTTGTTGTGACTCTCGCGTTGACCCTGCGCTGGTATTCAACTGTCACCCCGGTGACTTATTCGTCATTCGCAATGTTGCCAATCTTGTGCCGCCCCTAGAAGGTCATAGCGGACACCATGGCACCACCGCTGCCATTGAATACGGCGTTAAAAAATTAGGCGTGAAGCACATCATTGTGCTGGGTCACGCGCACTGCGGAGGGATAACCGCTTTGGTGAATAGTTATGGCGTGAGCACGCCCGATTCCTACATGGATGACTGGATGAGTTTGGCTGAAGGCGCGCGCAAAGAAATGGAAGCCGAGCTGCATAGTGCTGAACAAGCTGTTAAATATCGTGAATGTGAAATGCGCGCCATTCTCGTGTCGCTAGAAAATCTGAAAACGTTCCCTTGGATTAACGAGCGCCTGAACGATGGCTCTTTGATTTTGCACGGATGGTATTTTGATATCGGACAGGGAGAGCTACTTCGTTATGAAGAAAGCTCCCGCACTTTTCAAGCGGCCTAATTTTTTTTAGGCGTAAAACCTTTCAACTCGCGATAGCGTACTTTGTCTGCTTCATAACGCGCCTTTACCTTGTCGGTTTCCTTGGCGCTGGTGTCCAAGTCAATCTGCAACTTGGCAATACGTGTTTTACCCGCTGCGATGTCTTCAACCAAAGACTTTGGCAATGCGCGTCCTGATTGTGTAATTTTTGCTTCCTCTGCATTAAGTGCCACCAAATTTTCTTGAGCCGAGCGCAGTAAAGTCGTGAAGCTATTCGTACGCGCTTCTACTTGCTGCAAGTTACGGTCGCGCGCTAAATCAATTTCCTGTTCCGAGCTGTAGGTGTTCACCAGCGCACTGTCGTGACGCTCTGCTTCAATACGTGCTTTTTCAGCGACGGGATCTTGGCGGGCTTTTTTGGCGGCCACATCACGTGTGTCGCTGCGCTTTTCGCTGCGACCCTTGTCAAATTTCATCGCCTCTTTATTAGCGAATTCAGGCGGAATCGTTTCGCCGTAATGCGTGATGCCCTTGTCATCCACCCACTTAAAAAGTTTCGCTTCTGCATTTAATGCGAACACTGAACACAAGGCAGCCACACTCAACAATAATTTTGAAAGCTTCATCATTTCACTCCGTAACGGTCACGATAGGTTTGCACCGCGTGCAGATTCTGCACCAAGTCGGCCTGCCCTTGTAAGAAACCTAGCAAGTCATGCAGCGACGCGATGGATACAACGGGGATGCCATAACTTTGGTGCACTTCCTGCACCGCAGACAA
>JABFSI010000004.1 GCA_013140695.1 Sideroxydans sp. | reverse complement strand
CGCCGGTATCGCCCAGCATGTCCCCCGTCTTAGCTTTGGCACATTCCGTCTCTAGCATTTTGAAACAAGATTTTTTTGTTGTGCCAAGTTGGGGGGTGTGGGCTGAATTCTCTGTGTTTGTACTAATCGCACTGTATTTGATTGTATTGTTGCCACGCTTGAAGGCTGGGCTGGGGGCTGTCGTAACGGGTGTTTTGTTTGTGGTGTTGCTGATAGTGCATTTTCTATTGATGACGAGTATGTCGTTGTGGTTGCAACTGATGTTACCGGCCACTTTGCTTTTGGTCGGACATTTATTGTTGACGACAAAACGCTTCTTGATGACAGAAAAAGGCAAAGAAAAATCGGATGCGGATTCTGCTGAAAGTAATCGTATGTTGGGCTTGGCGTTTCAAGGTCAGGGGCAATTGGATATGGCCTTCGACAAATTTCGCAAAGTGCCGCTGGACGATAGCTTGATGGATGTGTTGTACAACTTGGGCTTGGATTTTGAACGTAAGCGCCAATTCAACAAGGCAGAATCTGTATTCAAATACATGGCAGATCACAACTCGAATTTCCGCGATTTGAAAGCGCGTACTGCGCAATCGAAAGCCATGTCGGAAACGCTTATTTTGGGTGGCACCTCGGGACGCAGCAATGACAGCACAATGAAGCTGGATCAGGCGGGCATTGCCAAGCCGATGCTGGGTCGTTACCAAATTGAAAAAGAGTTGGGCAAAGGTGCGATGGGCGTGGTCTATTTAGGTAAAGACCCTAAAATTAGCCGTGTGGTTGCCATCAAAACAATGGCCTTGGCACAAGAATTTGAGGCCGATGAATTGGAAGATGTGAAGGCACGCTTCTTCCGAGAAGCCGAGACCGCAGGCCGCTTGAATCACCCCAACATCGTGACGATGTACGACGCGGGGGAAGAGCATGACTTGGCTTATATTGCGATGGAGTTTTTGAAGGGCAAGGATTTGGTGGTTTATTCGAAGCCAGACAATCTGTTGCCGCTACCTAAAGTATTAAGTATTGTGGCGCGTGTGGCAGACGCTTTAGGCTATGCGCATAGCCTAAATGTGGTTCATCGCGACATCAAGCCAGCCAATATCATGTATGACTTGGAGAGTGATACGGCAAAAGTAACTGACTTCGGTATCGCGCGCATCACCGATTCGAGTAAGACAAAAACGGGCATGGTATTGGGTACGCCTTCCTTTATGTCGCCCGAACAATTGTCAGGCGCGAAGATAGAAGGCCAGTCTGACCTGTTCTCCTTGGGTGTGAGCCTGTACCAACTGGTGTGTGGTAAGCTCCCTTTCGAGGGGGATTCGATGGCGCAACTAATGTATAAAATTGCCAATGATCAGCCTGTAGATATTTTGACTATCAAGCCGGATATACCGACCTGTGTAGTAGCAATCCTCAATAAGGCATTAGCAAAAAAAGTGGAAGACCGGTTTGAATCGGGTGCTGCAATGGCGGAGGCTATCCGCCAATGTGCGGCAGGCCTATCAATCAATCAATAAGTGCGAGGGTAGAACGTGAACATAAGTGAAGCACTGGAAATTGTGGGGCAAACCAATCCAGGCATGGTGCGTTCTCACAACGAAGATAGCATTAGCTTTGATGCTCAATCTGGATTGATTGTGTTGGCGGACGGCATGGGCGGCTACAACGCGGGGGAGGTGGCGAGTGGAATAGCCGTCTCTGTGTTGTCTAGTGAAGTTAAGCATCGTTTAGAAAATGATGAGCCTAACAATATCGATACGGAAACAGGCGAAGAAGTGGGCGCGGCTTTGTTGCGCGCTAATGTCATTAAAGCCAATTTGTCTATCTTTAATGCGGCGCAAAGTCAGCCGCAATATGCAGGTATGGGAACGACCATCGTGTCTGGTTTGTTCTACGATAATCGAGTGGTTGTCGCGCATGTGGGTGATTCGCGCATGTATCGTTTGCGTGGCGAAGTTTTTGAGACGGTTACGCGCGATCATTCTTTGCTGCAAGAGCAGATTGATAGCGGCATCATTAGCAAAGAAATGGCGCGTCTTTCCAAAAATAAAAATTTGGTTACGAGGGCAGTGGGTATTGAAGCGGGTGTCGAACCAGAAGTGCACGTGCATGATGTGCAAGTGGGTGATATTTATTTATTTTGCTCCGATGGCCTCAATGACATGGTTGAAGACGATGACATCGGCGAGACGCTGAAAATGCTGCAAGGAAATTTATCGTTGGCAGCCACGCAACTGATTGAGCAGGCTAATGACAATGGTGGACGCGATAATGTGTCTGTCATTCTGGTCAAAGTTAAAGGTAGTTTTGCTGCGCAGACAGGTTGGTGGGCTAAATTGAAATCTTGGTTTAAGAACTAATTAGGCAGTACGTTAATACGAGGGAATTGATATGTCGGCAAAATTGATACTTAGCATGGATGGCGCGGTGATTAAAGAATATCCGCTCACCAAAGAACGCACCACCATTGGGCGTAAAGCACATAACGACATTGCCATAGATAATCTTGCGGTTAGCGGAGAGCATGCCGCTGTGATTACTATTTTGAACGATTCTTTCTTTGAAGATTTGGGTAGCACGAACGGTTCGATGGTCAATGGTGCCCCCGCACAAAAGCACTTTTTGCAAAATGCAGATGTCATTGAAATCGGCAAATACAAGCTGAAGTATCTTAATGATCAGCCAACGCAAGTTCCTTCGGCAGACTTTGAAAAAACCATGGTGCTGCGAGCGCCACCTAAACCCTCCCCCATCAATTTGGGTGAAAATTTTAACCACACACAAACCAACATTGGTGTTCCGATCGTTAAGCCAGAAGCAACGACTCAATTCAATACCACAGCACCTAAACCAGAAGTTAAAGCCGCTACAGTAGCTACGCCTGCGGTACCTGCAGCGGTGATTCAAATTTTGAACGGTCCCAATCTGGGTAAGGAGTTGGAACTGAATAAAAATTTAACCACGTTAGGTAAGCCGGGTGTGCAGGTTGCCGTTCTGGCACGTCGTCCTCACGGTTTTTTCATTACGCATGTTGAAGGCGCTAACTTCCCTTTAGTTAATGGTGCGTCAGTTGGTGAGCAACCTCAACAATTAAAAGATCACGACATCATTGAGTTGGCAGGCGTGAAAATGGAGTTTTACTTTAAGTCGTAACTAGCTGGTTATGGCAAGCATCCCGCTACAATTTCGGATGGCCATGAAAAAGGGCAGTCAATGAAAAAGCACGCACTGCTTGTTGGATTGGGGTTGCTGGTGGTGCTGCTTTTTTTGGGCGACTCCGCCAAAATTTACCGCTTGGGCTTCGTTCAATTTGCGGATGCAAAGTTGTATGACTACCGTATGCGGCTCACTATGCCGCATCAAACTGACGATCGTATTGTCATTCTCGATATTGACGAAAAAAGCCTGAAGCAAGAAGGCCGCTGGCCTTGGAGTCGCGATAAGCTTGCCGTGTTCATGGATGAGTTGTTTGCCCATTACGGGGTGGCGGCGGTGGGCTTCGATGTGGTGTTCGCCGAAAAAGATACCAGCTCTGGCCTCAATGTGTTGCAAGACCTAGGCCGCAAGCAGCTCAAGGATGTCGCGCAATTTCAGTCGGTATTAAATCAACTTAAATCCACCTTGGAATATGACGCGCTGTTTGCCGATAATTTGAAGCGGCGTCCAGTCGTGTTGGGTTATTACTTTAGTAACGCAGATGTGGGCTCTGCACCGCGAAAATCGGGACTTCTTCCGCAACCTGTATTTACGGCAGATGCATTCAAAGGGCGCAGGGTTGAAGCTGTGTCATTCGATAGCTTTGGCGCGAATTTATCGGAACTACAGCTTGCCGCTGCAACAGCAGGCCACTTCAATCCTCAAGTAGATTTTGACGGTGTAGTCAGGCGCATCCCTATGGTTATTGAGCATGAGGGGCAGTATTACGAGTCCCTTTCCTTGGCGGTTTCACGAATTGTGTTGGGCTCTCCCGAACTGTCACTTGGCTTTGCGGGTGGTAAAAATAGTGAGTATGGCGGGTTGGAATGGCTGTCTCTTGAGTCTGGACAAGGCGACTTAACGATTTCAGTAGATGCGGAAGTGGCCTCTTTGGTGCCATACCGAGGGGATCGAGGTACCTTCCGCTACATTCCCGTAACAGATGTGCTGCATGGCAAGCTGCCGATAGCAGATTTGCAAAATAAAATTGTATTGGTAGGCACCTCCGCGCCAGGCTTAATGGATATGCGTGCCACCCCTGTGGGCGAGGTTTATCCTGGGGTGGAAGTGCACGCCAATATGATTAGCGGCATCCTGAATCAAAACATTAAGCAAAGCCCCGCTTACGTAGCAGGTGCAAACGTTGTGTTGTTGTTGTTAATTGGGGTGGCGATGAGTGTCGTGTTACCCCTGTTGAGCCCCGTGCGCGGTATGTTGATCACGCTAGGTGTCACAGGAGCGACGTTATTGTTGAATGGTTATTTGTGGCAGTACGGCAACATTGTGCTGCCCTTGGCGGGTAGCTTATTGATGATTGCGGGCTTATTTGCGTTGAACATGACCTTCGGTTACTTCGTGGAGTCGCGTGCTAAGCGCCAAATTACCGGCTTGTTTGGACAATATGTGCCGAGCGAATTGGTGGATGAAATGGCCAAGAATCCAGAGAGCGTCTCGATGGAGGGTAATAGCCGCGAGATGACGACTTTGTTTTCGGATGTGCGTGGCTTTACCACTATTTCAGAAGGGCTGGAGCCCAAAGAGTTGTCATTGTTGATGAATGAATTTCTCACGCCGCTTTCGCGGGTTATCTATAAACAACGTGGCACCATTGATAAATATATGGGCGACTGCATCATGGCGTTTTGGGGCGCTCCGTTGGCAGATGAACGTCATGCGTATCACGCCATCGTGGCGGGGATGGAAATGCAAAGTAAGTTGGCGGAATTACAGCCGCATTTCAAAGCGCGTGGCTGGCCAGAAATAAAAATTGGGGTGGGAATTAATACGGGACGCGTTAGCGTTGGAAATATGGGGTCTGAAATTCGAGTTGCTTATACCGTGATGGGCGATGCCGTTAATTTGGCATCACGTTTGGAAGGGATTACCAAACAATATGGCGTGTTAATTTTGGTAGGCGAAACGACCGCGAGTGCCGTGCCCGAATTTATCTATCGTGAAATAGATCGCGTGCGCGTAAAAGGTAAAGTACAGCCCGTGGCTATTTTTGAGCCACTCGGACGGGTAGGCGAAGTCAGTACAGACGCATTGGAAGAGTTGAAATTGTTTAACCAAGCCTTGCGCGCATACCGTAAGCAAGATTGGGATAGTGCCGAATTGCAATTATTAAGTTTGCGTAATATGTCTCCGCAGACCAAGTTGTATCAGGTGTATGCGGAGCGTGTTGCTTACTTTCGTAAAGAAGCGCCACATGAAAATTGGGATGGTGCATTTGATTTTCAAACTAAATAAGTGGCAAAGTACAGCCCTATTCACGAAAGCGAATTGAAGAAAACTCATGAATGAAGCGCTCGACATTAGGGTGTTAGCCGCGTTGGAGCCCATCTCCACGTTCAGTCCCGCACGCTTGCGAGAATTGCTGGACTATTGCCGTGTGGAAAACATCGAGGCGGGACAAAATCCTTTTTCAAATAATTTTATGCAAGGGCGCTCTGTTTATTTGGTGCGCGGGCAATTGGAATTGAGCTATGCCGATGGCAATCAAGTGATGATGCGGGCAGATTCGGAGTGGGCGCGCCATCCTATTGGTAAGCGTCAGCCCGACATCGTGGCGGCGCGTACGTTGAGCAATGTGCAATTACTGTGTATTGACGACGATTTACTAGATCGAATGGTGACGTGGGATCAGTTTGCGATGCACGAGATAATTAAATTGCGCACCGAAAAAACTGATTCTGATGCCGCCGTGCGCAGGCTGATAAATTCAGGCATGTTCAGTGCAGAGAACCTCAATGTGGGCCCTTTCGCGCATTTACCCCCCGCCAATATTGGCGAGCTACTGAATCGGATTGAAGCGATTGCAGTATGGGATAAAGACATCATTGTGCGTGAAGGGGATGAGGGGGATTACTACTACCTTATTGAAAGCGGTCGCGCCCAAGTGAGCCGCTCGGTGGGGGGGGGGCAGCAGGTGTTAGCTGAAATTAAAGCTGGCGATGTGTTTGGGGAAGAGGCGCTTATTTCGGATAGCAAGCGCAACGCATCCGTTACGATGAAAAGCAATGGTGTATTACTGCGACTCAAGAAAAAAGATTTTTTAGAGTTAATGAAAGAACCTTTATTGCATCGTATTAATTATCCAGAGGCGTGTCAGTTAATCGCGCAAGGCGCGGTGTGGATGGATGTGCGTCATCCCGCAGAGTATCGGCATGACAAGTTACCTGGTGCAATCAACGTGCCGCTGAATGACGTGCGCAAGGCGATTGGCGCATTAAGTATTGCCACGCCCTACATTGCATATTGTCAAAGTGGACGACGAAGTGCGGCAGCCGCTTTTGTGTTGGCGCAAGCAGGATACAAAGTATTTGTTTTGGAAAATGGGCTTTGGTCGGTATCCAAAGCGCAACAACAGCAGGATGGAGAGAGAAATGAATAGTCCGCTTCAGGGAAATGGCAATGATATGGGTGCTCGTTTGGAATTTACCAAAAACCTCAATCATGTCACCAACAAAATTCACGCTACCAGCAATATCGACGAAATCATGCTGGATGTCAGCAAAGACATTTGTTCATTATTCAATGCAGATCGACTCACCATTTACATGGTGGGAGAAGACAAAGCCTCGTTAATTTCCAAAGTTAAAACAGGGCTGAACTCTTTCAAGGATCTCAAGCTACCCATCGCAGAGCAAAGTATTGCGGGTTATGCAGCGTTCCATAAAAAACTGCTTAATTTGAAGGACGTCTATGACGAGCAGGAGTTAGCTGCGGTTAGCCCAACCTTGCGCTTCTTGCAAGACGTGGATAAGCGCACAGGTTATCGCACCAAACAAATGCTAGTAGCCCCTATCACCGAAGACAAAGGCGAACTGGTGGGGGTGATGCAGGTAATCAATAACAAAGCAGGCGCGCCCTTTCCTAATCTGGTGGAGGACGGGGTGCGGGAACTCACGCAGACGCTTGCGGTGGCATTGCGACAACGTCAGCAGCAACAAGTTAACGTAGTGAAAACCAAGTATGACTACTTGGTGTCTGACGCGGTGATGTCTGCCGCCGAACTTGAGCTCGCAACACGCACCGCGCGTCGCAAAGGTGTAGAAATTGAAGAGGTGTTGCTAGACGAATTTCAAGTAAAGCCAGAAGCGCTGGGCAAAGCGCTCTCCAGTTTTTTTGGCGTGCCTTACGAAGCACATCGAGCGGACCGCATTAAACCGTCGGAACTTTTACGCAACCTGCGCCGCGAATATGTGGAGAGTAGCCACTGGGTGCCGATTGACGATATTCAAGAAGGCGTCGTTATTCTCACCACTGACCCCGAGCGGATTCAAGCCTCGCGTGTGGTCAATAACATCTTCCCAAAAAATCGACTTATCTACAAAGTGTGTACCCTGCGTGAATTCAAAGCCACGCTGGATTTGTTTTATGGGGGCGGGAATTCAGCTTCGAGCACGGGCGAGGCAACGGGTGGCTATGAAGACACCAGCAGCATGGACGACTTGCTCACCTCGTTAGCGAGCGATGAAGAGAGCATTGATACAGGCCAAGATGATGCCAGCGCCGCCGCTGACAATGAACTGGTTAAGCTCGTCAATAAAATCATCGTGGATGCTTACAAGATGGGCGCATCAGACATTCACGTTGAACCCCTGCCAGGCAAAGGGAAGACGGGTATTCGCTTGCGTAAAGATGGATCGTTGTTGCAGTACATTGAGATTCCGGCCACCTATCGAAACGCACTCGTGACGCGTCTCAAAATCATGTGCGATTTGGACATTTCCGAGAAGCGTAAACCACAAGACGGCAAAATAAAATTTAAGAAATACGGCCCTCTCGATATTGAATTGCGTGTCGCCACCATCCCTTCGCAAGGCGGTGTAGAAGACGTAGTGATGCGTATTTTGGCTTCGGGCGACCCTATTCCCTTGGATAACATGGGCTTCTCCGAACGCAATTTGGAGCTGGTTAAAAAGACGGTCACCAAACCTTACGGCTTGTTTTTTGTATGCGGACCAACGGGTTCGGGTAAGACGACCACGTTGCATTCTATTTTGAAACATATCAACACGCCGGACACCAAAATATGGACAGCGGAAGACCCTGTTGAAATCACCCAAAAAGGTCTGCGCCAAGTACAAATTAATAAAAAAGCAGGACTGGACTTTGCCACCATCATGCGCGCCTTTCTGCGCGCCGACCCCGATGTGATTATGGTGGGTGAAATGCGCGACAAAGAAACCGTCTCGACGGGTATTGAAGCGTCTCTCACGGGGCACTTGGTGTTTGCTACCCTGCATACCAACAGCGCGCCTGAATCCATCATTCGTTTGTTGGATATGGGAATGGACCCATTCAACTTCTCTGATGCGCTACTCGGCATCTTGGCGCAACGCTTGGCTAAACGCCTTTGTAAAGATTGCAAAAAATCTCATGTGGCCACGCAGGATGAAATCAAATCTTTACTTAGTGAATATGCCACCGAATTGATGCCTACCGAAACGTGGAAAAAAGACCCCAACACGGCATACAAAAATTTATACGCTGAATGGGTCAGGCTATTTGGTGACGACAAAGGCCAAATTACACTTTATGAAAAAGTGGGTTGTGAAAAATGTTCGGGCACAGGCTATCGCGGCCGCGTCGGTTTGCATGAGTTACTCATTGGTACAGACCCCGTGAAGCGTGCGATTCAAGAACATGCGCGTGTCGCCGAATTATTCTCCATCGCATTGGAAGAAGGCATGCGCACACTGAAACAAGACGGGATTGAAAAAGTGTTGAATGGTACGACTGACATTCATCAAGTAAGAGCCGTGTGTATTAAGTAAGAAGAAACAACTAGAGAGCGACTCTATAAATCCAAAATTCCGTCATACCGGCGAAGGCCGGTATCCAGTGGGTTTATTAAAAAGGCCGTTCTGTCAGTGCGTTGACTGTCTGTTTCATTAACTGGATACCGGCTTTCGCCGGTATGACGAATTTATAGAGATGCACTAGATTATGGACACTCAAAAAGTACAGTCTTATATGGTTCAAGAGCAAACCCAGCGTGTTATGTTGGAAAGTTTGCTTAATCGCTTGGGCGAATTGAATGCGATTGGCGCATCTCTTTCTAGCGAGCGGGACATCAATCGCTTACTGGAAAGTATTTTAGAAGCTGCTAAAAAAATTACCAATGCGGATGCAGGCACTTTGTATTTGGCGAATGCCGCTGGGCAGATGCTGACGTTTGAAATTTTGCACAATGACTCACTCAACATTCGCATGGGCGGCACCTCGGGCGAGCCATGCACCTTCTTTCCCATTCATCTCTACATTGACGAAAAACCTAACCATGCCATGGTGGTCAGTCATGCCGCCTTGAGTGGTGAGACCGTGAACATTCCTGATGCCTATGTGGCGGAAGGTTTCGATTTTTCGGGTACTAAAAATTTCGATAGCAAAACAGGCTACCGCTCACGCTCATTTTTAGCCGTGCCCATGCGTAACCACGAACACGAAATTATTGGCGTGCTGCAACTCATCAACGCACAAGACCGAGTGAGTGGCAACGTGCAACAGTTTTCCAAAGACGATCAACAGCTCTTGGAATCATTAGCGTCGCAAGCCGCGATTGCCATCACCAATCGGCGCCTCATTCAGCAAATGGAAGACCTGTTTGAATCTTTCATCAGCCTCATCAACACCGCAATCGACGATAAATCTGCGTACACCGGGGGCCATTGCGCGCGCGTGCCCACCCTCACCATGATGCTGGCAGAAGCCGCCAGTCGTAGCGAATTAGGCGAACTGAAAGATTTTCATCTCACCGACAAAGACCGCTACGAACTTAAAATTGCAGGCCTGCTGCATGACTGCGGCAAAATCACCACCCCCGTTCACGTGGTAGACAAAGCCACTAAATTGCAAACCCTGTACGACCGTATTGAGCTGATTGACACACGCTTTGAAGTGCTTAAGCGCGATGCGCACATTGAATGTTTAGAAGGAAAAATCACCTCGGCAGAATACGCAGCACGCATTCAGCAACTAGATGATGACCGTAATTTTTTAAGGCACTGCAATGTAGGGGCTGAAAAAATGCAAGAAGCCGAATTGGCTCGCGTGTGTTCTATTGCCCAATATCAATGGGGTAATCCACAAGATATATCCAATCAAGGCGCGTCATCCGTATCCAGTAAAACAAGTAATTTTCTGTCAGAAAATGAACTCGAAAACCTATGCATTCGCGCGGGCACCCTCACCACCGCCGAGCGCAAAGTCATCAATCATCATATTGAAGTTACCATCAAAATGCTTGAATCATTACCGTGGCCCATGCACTTAAGCCGCGTCCCCGAATATGCAGGTGGACACCACGAACGCATGGACGGCAAAGGCTATCCAAAAGGATTGCGCCGCGAACAAATGTCGGTGCAAGCCAGACTCATGGGCATTGCCGATATTTTTGAAGCCCTCACCGCGAAAGACCGCCCCTATAAAGCAGGTAAAACGCTCACCGAATCGCTCACCATCTTGGGGCAGTTCAAACAAAACGGACACATTGACCCCGAATTATTTGAAGTATTTATGCGCGAAAAAGTCTACTTAGATTACGCCCATCGTTTTCTGTCGCCCGAACAAATAGACAAAGTCGACGAAGCGAACATCCCCGGCTACGCCCCATAAGTGACGCAGCGCGTCACTTATCTTTCCCTCCGCGCCCATTGTTTCCTTTTTCACGGGGCATGATTCAATGATTCAGCATGTAAGTAAAGGTTGGCACGTAACCTGCTAGAATTACCTCGCACACCTCGTGTGTAGCCCGCAAGGGCAACGTTAATAATCCATAAGGAGCTTAAACATGAAACAAATCCAAAAAGGTTTTACCTTGATCGAGTTGATGATCGTGGTTGCGATCATCGGTATCTTGGCGGCAGTGGCTATTCCTCAATACCAAACTTACATTGCTAAAACACAAGTAACCCGTGCAATGGGCGAAGCTGGTGCTTTGAAAACTTCCGTTGAAGGGTGTCTGTTGGCGGGTAATGTCACGCTTCCTTATGCAGGTGCTGTTGGTGAATGTGACCCACAAGCAACGGGTTCAAGCATTTTGACAGGCGCTTCGCAAAGTAATGCATTGCCGCAAGCAGGACTGACTGCTTCAAAATTGGGCGTGCCTACTGTTACGCTTACGCCAGCAGGAGATCCTGTGTCGACAATTACCGCAACATTAGGTAATGGCGCTGCAACTGTGCTTGCTGGTAAAACTATCATTTGGTCTCGTAGTGCTACGGGTACATGGACTTGCGCATCTGATGCAAATATGGACTTGAAATACAAACCAACAGGCTGCCCTTAATTTGGCATGAGCTGTGCAGAAAAGCCCTTTTTTAGGGCTTTTTTGTAAGCGTCTGTCTTGGGCGCTTATAAAAAATAAATTACTAAAATTTCAATCTACGATTAGGAATTCTATGTGGCGTCATAAACAGGCAGGATTTACTCTAATTGAGTTGATGATTGTGGTGGCGATTATTGGTATTTTAGCTGCGGTGGCAATTCCACAATATCAGACATATGTGCTCAAAACGCAAATGCAAAGGGCGATGAGCGAAGCATCGTCGTTACGCACGGCAGCTGAGTCGTGTATTTCATCTGGAATTACGGTTGCCGGGACGGCGGCGGGAGAGTGCGACACGGGCGCAACTCCTTCTAGCATTTTAACGGGCGCGACGCAAGGCGCACCAATACCAGCTGGCACGGGCGTGGCTAGACTGGATTTAACCGCAGGTGCGCAAAAAATTACCGCGACGTTGGGTAATGGCGCAGGTAGTGTTATTCACGGGGTGGTGGTTACTTGGACACGTAGCAATGCAGGTGGGTGGACGTGCGGCTCAACCGCTCCATCAAAATACAAACCCATTGAGTGTGCAAATTAAGCAAGAGAACGTCTGATTTAAGGCGTATGTTTTTGTAGGCTAGCCTAGATTTTGTGGGAGCCCGATTCATCGGGCGATAGCGCTTCAATAAAAACCATCGCCCGATGAATCGGGCTCCCACATGAGTGGTGTGAGTTTACCTCCCGTCTGTGGCAGGCAAATTTTCGTGCGGCGGGCACGGCTTGAATGTTCCCGTCTTGCGGTAGAATGCGCGCCGTCATCGAACCGTTTTCTTCCTATGTCTTCCCAGCGTACTGCCCTTACTCCCCAATCTTTAATTCGCTCTGAGATTCAGGCTTTGCATGCCTATCATGTGCCGCCCAGTAGTGGCCTGATTAAGTTGGATGCGATGGAAAACCCCTATTCTTTGCCCGAGGTAGTGTGCGCAGAAATCGCCGCGTTGGTGGCGGATGCGGCCATCAATCGTTATCCCGACGCAGGTGCTCACTCGCTCAAGGAGGCTATTCGCAAGGTGACACAGTTGCCAGCCGGAATGGAAGTGCTGCTGGGCAATGGCTCGGATGAAATTATTCAAATTTTAGCAATGGCGGTGGCCAAGCCCAATGCGGTGTTGTTGAGTGTTGAACCGTCGTTTGTGATGTACAAGATGATTGCTGCATTTTGCGGGCTACGCTACGTCGGCGTGCCGCTCGCATCCGATTTTTCCCTTGATTTACCCGCTACGCTGGCGGCCATTGAACGTGAACAGCCCGCGCTCATTTTTCTAGCCTATCCCAACAATCCTACGGGAAATCGCTTCGATGCTGAGGCGGTACAGGCCATTCTCCAAGCTGCCCCTGGATTGGTGGTGGTGGATGAGGCGTATTACGCCTTCGCCAGTGATAGTTTTATCCCGCAGCTGGCGCATTTCGACAATCTGCTGGTGATGCGTACCTATTCCAAATTGGGGATGGCGGGGTTGCGAGTAGGATTTTTGGCGGGTTCTAGCGCATGGTTGAGCCAGCTTGAAAAGCTGCGCTTACCGTATAATGTCGGCGTTTTGCCGCAGTTGGTCGCCGCCAAATTATTGCAACATCATGATGTGTTGTTGGCGCAGGCAGAATGGATTAAGCAAGAGCGGACGCGGCTGATGTCCGCTTTGGGGGCTATGCGTGGTGTGACGGCTTACCCCAGTGAAGCAAACTTCATCTTGTTTCGCGTGGCGAATGCGACGCAAGTGTTCGACGGTTTGAAGCAGCGCGGCGTGCTGATTAAGAACCTGAACGGCGGCCATCCCGCGTTGGCAGATTGCCTGCGTGTTACGGTGGGAACAGCGGCAGAGAATAAGCGTTTTATTGCGGCACTAGACGATTTGATTAACCCACTCGCATAGGAAAAAACATGCGCAGCGCACAGATAACCCGTAACACCCTAGAAACAAAAATTGCCGTTGAAATTAATCTCGACGGCACGGGCAAGGTCAAGTTCGATACTGGCTTGTATTTCCTTGAGCACATGCTGGATCAAGTGGCACGTCATGGCTTGGTGGATTTGGATATTTTGGCCAAAGGCGATTTGCACATTGATGCGCACCACACGGTGGAAGATATCGGCATCACGCTGGGGCAAGCGTTCCATCAGGCCATTGGCGATAAGAAAGGCTTGCGTCGTTACGGTCACGCTTATGTGCCACTAGACGAGGCGCTATCACGAGTGGTGTTGGATATTTCGGGGCGTCCCGGGCTGGTGTTCAACTGCGAATTTACGCGTTCTAACATCGGCGAATTTGATGTGGATTTAATTCGTGAATTTTTCCAAGGTTTTGTGAATCACGCCTTGGTCACCTTGCACATCGACAACTTGGCGGGTGACAACGCTCACCATCAAGCTGAAACTATTTTTAAGGCCTTTGGTCGTGCTTTGCGCGTGGCATTGGAGCATGACCCGCGTATGGCGGGTGTGATGCCTTCAACTAAAGGCACACTGTAAAAATCATGGTGGATGTCGCGATTGTGGATTACGGCATGGGCAATTTGCGCTCGGTGTATCAGGCCGTACGCAAGGTTGCGCCGTTGTTAGATGTGCGCGTGACGGACGATGCGAAAATCATCGCCAGCGCGCAACGTGTGATTTTTCCGGGGCAGGGCGCAATGCCCGATTGCATGCGCGAGCTGGATGCACGGGGCCTGCGCCAAACCGTGTTAGATGCCGCCCGCAACAAACCTTTCTTGGGGATTTGCATCGGTTTGCAAATGTTGTTCGAGCATAGCGCCGAGGGTAATGTGCCTGGCTTGGGCGTGTTGTCGGGCGAGGTGCTGCGTTTTGATGCAAAGCTAAAAGATGCGCAAGGTAATAAACTCAAAGTGCCACACATGGGCTGGAATCAAGTGAAGCATAACCATCACACATTGTGGTCTGGCATTGCCCAAGATGCGCGCTTCTATTTTGTGCACAGCTATTACGTGCAACCTCGCGAGACGAGTGGGGTACAAGCCACGACCGATTACCCGCAACCGTTTGTATGCGCAGTTGCACGTGATAATTTATTCGCGGTACAGTTTCACCCCGAAAAGAGTGCAGCCGCTGGTTTGCAATTGCTGCAAAATTTCATCAACTGGAATCCTGTTTAATCATTACTTATCATGGATACGAAAACACTCATTATTCCCGCGATTGATTTGAAAGATGGTCAATGTGTCCGTCTGCGCCAAGGCGAAATGGAGGGCGCGACGGTGTTCTCCGACGATCCCGCCGCGATGGCTAAACACTGGCTGGCGCAAGGTGCGCGACGCTTGCACTTGGTTGATTTGAACGGCGCGTTTGCGGGCAAGCCTAAAAACGAAGCGGCGGTGCGGGGCATCATTGAAGCCGTCGGCAACGATATTCCGGTGCAGCTAGGCGGCGGCATTCGTGATTTGGAAACCATCGAACGCTATCTCGATTTGGGCATCACCTACGTCATCATCGGTACGGCGGCAGTTAAAGTGCCGGGCTTTTTGCATGAGGCTTGCGACGCATTCCCCGGCCACGTGATGGTGGGCTTGGATGCCAAGGGCGGCAAAGTCGCGGTGGATGGTTGGTCAAAACTCACAGGGCATGACGTGGGCGATTTGGCTAAACGTTTTGAAGGATATGGTGTAGAAGCCATTATCTACACTGACATTGGGCGCGACGGCATGATGTCGGGCGTGAATATCGAAGCGACAGTTGAGTTGGCGCGCCCTCTGCAAGTGCCCGTCATCGCCAGCGGCGGCATCACCAATTTGGACGATGTGCGCAAGCTGTGCGCCGTGCGTACCGAAGGGATTACGGGTGCAATTACAGGTCGCGCCATTTACGAAGGCACACTCGATTTCCGCGCGGCGCAAGCGTTGGCAGACGAGCTGTCGCCTAAAATCTGATGCTCGCGAAACGTATCATTCCTTGCTTGGATGTCACGGCAGGTCGCGTTGTTAAAGGCGTGAGTTTTGTTGAGTTGCGCGATGCGGGTGACCCCGTTGAAATCGCTAAACGCTATGACGAACAAGGCGCAGACGAGCTCACTTTCCTCGATATCACCGCCAGTTCGGACGATCGAGGCATCATTTTCCGCATTATTGAACAAGTCGCCGAGCAGGTGTTCATCCCGCTGACGGTGGGCGGGGGCGTGCGTGAAGTGCAAGACGTGCGCAACCTGCTCAACGCAGGCGCAGATAAAGTCAGTATCAACACCTCAGCGGTGGTCAATCCCCAGTTGGTTGCCGATGCTGCAGCACGTTACGGATCGCAGTGCATCGTGGTGGCGATTGACGCCAAGCAAGTTGCGCCGGGTAAATGGGAAGTGTTCACCCACGGCGGACGCAAGGCGACAGGCTTGGATGTAATTGAGTGGGCGCACAAGATGCAGACCTTGGGCGCAGGGGAAATTTTGCTGACCAGCATGGATAAAGATGGGCAAAAAAGCGGCTTTGATTTGGCACTCACGCGCGCCGTCACAGACGTGCTGGAGATTCCTTTGATTGCCAGCGGTGGCGTGGGCAATTTGCAGCATCTCGCCGATGGTGTGAAGCAAGGCGGCGCGGACGCCGTGCTCGCCGCGAGTATCTTCCATTTTGGCGAATACACCGTGCAGCAAGCCAAGCAATATATGGCGCAGCAGGGTATTGAAGTTCGCTTGTAAAAAAGCAGACATCCCACAAGCCGTGTTTCGAATTTTTTGTAAGGCTGAATCAATGAGCAATGCGTGGCTAAATAAAGTGAATTGGTCGGACGAGGGTCTGGTGCCTGCTATTGCGCAAGAAGCATTGACAGGGCGCGTGTTAATGGTGGCGTGGATGAACCGTGAAGCGTTGCAGCTTACGCAGCAAAAATCTGAAGCGGTGTATTGGTCGCGCTCGCGCAAAAAGTTGTGGCACAAGGGTGAGGAATCGGGCCACATTCAAAAAGTGAAAGAGATTCGCTTGGACTGCGATAGCGATGTCATCCTGTTGCAGATTGAGCAGCAAGGCGGAATTGCTTGTCACACAGGGCGTGAAAGTTGTTTCTTTAGCGTGCTGCAAAACGAGCAATGGGTAGCGACGGACGCAGTGCTGAAATCCCCTGATGAGATTTATAAAAAATGAATAACGACATTCTGCAACGCCTGACTGAAACCATTGAAGCGCGCAAAGGTGCAGCGGCGGAATCGTCTTATGTCGCTAAATTATTCAGCAAAGGCGACGATGCCATTCTGAAAAAAGTAATTGAGGAAGCAGGTGAAGTGTTGTTGGCAGCCAAGGATGGCGATAAGCAACATCTGACTTACGAAGTGGCCGATTTGTGGTTCCACACAATGGTGTTGCTGGCTCATAAAGGCTTTAGCGCGGAGGATGTATTACAAGAACTGGCGCGTCGCGAAGGGGTGTCGGGGATTGCTGAAAAAG
>JABFSI010000031.1 GCA_013140695.1 Sideroxydans sp. | reverse complement strand
GGTACTCAGCGTGTCACCCGCATACACGGGAGTCACAAAGCGGATGTCGGCGTAACCCAGAATGGCGACCGCATTGACCGAGATGTCGGATACGGTCTGACCGAAGGCGATGTGGAAAGCGAGCAGGTCGTCGATCGTCCTGTCTCGATAGCCAAAAGCATGCGCGACTGTTTGCGCACTGTGTAGCAGATGCCGACTGCCGGTGAGCGCGATGTACAAGGCGCTATCACCATCGCTTATCGTGCGCGGTGTGGCATGTTGAAACACTTGCCCGATGTGGAAGTCCTCGAAGAAGTTGCCACGTCCGAGGGCTGAAGCATTGATTGATTTGTTCATTAGGCGTACCTCAAAAAATCAAACCCCGTCATTCCCGCGAAAGCGGGAATCTAGTTCGAAAATACACTCCCTTGCGCAGCAAGGACAAAGCCTTTTTGATAAATGCACTGGATTCCCGCTTTCGCGGGAATGACGGAATGACAAAGCGTCAGAGTTAAGCATAAGACGCTTCCAATTTTTGGATCATCTCGTTCAAATTGAGGAGGCGTTGTGCCGACTTGATATGGTGATGTTCGACCAGTCTATCATTCACCACCACGGTGCCGCGCCCTGCGGCATTCGCCTCGGACAGTGCTGTGATGATCTCTCGTGCAGTGAGCACCTCAACTTTCTTGGGTGTGTAAGCATCGTTGGCGTAAGCGAGTTGCAACGGATGCACCAAGGATTTGCCATCGAACCCTAGGTCACGACCCAAGCGGCAAGCGTACTCGAAGGCTTCCATGTTCTTCAGGTGACTGTTTATGCCATCGACCACGCCACGGTTGTAAGCACGCGCTGCCAAGATCACCATGGACAGACTAGTCAGCAAAGGGAATCTGTCTTTGGTGATGTGTGCATGCATCTGCGAGATGAGGTCCGAGGTCGCCACGATCATGCAGGCGATACGGTCAGATGCACTGGCGATCTCTTCCGCATGCAGTACGGCCAACGGACTTTCGATCATCACCATCACGGGCACATCGTGTCCACCCGCTTGGTCCAAGGCAGCAATGGCATCGAGCACGTTCTTTCTGCTTTCGATATTGGTGAACAGCACCGCATCGATATCCAGTTTAGCCACTGCTTTGATGTCGTCATGCCCCCAAGGCGACGCCAGATCATTGACCCGCACCACGAGTTCGCGCTCACCGTAGCCGCCATGTTTGATGGCATCCACCACGTTCTGGCGCGAGGTCTCTTTGGCCGCGATGAGGATAGGGTCACCCAGATCTAGGATCAGTGAATCCGCAGGCAATGTGCGCGCCTTTTCTAGAAAGCGTGTGTTACAGCCTGGCACATAGAGCATCGAGCGGCGCGGTCGAAAGTACTTGTTCATAGGCTTCCCCTAATGAGTTTTACACATTTCAAAGAAGGACTGATTAAGTCTTATTCGTCGTTCCCGCGAAAGCGGGAACCCAGTAAATTAAAAGTGCTGGATTCCCGCTTTCGCGGGAATGACAACTTAAAAAGAGCTTCCTTGATTCGCCGACCGATTCTAGCCACGCACAAAATCAGTGTCAATGAAATTCTTATATCTTCTATAAGACATAAGATGCTGGACTTGTGAATTTTTGCATGTTATAAATATCGCCATATCTGTTCAAACCGTGACTGACATGCCCGATACCAAATCATCCCCTGTGTTCCAGCCGCTCTACCGGCAGATCAAGGCGTTGATCACGCAAAGCTTGATCGTGGGGAAGTGGAGTCCCGGCAACCCCATCCCCAGCGAGATGGAGTTGGCAGCGCAGTTTGGCGTGAGCCAAGGCACGGTGAGAAAAGCTATCGACGAACTTGCTGCCGAGAACATCCTTAATCGGCGTCAGGGTAAAGGCACCTTCGTGTCGACCCACTCCGAAGATGGAGTGAAGTTGCGGTTCTTGCGCTTGGTGGCAGCGGACGGGAGCAAGCAGTTATTAGACAATCGTCTGTTGAGTTGTGAACGCAGCAAAGCACCTGCACAGGTGGCACAGCAACTCGGTATCAAGACAGGCAGTTCAATCATCGAGATCAAGCGTCTTCTCCTGCTGGCCGACAAGCCGACCATCCTCGATCACATCATCCTTCCCGCCGCATCTTTCAAAGGCGTGAACACCGCATTGATCGAATCGTTCAACGGCTCGATGTATCGCATGTACGAATCCCAGCTCGGCATTCGCATGGTGCGCGCAGAAGAGCGTTTGAATGCGATCGGTGCGGATGCCGCGACTGCGTCCATCCTAGGCATCAAGACCCACACACCGCTGCTACGTATCGAACGCGTCTCCTATACCTATGGCGACAAACCGATGGAGTGGCGATTGGGTATGTGCCTGACCAATGAACATCATTATCTGAATCATCTTGAGTGAGTGGCACAGGAGACGATATGACGACCGAAGAGAAAAAACACAAGAATATCGACACTAGCATGTTGGGTGGCTACTGGCCCGGCATCCAACTGTATTACCCCCCCGTCAAATATTCGCCTGCCCAAGGCATCTACGAGGATCTGGAGGCGGCTTCGTTGCGCATGAAGAAACATGCGCATGCCACTCATGCTCATACGCTCATCTTCGACTTGGAAGATGGTTGTCGCCAAAAAGAATTGAGTCGCCAGTTGCTGCGACAAGAGCTACCTCACTTCCAACGTAGACATGAGGTCGCCATCGCCATCCGCGTCAACCCTTTCCGCACCGAAGAGTATGAAAAGGATATGGCGCTGGTGAAGGACATGGCAGAGTTCATCGACGTGGTGATGTTGGCCAAAGCGGGTGAAGCCTATGGCGCACCTGAAGTGCGCGATCTTTCGAGCTTCCTCGCAGGACTCCCGCACCCTATCACCATCCAACCCATCATCGAACACCCCAAGTCACTCAAGATCGCGCCCGAGTTGATGCAGTACAGCACGGTAAAGCACGTGGTATTCGGTATCCATGACTTCTCCAAAGCGATGGGTATCCAGATCACGCCAGAGCATTGGACGGAAGAGCTTAAGTATTACCTCAACCAGATCATGTTCGAGGCACGTATCGCAGGTAAGGGCGTCATCGGCGGTGTGGAGACGCTGATCGGTTCCAGCAGCATGCCGACCAACTTCCTAGAGCCGCACGATGTGCGTCGCTGGTTGGACTTGCACGGCGAGAACGAGTCGCACATCGTCTATAAACATGCGTGTCAGGAAGCGGCCAACGGACTGACGGGTAAGCAAGTCATCCATCCCGCTCACATTCATCTGTGCAAGGTGGCTTACACGCCCTCCCCCAGTGAAGTCGCCACCAAGATCAAAATATTGAAAGCCGCCATCGAAGCGGATGCGTTGCTAGGCGGCGCCATCAAGTTCGAAGGCGAGATGCTCGACCCACCGATGTTCGGTAAGGCATTGCAGACTTTGTTACGCGCCTATTCATTGCGCGCCCTCACCCCGGCCGACACCGAGTTCGCGCTCACCGTTCTTAAACTCATGCCAGCTCAAGTGGTACGCGAGAACTGGCCGTACGGCATCATCCTTTAGGAGGCAACATGTCCGATCTCAAACCTTTCGCCCCTTGGGTGTGGCAAGTCCCCGAATTCTTTAACATCGGCGTCGCCTGCACAGACGCGCATCTGGGCAAACCCGCAGCCGACAACATCGCCATGATCGTGGAAGATGACAAACTCGGTACTTCGCAAATCACCTTCGCGGGTTTGGCAGAACGCACCAGTCGTTTCGGCCAAGTGTTGCGAGAGATCGGCGTGGGCGTGGGTGAACGCGTGCTAGTCCGTTTACCCAATAGCTTGGACTACCCCACTGCGTTCCTCGGTGCGATGAAACGCGGCGCGATCGCCGTGCCGACCTCCACTTTGCTCACCGCCGAAGAGGTGGTGTATCTGGCGCAAGACTCGGGCGCATCGGTACTCGTCACCGACAAAGCTGCATGGGCGACCCTCAAAGACAAATTGCATGACGCGGCCAATCTGCGCCATGTCCTGCTTTCCGGCCCAGGTGCTGTGGAGACCGTCGCCGGTTTGGATGTGCAAGACCTAGACACTGCATTGGCCGCCATCAAACAGTGGGAAGCGCCGCACCCCACCAAAGCGACCGACCCTGCCTATCTGGTGTACACCTCAGGCACGACGGGCTATCCCAAAGGCGTGTTGCATGCCCACCGCGCAATGATCGGTCGCACACCGGCTTCGACTTATTGGTTCGACTTCGCTCCCGAAGGTGACCGCATCATGCATTCGGGCAAGTTCAACTGGACCTATGTGTTGGGTTCGGGATTGATGGACCCGCTGTATCTCGGCAAGACCGTCATCGTGCATGAAGGCAAGAACGATGCGAACACGTGGCCGCGCCTCATCAAGAAACACAGCGCCACCATCTTCGTGGGGGTGCCGACCATCTATCGCCAGATCGTGCAGAAGAGCGACCTCACTCAAGCCGATGTGCCTAGCCTGCGCCACTGCATGAGTGCAGGCGAACATCTGTCGGATGAAGTGCTGACGCAATGGCGTGAACGCTTTGGCGTGGACATCTACGAAGCGGTCGGCATGTCGGAATTCTCTTACTACCTGTGCCAAACCAAGTCGCGCCCGATACGCCCCGGCTCGGCGGGTTTCCCACAACCCGGCCATGCCATCCAACTGCTGGACCCTGAGACTTTGCAGCCAGTCGCTACGGGTGAGGAAGGCATGATCAGCGTGCCCGACAACGACCCCGGCCTGTTCTTGGAATATTGGAACCTGCCCGAAGAGACCACCAAGTTGCGCCATGACGGCTGGTTCTTCACAGGCGACTACGCGCGCTACGATGCCGATGGCTACATCTGGTTCTTGGGACGCAAGGACGACATCATCAAGAGCTTCGGCTATCGCGTCTCGCCTTACGAGATCGAGCGCGTGTTGAAGTCCCATCCTGCGGTCGCCGATTGCGCCTCGGTGGGCGAAGAGATCGAAAAGGACAAAGTGCTCGTCGTGGCCTACGCCATCTTGCATCCGGGCAGCACGACCACGGCGGATGAGTTGCTGGCTTTCGGCCGTGAACATCTGGCTGCCTACAAAGCACCGAAGACGCTGTACATCGCCAAAGACTTCCCGCGCACCAAAAATGGCAAGATCCTGCGGCGCGATATAAGTCCCAGCATCGCCACAGCAAAGTCGACACTGCGTTAAACAAGTATGCAAAGCAATGAAAAAAAAGCCTCGCATTTCTGCGAGGCTTTTTTGATTGGTGCCGCCTATCGGATTCGAACTGATGACCTACCGCTTACAAGGCGGTTGCTCTACCAACTGAGCTAAGGCGGCGTAGTGTTGGCTTGCGCCGCACTGGTGAAACTTGAAACTGGTGGGTCGGGCGAGATTCGAACTCGCGACCAACGGATTAAAAGTCCGCTGCTCTACCGACTGAGCTACCGACCCCCTCCTAAAAAGGAGCGCGCATTATACGGTTTTAAGTTCGTCTGTCAAACGAATCAGAGCCCGTGATAGCGCGTGGAATCGGGCACTCCAGCGGCAATGAATCCTTCACGACGCAATCGGCATGAATCACAACGGCCGCATGCTTTACCTGCCTCGTCGGCTTGGTAGCATGAAACTGTTGCGGTGTAGTCCACACCTAATCGAACTCCTTGTTGAATAATTTGTGCTTTGCTTAAGTGCAACAGGGGTGCATGTAATGTAAGTGGCTTGCCTTCCACTGCAAATTTTGTCGCAAGGTTGGCCATGTGCTCGAACGATTCGACGTATTCAGGACGACAATCTGGATAGCCCGAGTAGTCCACCGCGTTTACACCAAAAAATATATCCTGCGCTTGCAACACTTCTGCCCAAGCCAATGCAAGAGATAGCATGATGGTATTGCGCGCGGGAACATAGGTTGAGGGAATGCCCGCGCTGGCGTGTTCTGGCACGGCAATCTTATTGTCTGTGAGTGACGAGCCACCGAATGCCGTGAGGTCGATATTGATAACACGATGCTCGCGCGCACCCAGCACAGCGGATACTTTTTTCGCTGCCGCCAATTCAGCATGATGACGTTGCCCATAATCTACGCTCAAGGCATAGCACTCAAACCCTTGTTCGCGAGCCATTGCCAGCACAGTAGCGGAATCAAGTCCGCCTGATAACAATACCACTGCACGTTTCATCGTCCTGCCTCATTTCCCCACAATATCTTGTGTAACTGAACCTGCAAACGCACAGGCAATTGATCCCGCAAAATCCACGCCGCCAATTCTTTAGGGGAAAGCGAACCTTGTGCAGGCGAGAACAGCACATCACACTTTTTTGAGAGCTGATGCTCATTCAAGACCTGTTTAGCCCATTGGTAATCTGCCTCATCACACAGCACAAATTTAATTTCATCGTGCGGATTCAAATGTTGCAGATTAGTCCACAGATTCTTTATCATCTCACCTGATGCGGGCGTTTTAAGATCAACAATTTTGGACACCCGCGCATCAACAGTCGACACGTCCAGCATGCCGCCCGTTTCTAACGACACCTCATAACCCGCATCACACAAGGATGACAGCAGTGCGTGCACATTTTTTTGCGCGAGGGGTTCGCCTCCGGTTACGGTAACAAAGCGGGGCGTGTGCTGTGCAACGGCACTCAATATGGCAGGTAAAGAGCGCGTTTGACC
This sequence comes from Sideroxydans sp., assembly GCA_013140695.1. Lineage (GTDB taxonomy): Bacteria > Pseudomonadota > Gammaproteobacteria > Burkholderiales > Gallionellaceae > Sideroxyarcus. The sequence continues at coordinate 10,462 of JABFSI010000031.1, read as the reverse complement.
ACCCGTGAAGGCGTAGCTAGTGTCGCAATATGTGCAACGCAAAGGACATCCCGTTAAACGTACGAACACCGTCGGCCAACCCACGCGGCTGGTTTCGCCTTGCAGTGAAAAAAAGATTTCACTGATACGCAATGTATCGTCGGTCGTTTTATTCATAAAAATCAGGAGAGTTACTTAACAGTAGCGAGACGTTTTTTGGCGGTGGCCGCCACATCACTACCCGGAAATTGGATGGTTATTTGCTTCAATGTTTTCTTGGCGCTCGTTTTGTTTTTTAACGCGAGTTGGCACTCCGCCATGTTCAACATAGCATCCGCTAGGCGTGGATGATCTTGAAACTTGTTGCTTAAATTTTGGTAGCTCTCAAGACTACTGGTGTAGTCACGCGTTAAGAAATAAGCATTCCCCATCCAGTAATACACATTTGCCTCGTGTACTGATTGCGGAAATTGCCGCAAAAAATCACGGAATGCAGTGGCTGCACCCGCGTAGTTTTCTGCTTTATATAACCCATAAGCCGCTTCAAATACTTTATTTTCGCCAACCGGGGTACCGCTCGCTTTGTTGTCAGCGGCACGACTTGTATCTGGCTTCTGTTGGTTTAATTCGAGCTGACTGATTCGGGCATCCAAATCAACATAGAAATCTTTTTGACGTTTCTCAACATCTTGCAGGCTATGCACCCACTCTTCATTCTGACCATTCAACTTACGCAATTCGGTAGCCTGCGTTTCAAGCTGTATTTGCAAATCCAACAAGGAGCTGATGGACTGACGATGTTGTTCTTCCACACTACGCAACTGCGCTTCCAACTTTAGTACCTTGGCTTCCAACTGCTGAATTTGCTTGCGCGCATCGTCATCAGCAAACAGCCCCGCCGAAGCAGGGCTGTTCACCAACAACAAACCTAAAAATAAACCTAGGCCTACTTTACGCACAGTTACTTGCCTGCGTTGTAGTTGATGTCAACACGGCGATTTTGCGACCATGCGGCTTCATCATGTCCCGCAGCTGCTGGCTTTTCTTCGCCATAGCTCACTGTCGTCACTTGACTAGCTTTAGCACCACTCAACACCAATACTTTCTTGGTATTTTTGGCACGACGTTGTCCCAATGCCAAGTTGTATTCACTACTACCGCGCTCATCCGCATTGCCTTCAACGCGTACTTTCGCTTTTGCATCGCCCGCCAATTTCTTGCCATGTGCCAAGAGCGTATCTTTATCTGCGGCTTGAACTGCATCCACGTTAGTCGCGAAATACACGCTAGCCTTATTCAAAGCTGCATCGGCAGCGGCTTGTGCGGCAGCAGCATCTGCAGCAGCTTGTGCATCGGCAGCGGCTTTGGCAGCCGCAGCATCTGCAGCAGCTTGTGCATCGGCAGCGGCTTTGGCAGCCGCAGCATCTGCAGCAGCTTGTGCATCGGCAGCCGCCTGTGCAGCAGCGGTATCTGCATTCGCACTTGTATTCGCTGGCGGTACTTCTGCAACGTCGGGTTTAGTCGGCGCGCTAGAACAAGCAGCTAACAAATTAAGCAACAACACACTCAATAGAATTTTTTTCATGGATACATCCTTTCAAATTAACGTTTTAACAGCGGCCCCCAGACAGGTTCTCGAATATCCCCCCGCTGTGCTGCCAATTTTTGTTTTACTCGCCCATCGCTTGATACGCTTGCCAATATACCACGCCCCTGCACCTCCGTTGCAAACAGGATGAGCTTGCCGTTAGGCGCGAAACTTGGCTTTTTATCCCACCCTCCATTGGATAAATACTGTACTTGCTGGGTGCCGAGATCGTTCACCACGATGTAAAACTTGCCTCCATTGAATAGCGTGTAAGCGAAGCTCTTGCCATCGGGGCTGAAGCGAGGAGAAAAGCTATTCCCTGTTTCATACGTCATGCGCGTTGCTGCGCCCCCCTCCGCTGCCACTCGATAGATTTGGACAGTGCCACCTCGATCCGAGGCGAATAACAAAAATTTACCATCTACGGAAAAGGTGGGTTCTGTATCAATCGCATCGCTAAACGTAATGCGTTTTAAGCCAGTACCATCCGCATTCATCACATAAATTTGCGAGGTGTCATCACGCGTTAAAACAACTGCGAGCTTTTTCCCATCCGGCGACCAAGCAGGCGCGCTATTACTCCCCGGAAAATCAGCCACGACGCGTCGTTCGCGCGTACTCAATGATTGCACATAAACAATCGCACGCCGCTCTTCAAAACTTACGTAGGCAATTTTTGCACCATCGGGCGACCACGCAGGCGACATAATCGGTTCACGGGAATTAAGTAAATCTTGCTCACCATAACCATCACTGTCCGCCACCACCAAACGGTAATGCCCTTTATCACGATTCACATAAGCAATGCGCGTACTGAAAACGCCCGGTGTGCCTGTCAGTCGCTCAAATACTCTATCTGCGATGCCATGTGCGATGGCGCGACCTTGATCTTGCGGCGCGGACACGGTCAGTTTGAGCAACTCACTGCGTCGCACCATATCCAACAGACTGAAGGTGACCAACATGTTGCCGCCCTCTTGTAGGGTAATCGACCCCATTACAATGGCCTCAACACCATACCAATCAACATACTTCACTTCACTCATTACATGCGGCGCTCTGCCCGCTGGGTGAATAAGCTTAAATAGCCCTGTACGCAGCAAATCGTTAGAGATGATTTCGCTGATGCTTTGCGTACCTCCCTCTTCACCCGCAAAACGCACCACTGATACAGGCGTTTGATGCTCGCCCGCCCCGCTTATCTCAATGCTCAATTCGGCGTTCGCCATTTGAGAACAAAAAACTATCCAAATGCTCATCAGAACTCGAAACATTGACTACTCCTGTGGCTTAATACTTAAATTCAACACACGAAACATCTGTTGTAATTCTTCATCTTTCGGCAAGGGGAACGGTTGCGCTTTGAAAATCGCCCGCTCAACCGCATCGTCGTAAGCCGCATTGCCGCTACTCTTTTTCAATTGCGCCTCCAACACCATGCCGCCCGGCAGTAGCGTTACCTTAAATTCCGCCTTCGCATTGTCAGCCAAGTTGGGGGGGGCGCCCACAATGTTGCGGCGTATTTTGCTGCGGATCATGTCTTGATAGCGCCCAACTTCCGCTGCGGTGGCCGCACTCACTTCCGCACGTGCGCTTTCCTGTATGGCTTGTCTACGCTTGTCTGCATACGCCTCTAATTGCTGACGCTCTTCCTCTTGGCGCTGCGCTTTTATTTCTTTCGCACTCGGTTTAAGCGGCTCGGTTTTATTTTTTATTTTTTGACGCACCTCAATGTCCGCCTTTGCGACAGGTGTCAATTCTTCTTTCGCTACAGAGGGAATCGGCGGCTCAACAACAATCGCCTCGACGACAGGCACAGGCTCAACAACAGGCAAACTGTCCCACAACTCAACCGCAAAACTCTCGGGTTGGTTGGTCTGCCAGTGCACGCCAAACACCAACACGCCAAAGAAAATGGCATGCACCCCCAACGCCATCAAGCCAGCGGGAAGGCGATACGATTCGCGTTGAGCTAATGCGTAATTCATCGCGCTTTGGTCAGCAGCCCCACCTTTTGAATATGCTGCTGCTGCAACATATCCATCACCTCGATCACTTCTTCATAACGTACTTTTTTATCCGCCGAAATCACGACGGATTGCGCCGCATTGTTAGCCAATTTCTTTTTTAACATCACTGCCAACTCATCGCGCGAAACGGGCAGCTCCTGCTCCCCTTGGGCGTGATCACGCAAAGCCAGCGTGGTGTCTTTTCTAATAATCACTTCCAGCGGCGCTACAGGCGGCGTCAGTGATTTACCTACGCTGGGTAAATCAATTTGCCCTGGGTTCATCATGGGAGCGGTGACCATAAAAATCACCAGCAACACCAACATCACGTCGATGTAAGGCACTACGTTGATTTGGCTCATCGGACGATGCGCAGCGCGACGACCGTAGCTCATGGCTGTCTTTGTAAAACGTTAGAGAATTCTTCGATGAAACTTTCAAAACGCGTCGATAAGCGCGACACATCATGCACATATCGGTTGTAAGCCACCACCGCAGGAATCGCTGCGAACAAGCCCATCGCTGTTGCCACCAACGCCTCCGCGATGCCTGGTGCCACTTGCGCCAAGGTTGCTTGCCCCACGCTAGATAAGCCTCGAAAGGCATTCATAATGCCCCACACCGTCCCCAACAATCCTACATAAGGGCTCACCGAACCCACTGTTGCCAAGAATGAAAGATGCGATTCCAAATCGTCCATCTCACGTTGATAGCGCGCACGCATGGCACGCCGCGTACCATCCATAATCGCCGCGCTATCTACACCATGTGTCTTTTTCAACTTCACAAACTCATTGAACCCAGCGGAAAAAATATGTTCTAGCGCACCTTGGTCATGCCGCGTATGCGTAGTGGCCTGTTGATACAGCGCCACTAAATTCGGGTTATTCCAAAAGGCATCTTCAAATTCGCGCGTGCGTTTTACGGCCAAACGCACTGCAAATAATTTAAGGAAAATGTACCACCACGACAGCAGGGACACCGCCAACAACAGCCCCATCACCAGCTGCACAGGCACGCTGGCATTGGTGATGAGATGGATAAATGACAAATCTTGCAGCAGGTTCATATGTTCAGTCCCATTGTTTGCGCAGCACATCTGGCACGCGTACTGGCTTAAATGTTTTCACATCCACGCACACTAAATAAACTTCCGCTTCGGTGAGCAACGTTTCTCCGCGCAACACTGTCTGCACCACGGTAATACTGCTACGGCCAATGGCTATAACTTGCGCAGTAACCGAGAGCAAGTCATCCAAAATGGCGGGCTTCAAATAATCTAATTTCATCGAACGCACCACAAATACCACGCCCAATTCCTGCATCATCCCTGCATTGCTATAGCCAAACGTGCGCAGCCACTCTGTCCGTGCTCGCTCCATAAAGTTCACATAGTTGGAGTGATACACCACGCCGCCTGCATCGGTGTCTTGAAAGTACACGCGCGCCGGCCAAGCAAAAATAGCGTGCTTACTCATCCCACAACTCCTTATTTCCACTGGTGCGCGGCTGCATCAAACCAAAATGCTGATACGCATTCGCCGTTGCCATGCGTCCACGTGGCGTACGTTGCAAATAGCCTTGCTGAATCAGGTAAGGCTCAATGACATCTTCAATCGTGTCGCGTTCTTCGCCGATGGCGGCGGCAAGGTTGTCCACACCGACAGGACCGCCCATGAACTTCTCGATGACCGTTTGCAGCAGCTTTCTGTCCATCACATCCAAGCCTTGCGAATCCACATCGAGCATGGTGAGTGCAGCATCGGCCACTTCGCGCGTGGCGTTGCCGTTCGCTTTCACGTCGGCGTAATCACGCACGCGACGTAGCAATCGGTTGGCAATGCGCGGTGTACCGCGCGAGCGTTTAGCAATTTCCAATGCGCCGTCTTGCGAGATAGGCAACTCCAACAGCCCAGAGGAACGCGTAACAATGCGTTGCAATTCTTCTGCCGAATAAAACTCTAACCGCGACACGATGCCGAAGCGGTCACGCAAGGGATTGGTCAACATCCCAGCCCGCGTGGTCGCCCCAACCAACGTGAAGGGCGGCAAATCAATTTTCACCGAACGTGCGCCAGGGCCTTCGCCAATCATGATGTCGATTTGATAATCTTCCAGCGCGGGATACAAAATTTCTTCAACAACGGGCGACAGACGATGTATCTCGTCGATGAACAACACATCGTTGGGTTCGAGGTTGGTGAGCAAGGCCGCAAGGTCGCCCGCGCGCTCCAACACAGGGCCAGAGGTATGGCGAATGTTCACGCCCATTTCACGCGCAATGATTTGCGCCAACGTAGTCTTGCCCAGTCCCGGCGGGCCAAATAACAACACATGATCGAGCGGTTCTTTGCGCATCTTCGCGGCTTGAATAAAAATCTCTAACTGCCCGCGAATTTTTTCTTGCCCCACATATTCGTCGAGTTGCTTGGGACGCAGTGCGCGCTCTAATGCTTCTTCTTGTGCCGAAGCCGGTGCTGCGGAAATAATGCGCGGCGTGGCGGAAAGGTCGTCGTGATGAATCATGCTTTGGATAATAACTTAAGCGCTTGACGGATGCCGCCCGAGACATCGGCATCCTTGGGCAATTGCTTCGCTGCCCAATCCGCTTCTTTCTCGTTGTAGCCCAAGGCCAGCAGCGCATTCACGATGTCGTTGCTGGACGAAGTCGCCACACCGCCAGTCGATGTACCGATACCCGTCACGGTGAACTTACCTTGCAATTCGAGTAGCAAACGCTCGGCGGTCTTTTTGCCCACGCCAGGAATTTTGGTCAATCGATTCGCATCCTTGTTTGCAACCGCAGCCGATAGGTCAGCAATGCTCAAACCAGACAGCACGGATAGCGCCAACTTGGGCCCAACACCACTAATTTTGAGCAATTGGCGAAAAGCGATGCGCTCTTCGTTAGTCAAGAATCCATACAACAGATGAGCGTCTTCGCGCACGATAAGTTGTGTGTGCAACACTACTTTTTCATTCAGCGCAGGCAAGTTGTAAAAGGTGCTCATCGGCACGTCCACTTCATAGCCCACCCCCTGCACATCCAGCACGATCTGCGGTGGATTCTTTTCTAACAATGTGCCACTCAATCTTCCAATCATGTGCTTCCCTTATTCAAAATCAACGCCAGCGATAGCAACGCGCCATGCATCATCACCGCGGCAATCGTCAGCTTGATGGCATCGCCCAATTGTTGCGGCTGTGCAGCATGCTGCAACAGCAAGCGCGCCGCTTGCACGCTCAACGGCAAGGCCAAAAAAGATAACAACGCGAGTGCAGGCAACTCATTCATCAGCACACTCAACAATAGCCAGCCATACGCCAGCATTACAAACAACACATAACCCCAACGTGCATGCTGCACATCCAGTCTTGCCACCCAATGTAACTTACCCGCCGCCGTATCTGCTGTACGATCAGGAAATTGGTTGATGTACAGCAAATTAGTCACCAGTAATGCATACGACAAACCCGCAATAAAGGGCGCAGCCGCAAATGTTTTACGCTGCACAAAGTCAGCCCCCACCGTGATTGCGAGAAAGCCCGCCGCCACACATACTTCGCCCCATCCGCGACTATTCAAACGAAACGGCGGCGCGGAATAAGCCCAACCGATAAACAAGCCGGCGATCCCCACGTAAGATAATTGCGGCGCGCTATGCGACATCAACCACAGCCCCGCCAACAACACCCACATCAATAAGGTAAAGCCAAAATTGCGCGTCTGCTGCAAAGTCAGCACGCCATTCTGAATAAATCGACTGCCCCCGGTGAACGGGAAAATGCGCTGGGTATTCTGCGCATCCGTACCGTTCAGCGCATCGTAATAATCGTTTAAGACATTTGCCCCCGCGTGTGCCAACAAAGCAAAGAGCAACGTAACCAAGCCGAGAGACACATCAAAATGCGGCATGTCATGCCAAGCCAGCGCAAGTCCAATTAAACAGGCCATCAAACTTGCACTCAAAAATGCCGGCCGCGTCGCAGCGAAATAGCGCGCGAATGGATTTGAAAAAATTGCCAAAGTTGGCTCCATTGGTTGCGTCATATCAGACGCCCGCCTTTTACTCGAAAACCTTTGGTCGCCAATGCCCCCAAGCCCATGCCTGCATGCGCATGACAAATTGCGCCCGCCAAAGCATCTGCCGCATCAGGGCTAGGCGTACCGGACAACTTGAGCAGCCTCACCACCATCGCTTGCACCTGCTCTTTACTTGCATGTCCGTTACCCACCACCGCCTGCTTCACTTGCAACGCCGTGTATTCCGCCACGGACAGGCTCGCTTGTACCGCCGCACAGATGGCCGCGCCGCGCGCCTGCCCCAGCAACAGCGTAGATTGTGGATTCACGTTCACGAACACCTTTTCGATAGCGACTTGTTGCGGTTGGTGCTGTGCAATGACCTCGCCCAAGCCGCTCAAGATGACTTTCAATCGCTCTGGCAATTCACCATCAGAAGTCTTGATGCAACCGCTGGCGACGTAGTGTAGTTGATGCCCCACTTTGTCGATGATGCCAAAACCTGTGATACGCAAACCTGGGTCAATGCCGAGAATTCGGATTGAGGATTGAGGATTGAGGATGGCGTTAGGCGGCATAGTGCATCGGGTAGCGAACTACGCCCGAATCCTAAATCCTAAATCCTGCTTCTCATTCCTCAATCCTGACTTTCAATTACAGCCGTCGTATAAACTTCCTGCACATCATCACAATCTTCCAACGCATCCAAGAGCTTCTGCATCTTCACCGCATCATCGCCCGTAAAGAGGACATCGTTTTCGGCTTTCATAGTGACTTCGCCCATTTCCGCTTTGAAGCCAGCGGCTTCGAGACGTTGTTTAACATTCACAAATTCGTACGGTGCGGTGATGACTTCAATGCTGCCATCGTCATTATTGATGATGTCTTCGGCGCCTGCGTTGATGGCAACTTCCATCAGCGCGCTCTCATCCACCCCAGGTGCAAACACCATGTACCCGCAATGTTTGAATAGAAAAGAGACCGAGCCATCCGTACCCAGGTTACCACCGTATTTGGTGAAGGCGTGGCGCACATCAGCAACCGTACGTGTCTTATTGTCCGTCATGCAATCGACCATCACGGCCGCGCCGTTGATGCCGTAGCCTTCGTAGCGCAACTCCATATAGTCCGCCCCCTCCAGCTCGCCCGCGCCGCGCTTGATGGCGCGCTCGACGTTATCTTTTGGCATGTTTTGGTCGTAAGCTTTTTCCATCGCCAAGCGCAGACGCGGATTAATGTCCGCATCGCTACCACCCAATTTTGCCGCCACCGTAATTTCTTTGATGAGGCGCGTAAAAATTTTGCCGCGCTTTGCATCTTGCGCACCCTTACGATGCTGAATGTTCGCCCACTTGCTATGTCCCGCCATGATATTTCCTCGGAAAAAATTCGCGCGAATGGTAACACCGCAGGCACGCTTGACCCAAATACTCGGTTACTCGTCAACGGGGATGAACATGCCACGTTTGAAGGCGTAGAATCTCTATAATCACATTTTATTTAACGTAGAAAAGGAGTATCACCATGAAAGTGCAACACGTATTAATGCTGACCGCAGGCCTTTTGCTTTCTAACGCTGCATTCGCCGATGACGGCGCAGCACTAATGAAGAAGAATAACTGTGGCACTTGCCACCAAGCCGAAAAGAAAACCGTCGGCCCAAGCATCAAAGCAATTGCCGAAAAATATAAAGGCGATGCAACTGCTGCTGACAAGCTAGCTGCCAAGGTACGAAAGGGTGGCTCTGGCGTATTCGGCTCAATGGCAATGCCAGCGACACCAGCCAAAGCCAGTGACGACGACATCAAAGCGATGGTCGCTTACATCCTGAAGTAATTAGCACACGTTCCAAAAGTAAAGAGGCCAGCAAATTGCTGGCCTCTTTGCATTTCTAAACCCTTTAATTACTTGGCTGGTTTAGGCTTTGCTTCACCATGACTACCATGCATCTTGGAATGCATTTTTTGCATACTCTCGACAACTTCTTGCTTCGTCATCTTGCCATCTTTATTCGCATCAATTTCATCGAAACGCTTAAACAACATGGGCATGCCAATTTCAGCTTCAGCCTTGCTCAAGCCGCCGTCATGGTTGATGTCCACTTCATCGAAACGCTTATCAAACGGATCTTGATGGATTTCCGTCATGCCGTGATGCTTGGCTTCCATCTTAGATTCCATTTCATCTTCCGTTAGCTTGCCATCTTTGTTGGCATCCATTTCTTGAAAACGTGCCGCGTGAAAAGCGTTGAACTCGACTTGGCTTACTGCACCATCTTTATCTGTATCTAACTCTGCCACACACGGGCCTTGATGCGCGCCGTGCTGGCTGCTAGGACACGCTTGCGCCAAAGGGGCAGCACACACCAAACAACCCGCGACAACTAATGTGGAAAATACTTTCATAGTGATGACTCCTGATGTAGTTAATTAGCCCCTATGCTTGCGGGGGTGACGCACAGACAGATTAGCACGAAGGAAGTTCGGCGGTGGGTGTCACGGGGTATAATCCGCCGCACTTTTTTAAGCCCTTTCCCATGAACATTTTTTACGAAGAAGACGGCGGTTTCAAGGTCGGCAGCATCCTCACTGACAACACGACCTCGTTGCAGGTCGAGAATACCCACGGCAAACGCAGCAAAATTAAATCCGCCAACGTGATGCTGCGTTTTGCACAGCCCAGCTTGTCCGAATTTATGACTCAGGCCGAAAAGGTCGCCTTGGATATTGATCTCGATTTTTTATGGGAGGCCTGCCCCGCTGAAGAATTCGAGTTTGGCACGTTGGCGCAGGAGTATTTCGGCCACCCCCCTAATCCGATTGAAGCGGCGGGCGCGCTTATTCGACTGCATGGCTCACCCAT
>JABFSI010000045.1 GCA_013140695.1 Sideroxydans sp. | reverse complement strand
CGCCGTCTTTGTATAACGCTAGGATGTTACCTTTGTGTTCCAGCGTGTCGTAACCATGGAAAGTCGTCGCCGCACCCGCATATTCCAGATTCGCCGCCATCTTGAACTTGCCTGCTGAGCGTGCCATCTGCTTCTGATTCGCCATCGCTACGTTGAAGCCTGCGATATCAACAATCACAACATATTCACGGCATACATCTTGTGTTAAATCGAGTGGAAATCCGTAGGTGTCATGCAATTGGAATGCAACATTTCCATCAAGTATTTCAATCTTCTTTGTAACTCCAATTATTTCAGATACCACTCCCTTACCACTTTGCCTTTCAACAACTTCAGTCCCACCAAATAATGCTGAAATCAAAATACTCATTCCATTCCCAATCGTGGCAAAGAAACGCTCTTCTTCCTGCTTGAGTATCTCCATCACACGCACTTGACCCGAAGCCAACTCGGGATAGGCAACACCCATCTGTTCGACTAAGTCAGGAACGATTTTGTAAAAAAACTCTGTGCGCATACCCAATTTGTAACCATGGCGAATTGCACGGCGGATGATACGGCGCAATACATAACCTCGGCCTTCATTACTTGGAATCACCCCATCTGCAATTAGGAATGCACAAGAGCGAATGTGATCTGCAATTACTTTTAATGAATTGTTTTTACTAACCTCAACCCAATCTCGTTCAACATCTGCAACAGTCAAATTTACATGTAAGCGATTAAGCGGAGAGCAAAAAGTTTCGCGCGCAGCAGCCTTGATGAGTGCTTGGAACAGATCGATCTCGTAGTTGGCATGCACATGCTGCAACACCGCCGAGATACGCTCCAAGCCCATGCCTGTATCGACAGATGGCTTGGGTAGCGGATGCATCACGCCCGCTTCATCACGGTTGAACTGCATAAACACGTTGTTCCAGATCTCGATGAAACGGTCGCCATCTTCTTCGGGGGTGCCAGGCAATCCGCCAGGAATGTGTGCGCCGTGGTCGTAAAAGATCTCGGTGCAGGGACCGCAAGGGCCGGTGTCTCCCATCATCCAGAAGTTGTCGGAAGCGTAGCGCGCACCTTTGTTGTCACCGATGCGGATCACGCGATCCGGTGTCAGCCCCATCTCTTTTGTCCAAATGTCATACGCCTCGTCGTCCTCGGCATACACGGTGACGTAAAGTTTGTCTTTAGGCAGTTTGAACACCACCGTGAGCAGTTCCCACGCGTAATTAATCGCGTCACGTTTGAAGTAATCGCCGAAGCTAAAGTTGCCCAACATTTCAAAGAAGGTGTGATGACGCGCGGTGTAGCCGACGTTTTCCAAGTCATTATGCTTGCCGCCCGCACGCACACATTTTTGTGAAGAAGTTGCGCGCGTGTAAGGACGCTTATCAAAGCCAAGGAACACATCCTTGAATTGATTCATCCCCGCGTTGGTGAACAACAACGTTGGATCTTCATGTGGAACGAGTGAACTGGAAGCGACTATCGTGTGGCCTTTAGAGGCGAAATAATCGAGGAATTTTTGGCGAATTTCACTGCTTTTCATTGCTGCACCTTGGTGTCAATTGCATCGTTAAACAAGGCGCGCATCATACCATTGGCAGGCTATTCAGCCTATCGCGTCCTCATCCCCTTCCTCCATTGCGGAGGATAACTTCAACACCTTGAGAATCGTATCAATCGAGAATCCACGCGATTGCAAAAAGCGCATCTGCTTGGCTTTTTCTTTGGCATCTTGCGGAAGTGTGCCGAACTTGCGTTGCCACACATCGCGTGCGGCTTCGAGTTCGCTTTCTTTCAAGGCGGGTAGCTCTGCATCAATCAAATCATCTGAAATACCGCGTTGGCGCAGTTCATGGGTGATCCGTTGCATACCGAAGCGTTTGCGTTTGGCGTGGACTAATTGCGTGGTGGCACGGGCATCGGAAAGCCAACCGCGCGCCGTTAAGTCGTCCAGAAGCGCATCCAAATCAATGGATGGTGCTTGTGCAAAATCATCTTCAACAATCAGATAGGGAAGTAACTTTGTGCGCAGTTCAGCGCGGCTGTATTCGCGGCGTGCCAGATATTGCAAGGCACGACCGCGAAGACTGATTTCAGGTTTTTTCCGCATCGGCGAAGCGCCAGCCAAATTTACTCGGCAACTTTCGCCTCTGTTTTCGCCTCTGCTTTTGAGGCTTTGCCAGTGGCTTTCGCTTTGGGTTTTTCAGCGGCGGCTTCTAGCAAGGTAATCCCCAAAATACCGCGCACCTTATTTTCAATTTCAAAGGCGACTTCTGGATGCTCGCGCAGATATTCACGGGCATTGTCCTTGCCCTGACCAATCTTTTCGCCTTTGTAGGCGTACCACGCACCCGATTTTTCGACCAACTTGTGCTGCACACCGAGTTCGATAATTTCGCCTTCGCGTGAGATGCCTTCGCCATACAAAATATCGAACAGCGCTTCGCGGAATGGGGGCGCAACTTTGTTCTTCACAATTTTCACGCGTGTCTCGTTACCGATGACTTCATCACCCTTTTTGATCGCGCCAATACGGCGGATGTCCAAACGCACGGAAGCGTAGAACTTGAGCGCATTTCCGCCGGTTGTGGTTTCTGGGTTGCCGAACATCACACCGATTTTCATACGAATTTGGTTGATGAAGATGACCATGGTGTTGGAGCGATTAATGTTAGCCGTGAGTTTGCGCAAGGCTTGCGACATCAGACGCGCATGCAAGCCCATTTGTGCATCGCCCATTTCACCTTCGATTTCGGCTTTAGGCGTGAGCGCAGCAACCGAGTCCACCACCACGATATCTACCGAGCCCGAACGCACCAGCATGTCTACGATTTCCAACGCTTGTTCGCCGTTATCAGGTTGCGAAATCAACAGATCTTCGACTTTTACGCCAAGCTTTTGTGCGTACTGTGGATCGAGCGCGTGTTCCGCATCAATAAAAGCCGCTGTACCGCCGAGCTTTTGCATTTCCGCGATAACTTGCAAAGTCAACGTCGTTTTACCCGAAGATTCTGGGCCGTAAATTTCAATAACGCGCCCACGTGGCAAGCCACCCACGCCTAGCGCAATGTCCAAGCCCAGCGAACCGGTGGATACCACTTCCACGTCTTTAATCGCCTCGCCTTCGGCCAAGCGCATGATGGAACCCTTGCCGAATTGCTTTTCAATTTGGCTTAATGCGGCTGCCAGTGCCTTGCTCTTGTTGTCATCCATTTTGATCTCCTAGAAAATTGATGGGCGGATTGTGGCACACCCTTTTCGAGTTGTACAGAACGTTCGTTCTTTTATTTTTCAAGCCGATAAATTCATCTAACTCGTCATTTCCGTGCAGTCGGGAATCCAGCAGAAAAACGATTCCGCGTAGCGGACAAATCCTAACTGCCTATTAAATAACGGCGCTGGATTCCCGCCTACGCGGGAATGACAAACAAATTTTCAAGCCAAGATAGATTGGCTATTGAGAATTTCAAGGACACCTTGCAAGGCGATTGCAACCGACTGTTCACGTATACCAGCACGGTCTCCCGATAAGAGATAGCGCTGCGCCAGCACCTCGCCATCGCCTAGCGCCCATGCAAACCATACCGTGCCCACCGGCTTGTCGGCTGTGCCTCCCCCTGGCCCTGCAATACCACTGACCGCGACGGCGATGTGCGCATGGCTGTGTGCCAACGCGCCCCTCACCATCTCACGCACCGTCATTTCGGATACTGCACCATGACTATCTAGCGTGCTTTGGCGCACACCTAACATCTCGACTTTTGCCTGATTGGCATAGGTGACAAAACCGCGTTCAAACCACGCCGAACTCCCCGCAATATCAGTCACCGCCTGCGCCACCCCACCGCCCGTGCACGACTCTGCCGTTGCCAGCATCATGCCGTGCGCTTTGAGTGCTTCACCGACTTGCATGGAAAAAATTTCCATTTTTCTGATTCCAAAAATTGGCCATTCAAAATAATGCGCCCCGTGAAGTTTGTGGGAGCACGATTTATCGGGCGATGACTCTTTCAATAAATACAATCGCCCGATAAATCGGGCGCCCACATAAGTGGCGAGAGTATGAGTGACGTGAGTTTGCAAACCCCAGCATTAGGAACATTGCCGTGCTGGGGTTCGCAAGCTCACCACCCGCCTACAACGCAGCGAATGTCCTTAAGCCAAGCCGCGCACCAAATCATTCTGAATATCCACCACTGCTTCCAGTCCGACCGCAATGCGAATCAGGCCATCGTTGATACCTGCCGCAGCACGTGCTTCTGGGGTGATACGTGCGTGGGTCGTGGTCGCGGGATGCGTGATGGTGGTCTTGGTATCGCCCAAGTTCGCTGTGATGGAAAGCATCTTGGTGTTATCAATCACCTTCCACGCTGCCGCCTTACCACCCTTCACTTCAAACGCCACGATGCCGCCACCGGTCTTCTGCTGCTTCATCGCAAGCTGATGTTGCGGATGTGATGGCAAGCCTGGATAGAACACACGCGACACATTCGGCTGTTTTTCCAACCATTGCGCCAACTCCAAAGCGTTCGCACTGTGCGCATCCATACGCAACTTGAGCGTTTCCAATCCTTTCAAAAACACCCATGCGTTGAACGCGCTCATGGTCGGGCCCGTGGTGCGCAAGAAGCCATACACGGGCTCCATCAGTTTCTTACTACCCAACACCGCGCCGCCCAAAACGCGACCTTGCCCGTCGATATATTTGGTGGCGGAATGAATCACAATGTCCGCCCCCAAGTCCAAGGGACGCTGCAAGATAGGCGTGCAGAAACAATTGTCCACCGCCAACAATGCGCCACAGCTTTTTGCCACCGCCGCTAGTGCGGCGATATCGGAAATTTCTGTCAGCGGATTGGACGGGGTTTCCAAGAAAAATAATTTGGTGTTAGGGCGCACCGCCGCCTGCCATTGCGCCACATCCGTCGCCGAGACAAACGTGGTTTCCACGCCGAATTTTTTGAATACGGTATTGAACATATTCACCGTCGAACCAAACAGACTTTGCGAAGCCACCACATGATCGCCCGCCTTCAGCAAACCCATGCAGGTGGACAGAATTGCCGCCATCCCCGAAGCCGTCGCCACACATTGCTCCGCACCTTCTAGCGCAGCCAAACGTTGCTCAAACATCGTCACAGTTGGATTGGTAAAACGTGAATAGATGTTGCCCGGCTCTTCGCCGATAAAACGCTTCGCCGCTTGTTCGGCGTTATCGAAGATAAAACTGGAAGTGAGGAACATCGCTTCGCTGTGTTCGTGAAACTGACTGCGCTCAGTGCCTGCACGCACTGCCAGCGTCTCTAATTGGTAATTTTCTTCCGACATGGTCACTCCTCAAAACAAAAAACCCGGAAAGCTTAGCGCCAAACCGGGTTCTCCCGCTTTAGCTGTATTTGTAATGCGCCCGCAAGCTGTTCCTCAAATCGGCGCGGATGGAAAGTAGCACCGCCTACTAAACAGCGTCAACCTACATCGACGAAGCGGCCATCGCAAGATCCAACTCAAGCTGATCTTCCTCCGGCTCGACTTCTTTGGTACTGCCGTGACGAGCAGCCTCGACCTCATTCAAATACTCAGGTGTGATATCACCTGTGATATAGGTTCCGTCGAAGCAAGAAGTATCAAACACCTTTAACTCTGGATTGGCTTTAATAACGGCAGATTTCAAGTCTTCCAAGTCTTGATAGATCAAACGATCTGCGCCAATTTCAGCACAGATTTGTTCGTCAGTACGACCCGTAGCGATCAGTTCACGCCGCGATGGCATGTCGATGCCGTACACGTTGGGATACTTCACAGGGGGCGCAGCAGAGGCGAAGAATACTTTGCGCGCACCCGCATCACGTGCCATCTGCACGATCTCGCGGCTGGTCGTGCCACGCACGATGGAGTCATCCACCAACAATACGTTCTTGTCTTTGAACTCGACACTGATGGCATTCAATTTCTGACGCACTGATTTCTTGCGCATCGCTTGCCCCGGCATGATGAAAGTACGGCCGATGTAGCGATTCTTCACGAAGCCTTCGCGGAACGGGATACCGAGATGGTTAGCCAATTGCAAAGCACTTGGGCGGCTGGAATCTGGGATGGGGATGACCACATCGATGCCGTGATCCTTCCATTCGCGCTTGAGCTTTTCCGCCAGATACTCGCCCATGTACAAACGTGTCGCATACACCGAGATACCATCCATCACTGAATCGGGACGTGCGAAATAGACGTATTCGAAGATGCACGGATTGAGTTGTGGTTTGTCTGCGCATTGTTGGCTATGGAAATTCGCATTGAGGTCGATGAACACCGCCTCGCCCGGTGCGATATCGCGCAGGAACTTGAAGCCTAACGTATCCAGTGCGACCGATTCCGAAGCGACCAGATACTCGACGCCTGAATCCGTTTGGTTGCTACCGACCACCAAGGGACGGATGCCGTGCGGATCACGGAAGGCGATCAATCCATATCCTGAGATCATCGCGACGACCGCATAAGCACCCTTCACACGACGATGCACACCTGAGATCGCGGCGAATATCTTTTGCGGGTCGAGCTTGTATCCAGTGGCGTTGGCTTGCAACTCATGCGCCAACACATTGAGCAGCACTTCGGAATCGGAACCAGTATTGATGTGACGCAAATCTTGCTGATACATGACTTTGCGTAGCTCGTCGGTGTTGGTCAGATTACCGTTGTGACCGAGCACGATACCGAACGGAGAGTTCACATAGAAAGGTTGCGCCTCGTTGTGATCGACCGAAGAGCCTGCGGTTGGATAACGCACATGCGCGATGCCGGCATTGCCTTTGAGCGCACGCATGTTGCGAGTGCGAAATACGTCACGCACCAGACCGTTACCTTTGTGCAGATTGAATGTCCTGCCCTCCAAGGTGGCGATGCCCGCCGCGTCCTGCCCGCGATGTTGAAGCACTTGCAAACCGTCATACAGCAACTGGTTCACTGGGCTGTTTGAGATGACACCTAGAATTCCGCACATAGTTCGTTCCCGTTTTCGCTGGCGCTAATTAATTTTTGAAAGCATCTTCTGGCACATAACCCTTGGCATAGAGCGCTGCATCTTGCAGCGGCTTACTTGACCACGCATCGCGCCACCACGCTTCTTTAGGCAGATTGGTCAGTCCCGCCAGCCACACCAAAGCCAGCACCAACAACACGCCGCGTAGCATGCCAAACATCGCGCCAAACTTGCCATCCAAACCCGTTAATCCCGCAAACTTGGCCAATTTAGAGAGCATCCACGCCGACACAGAACCCACCACCAAGGTGACCACAAACAGCAAAGCAAACGCAGTGGCGGAACGCACATTCAGCGTGCCGAGTGCTTCTGGAATGAAGTGAACGAACTGTTCGGAGAAGGTCACTGCCACCACATACGCCACGCCCCATGCAATGAGAGAAAACAATTCGTACATGAAACCGCGCCACCAACCGAGCACGCCCGAAGCCACGATGACTGCAATAACCGCCACATCAAAACCCGTCATTGCGACTTACTCCAAGTTCACAACGTTGGGATGCAAGCCTAGCTTTTCCAACTTGAGTTTGATTTTGTCTGCTGCTTCGCGAGTGGGGTAACTGCCAACGCGCACGCGCACCATGTTGCCCGCTTTTTCGGTGTACACATGAAAGCCCGCCTTGCTTAACTTCGCGTTCATTTGCTTGGCAGTGTCGGCATTGGAATAAGCGCCCACTTGCACCACAAAACCTGTTTTGGGGGCTGCCGATGCAGGCGTCTTAGCGGCGGGCTTTACGGCGGGGGGAGTAGCGGGTTTCGCCACCACTTTAGGTGTAACTTGCGCCTTAGGCTTCTCTTCTACCTTGAGTGGAAGCACAGCAGGCGCGACTTCTACAGCGGACGCAGCAAGCACTTCCGCAACAGGCGCTACACTCGCTGCGGATGCGGCAAGCGCGACAGGCGCACTCTCTGTTTGAGGCATAAGCGCAGGGGCATTTCCTTTATCGGGAATACGTAATTCGATGTCGCTCGCTTTTTCTGCCGCAGGCTCACTATCGAACACCATAGGAAGAAACACCACGACGGCAATAACCAGTGCCACCGCGCCAATTAAACGACGACGTGCTTGTCGTTTTAAGTTGTTTTCTGCATCGCTTGAAATTTGTTTTGCCATCGTTAATTTCGGGAAATTAAGCTGACCGCACATGGCGTATCCGCATCACTTCCGCCACCGTATAGAATGATCCAAAGGCGGCGATTCTATCATTTTCACCTGCGCGTTTGCTTGCCTCATCAAGTGCATTTGCAATGGACGAACAAGCCACAATCTCCCCACGTAACTGGGCATTTTTGAGCACGTCCGTCAGCTCTTGCGCAGTCGCGCCGCGCGGTGCATCAATACCCGCCGCCAACCATACATCCACTTCCTCACGCAACGCCTGCACCACGCCCGCCATATCTTTGTCTTTCAACATGGCCACCACCGCATACGTCTTGGCAGGCGGCAACTTACTTAAATTTTGCGCCAGCGAACGCGCAGCATGCGGGTTGTGCGCCACATCCAAAATCAACTGCGGCTTGCCTGGCACAAATTGAAAACGCCCCGTCAATTCAACCTCGGTCAGCCCACGGCGCACGGCTTGCATACTCACAGGCAATTGCATTTGCACGGCATCCAAAGCCGCCAACACCGCGCTCGCATTGCTTAATTGAAATGCACCACGCAACGCAGGATAAGGCAAGGCACTGCGTCCACCTGCCTTGCCAAAATAATTCCACTGCCCGTTCGAAAGCCCCTCGCCCTCTGGGAGAGGGGTTGGGGTGAGCGGCTTCACCATAGAAATAGTATGCGTTCCATGCGCCTCGCCCACTCTCCCACGAGCAGGTGTAGGGAGTACAAAACCAAACTCACTACCCACGCACCACAACTGCGCACCTATATCATCCGCATGCTTACGCAAGGCCTGCGGCACATCACTGTCGGCACAAATCGCCACACGCCCTTGGCGGAAGATACCTGCCTTCTCGAAAGCGATTTTCTCGCGCGTATCCCCCAGATAATCCACGTGATCAATGTCTACGCTGGTCACCACCGAGACATCCGCATCAAACACATTTACCGCATCCAACCTGCCCCCCAGCCCCACTTCAAGGATGGCGACATCCACCTTATGGGCAATGAAGCATTGCATCGCAGCAAGGGTGCCGAATTCAAAATAGGTCAGCGGAATTTCGTCGCGCACCCGCTCAATCTCCGCAAACGACGCGCACAATTCCGCATCGCTCGCCTGCTGCTTGGCAATACGTACCCGCTCGTTGTAATCCAGCAGATGTGGCGAGGTGTAGCAGCCAACCTTATATCCAGCCGCGTGCAGAATAGCTTCCAGCATTGCACACACCGAACCCTTGCCGTTGGTGCCACCGACGACGATGATCGGAAAATCAGGGTTGAGATTCAGCCGCTGTTTGACTTGTGCCACGCGTTCCAGACCGAGCGCGATGGTTTTTGGATGCAGGGATTCAAGGTGGGAGAGCCAAGCGGCTAAATTAGTTGGATACATCAAAAGGCATATCCCAAGCCAACCCCAAAACCGAATCCAATTTGATAATCCCCATTAATAAGAGATTTTTGATACTTGAAGCCCGCATCCGTATTGATGCTGATGTTCTCCAACAAGGTAACTTCAACACCAATACCTGTACCAAGTTGCAGATCTCGCGTTCTAGAAATTGAAATTAATCCCGTCAGACTCCCCAAATTGTCATACGTAGGAGACAGTGTCTTATCATCCCAATAACTTAATCCAAGCAAACTATAGAAGCGCGTTAAATAAGTCTGATGCAAATTGCGTTGAACCTCCGCACCCAAGTTATAGCTAAACGACTCTTCAGCACTGGTTTTTCGTCCAAATATAAAACCACTGGTTTTAATTTCGTAGCGCTCATCCAGTTTATATTTGTAACTAATGCCACTGCCAGAAAAAGTAGACCCCGAAAAACCAAAGGTTTGCTCTTGCGCATAACCCACAATAGAAAAAAGCGTTAAAAGCACTGCGATACTTATATTTTTCACAGCCTTTTCTCCATGCACACTTTCCAAAAAGTCAGATGCAACTTACTAAGCAGTTTCATATTTCCTGAAAACCAATGCCTTTTAGATACTCATAAGTTCCATCATAAAAAGATGGGGGGCGCGTGTGATCATCATCTACACCCTCTGGCACCACTAAAACCATCCCTTGGCGCGCTCTAGTCAATAAAACACGGTATGCATTTTTCAGATACTGTTTTCGTTCTGGTTTATTAATGTTGTTCCACCTATCACCACAAAATGAATGATGGCTCCAACCACACTCGTTAAACCTGAAGTCGGCATCCCATGTTACGCACGCCCAATCCAATTCCAACCCTTGCACATGGAATTCAGTTGCTACATCTTCCAAATAAAAAGATGAGCGCACATCCTCTTTACCATCCAAAAACCAATGGACTGGGTCCATTGGTGACTTCACATCAATTGCATGAGGCTTTAATCTTTCCGCCTGAGATGAAACAACTATTCCATATCGCTCTGAACCACGCGCTTTTGATTTAAGCCATTGCTTGGCCTTACCTAAATTTCGCGTTATTACAATTGGATACTTCCCTCTTATTCGCTGATGCGTTTGCCTAGCATTGTCCGTCTCAAGATCAAGCATCTGCTTAATCAACAACGAAACATCCTCCGCTCTATATGAGCGCATCGAAACACCTAAATGCAACTCATCATAGTAAGTGACATGCGGACGTGTTTTAAGGTAGGCATGCAAATGCGTTGCGTTGTACTCCGAATCCGTAAGTCTTGAGGAAATACAAAGGCGCCAATCGGGAAATGACCTCTTAATCGCTTCGATCCACTCTCCAATACCGGCCTCACCAGTATTGATTTCCTGCCCACCACCAACGAGGCAAACTACGACAGCCCAATCATTGTGACGGTCCATACAAGAAATTAAAAACTCTGGCTCTGACTGATTAAAATTTGGCGTATTTTTCTTGCGCAGCATAAACGAACTTGTTTGCTCAACGTTCCAAGCCCGCTGTGCCTCATCGAAAACAGCAACATGCTCAATAGGAGGACGCGTTTTATCAAGCATGCATTCATCCCGAAAATGGTGAACGTTTTGAATAAACGTTTTTACATCAGCGCGAGCCAAGCCAATTTTAGTTTTCTCTCCGAGTTCGCTATTGCGCCTCACTTTGTCTCGCGCTAACGCTTCACAAAGTATTTTTACAAGCGGCCCATTTCCTGACAAATACACGCTATACAAATCATCATCCGAGGCGATGTGCTTGGTCGCAACATCTAATCCTACTAATGTTTTTCCAGCCCCAGGCACTCCTGTCACCAAGCAAATTGACTTGTAAGCCCCCTGCCTAGATGATTTAATAATTTCAGAAATCGCCAACGAAGTCTGGCTTAAGTTTGTAGCACTCGCATCCCGGCGCGTAATTTCTGATACCGAATGATTGTTATAGAGGGCAATAGCCGCTTCAACAATGGTAGGGGTGGGGCAATAACGTCCGGCTTCCCACTGCCTTTCATCAATGTCATCCCCACCAGCAAAGTTAATGACCTGCGCAATGACGTCACCAAGTTGTGCCACATCGGAAAGTATGGGCGAAAACAGCTTGTCGTTTTGTGGGGTTACGGCTACGACAGGCGAACTACTCCTAGCACTTGTTGCGATTAAAACTGGAGCGATATATTGAAGGTGACTGGAATCATGGAAATTTTTCAAATCTAAAGCGTAGTCATAAACCTGATCTATTGCCTGCACACCAAATGCACTCTCACCAACTTTGAATTCAAGAACAAAAATAACAGCACCAATCAAAAGCACCACATCTATTCTGCGCCCCATGCGAGGGATCGAATATTCGAAATATATTGCCCCTTCAAATGGCTCAAGAACATCACGAAGGATTTCTATTTGCACTAGCCACGCATCACGCTGGGTTTGAAGTAATGTGAAGTTATTTTGGAGGGAAAGTCCTCCAAGTATCTGTTCGATAGATGACGTACGAAAAGCCTCAATTGAGGCTTTGTAATATGAACGATTCATAAAATGGAAATTCGTGCGCAACAGACCATAGACCCTCCATAAAGCGCACTACTTAATTTACAAATCAAGCCGCTTCCAACTTCACCACCGCATCCTGCTTGGTCAGCAGAGTGATGAGTGTTGCTAGTTGGTCGCGCATTTCACGTCTATCCACAATCATGTCAATGGCGCCGTGTTCCAGCAGAAACTCGGCACGTTGGAAACCATCCGGCAAGGTCTCACGCACGGTTTGTTGGATAACGCGTGCGCCGGCAAAGCCGATCAGCGCGCCGGGTTCGGCGATGACCACGTCACCCAAGAAGGCAAAGCTGGCGGATACGCCGCCCATGGTGGGGTCGGTGAGTACGGAGATGAAAGGTAGTTTGGCTTCGCTCAATTGGGTGAGTGCGGCGCTGGTTTTAGCCATTTGCATCAATGACAACAAGCCTTCTTGCATACGTGCGCCACCGCTGGCGGCGAAGCAGATGAAGGGGCAGTTTTGCTCCACGGCATCTTGTACGCCGCGCACAAAACGCTCACCCGCTACCGAGCCCATGGAGCCGCCCATAAAGGTAAATTCAAATACGGCAACGACAACAGGTGCGGCGTGAATACTGCCTTGCACGACGATGACGGAGTCGTCTTCACCTGTGTTGCGTTTTGCTTCCACTAGACGGTCGCTGTATTTTTTCTGGTCTTTGAATTTGAGCGTGTCGACGGGCAACACTTCGGAACCAATTTCAAACTGGCCTTCGCTATCCAACAACCAGTCTAAACGCGTGCGCGCAGTGATACGGTGATGGTAGCTGCACTTGGGGCAGACGCTGTGATTCTTCTCCAAGTCGGAGTGATACAGCACGGTTTGACACGAGGGACATTTGTGCCACAAACCATCGGGCACGCTTTTTTTAGATTCTTCGCTGCCTCTGCGTTTGATTTTTGGTGGCAATAATTTTTGAAACCAACCCATGATGTGCTCCTTCTAGTTATTTATTGCTTGACGTAATTCGGCCACCAATTGACTCACATTGGCGACGACATTTTGTTCCGTAGAGTTTTCAACTTCTTGCACGATGCGACTGCCCACCACTACGCCGTCGCACAGCTTCGCCACGGCCTTTGCAGTGGCCGCGTCGCGGATGCCAAAGCCTACGCCAATCGGCAGCTGGATGTGCTTGCGTAATTGCGGCATTTTTTCTTCGATAGCCGATAAATCAATACTGCCTGAACCCGTTACACCTTTGAGCGAAACGTAATACACATACCCGCGCGCCAACTTGGCAACTTGCTTGATACGCGCTTCGTTGGTGGTGGGAGCGAGCAAAAAGATAGGGGCGATATTGTGGCGTTGTAAATGTTCAAATGCGTCGTGACTTTCTTCAGGTGGAAAGTCCACCGTGAGCACACCATCCACCCCCACTGCTTCACAACGTTGTGCGAATTCGCTCCATCCCATCGCCTCAATAGGATTGCCGTATCCCATTAACACCACGGGCGTAGTCGTATTTTGTTGGCGAAATTCAGCCACCATGCCCAACACGCCGCGCAGAGACATGCCTTGTTTAAGCGCGCGTTCAGAAGCGCGCTGAATGACAGGCCCATCCGCCATCGGATCAGAAAAAGGTACGCCCAACTCAATGACATCCGCTCCCGCAGCGACCAAGCCATGCATCATGGGTACAGTCATTTTCTGTGAAGGGTCGCCTGCGGTAATAAAGGGAATAAGCGCTTTACGCTGTTGTTGTTTCAGCGCATCGAAGGTGGTTTGTAGGCGACTCATAGGGTGATGCCTTTCAACTTCGCCACCGTATTCATGTCTTTGTCACCACGGCCAGACAAGTTCACCAACAATACTTTTTCTTTCGCCAGCGTCGGTGCAATTTTGATGGCGTGTGCCAAAGCATGGCTCGATTCCAACGCGGGAATAATGCCTTCAAAACGGCACAGCGCATCAAACGCAGCAATCGCTTCGTCATCATTGATGGCTACATATTGCGCACGGCCGATTTCTTTTAACAGGCAATGTTCTGGGCCCACACCGGGATAGTCCAAACCTGCGGAGATGGAATGCGTCTCAATAATTTGGCCGTTCTCATCTTGCATCAGGTTCACGCGGTTGCCGTGCAACACCCCCACTTTGGCATTGGCAGTAAGTGGCGCCGCATGTTTTCCGCTGGCAATGCCATAGCCCCCCGCCTCCACGCCAATGATTTTTACTTCGGGAATTTCGATGTAAGGATTGAACAAACCAATCGCATTCGAGCCGCCACCCACACATGCAATCACCGCATCCGGCTGGCGACCAATCATCTCCGGCATTTGCACTTTGGCTTCGTTGCCGATGACGCACTGAAAGTCGCGCACCATCATCGGGTATGGATGCGGACCTGCGGCGGTACCGAAAATGTAGAAGGTGGATTCAACGTTGGTGACCCAGTCACGAATGGCTTCGTTGCAAGCATCTTTAAGTGTTTTTGAACCACTCTCCACGGGGACAACGGTTGCACCCAGCAACTTCATACGAAACACATTAGGTGCTTGGCGCTGGATGTCTTCTGCCCCCATGTACACGATGCATTCCATACCGAAACGCGCCGCCACGGTGGCTGTCGCCACGCCGTGCATACCTGCACCGGTCTCCGCGATGACGCGCTTCTTACCCATGCGCTTTGCCAACAGGGCTTGCCCCATTGCGCTATTAATTTTGTGCGCGCCCGTATGGTTCAAGTCTTCGCGCTTCAAGTAAATCTGCGCGCCGCCCAAGTGTTCGGACAAACGTTTTGCGTGATAAATAGGGCTGGGACGACCGACGTAATGTTTGAGTTCATACGCCAATTCCGCTTTGAATTCGGCATCATCCTTGAAGCGCATGTACTGCGCGGTTAGTTCTTCTACAGCGGGAACGAGCGTCTCGGCCATGTAGCTGCCGCCGAATTGGCCAAAGTGGCCCGATATATTAGGAAAGTTGTAAGTCAATTTGCTTAACCTCTTGGATAAATGCCGCGACCTTCGCCGCATCCTTAATACCTTTTGCCGCCTCTACGCCGCTAGATACATCCACCGCATAAGGTCGTACTTGCTTAATCGCAGCAGCCACATTGCCTGCATTCAAACCGCCCGACAAAATCACTGGGAGGGCTAAATTTTGCGGAATAAGCGCCCAGTCAAATGATTCTCCCGTGCCACCTTGCGTGCCTTCAACAAAGGCATCGAGCAACAAGCCTTGCGCACCAGAAAATTCAGTCGCGCATTCTACCAAATTCACCCCTGCTTTGACCCGTATTGCCTTGAGATAAGGCTTACCAAACTGTTCACAGAACGCGGGCGATTCCTCGCCATGAAATTGCAACACATCCAAAGAGATCGTTGCGAGCACTTGGCGCACGTAATCTGCCGTTGGGTTCACGAACAGACCAACCACAGTAACAAACGGCGGCACAACTTGCATCAATCGTGCGGCGTGCTGCACGCTGACATGGCGCGGGCTTTTCTCGTAGAACACCAAGCCGATAGCGTCCGCACCGCTGTTAGCCACAGCGTGCAGGTTTTGCTCTCGGGTGATGCCGCAGATTTTAATTCGAGTCATAGGTTGCTTGATTCAAGAACGTGCGGACATTGTACCTTGCGGCAAGCCCCACTTTGCATCGTAGGTGATGTGACGCAGATACAAACCATTCGCCATGAAAGTGGGAGCGGCAAATTTACGATTCTTGCCGCGCAATACTTCACCTACCCAGCCAGGTGGATACTTACCTTTCCCAACATAAATCAAGCAACCCATGATGTTTCGCACCATATGATGTAGAAAAGCATTCGCTTTTAGATTGATGAGAATCGTTTCGCCATTCTGTTGAATATCCAGCTGAAGTAACGTTTTAATGGGTGTCTTGGCTTGACATTCCGCTGCACGGAATGCACTAAAATCATGTTCACCCAACAGGTATTGCGCTGCCTCGCGCATCGCATCTATGTTCAATGGCAGGTGAAACCAGCCCACTTTGTCGTGATGAACCGCACTACGCGAAGGTCGATTAATGAGCACGTATTGGTAGCTGCGTGCTTGTGCAGAAAAACGCGCATGGAATTCCTCTGTCACTTCATGCGCCCACAGCACGGCGATATCTTTCGGTAGCAGCGCATTCGTACCACGCACCCAAGCAGATAAGGGGCGCTTAACAGCGGTGTCGAAATGCACCACTTGTTCCAACGCGTGTACGCCCGTATCAGTGCGTCCCGCTGCTGCAATTGAAATAGGCGTATTTGCAACGCCACTCAACGCAAGTTGCAAGGCATCCTGCACACTGGGCATATCAGGCTGGCTTTGCCAACCGTTGTAGCCACTCCCGTCATATTCCACCCCTAATGCAATCCTCATCACCAAACTCCCATTAACAAGGCCATACAAGCGAATAGCAACAATGTATCTAACCATCGCCATGCTTGCATGCGCAATTCAATTTGCGCTACACCGTTATGCGTTGGCACGAGCGCATCTGCGATTGCACTATGCCAGTGACTTGCCGTTTTTTGCATCGCCACTTCTGCGTTTTCTAGAGTTAACGCCAAGCGCACCGCGAAACGCTCGCGTGAAATTCCTAGCCAACACAGGGGCGACATCAAGCCCACTATTCCCCCCATCAACTGCGCTTGCGATAAACGGGATAATAAAATTGCCAGCCCTGCCAAGGCACACAGTAAGCGCCCCAATTGCATCAACCCATCAAACACTCCCTCACGGGTGGGCGATGCCAGGCCGAATGATTGCACTAGCGCCACACCTGGTGTGGTGTAGCCATAAATGAGCAACAGTGAAAACAACACCCAGCGAGTGCGTCGCAGCAAAGTCAGAAACTTCTGTGCCCCCACTTTTAACGTCACCACAAATAATCCGACACTGCACAAAAAGAGTGCGCTCGCGTTGATGCGTTGCAGCAACAAAGTCAGCAACACCCATATCAATATCTGCACCACAGGATGTATAGAATTTTTCATAAGTCACAAATAAAAACGGCAGCCAAAGAGGCTGCCGTTTTGTTTAGTGGCGAAAATTAGAGTTGTTGCATAATGGATTGCGCTGCTGCACGTTGCTGCTCATCGCCATCACGCAGAGCTTCTTCCAGAATTTCTTTAGCGCCTTCGGCATCACCCATTTCTTGATATGCGCGGGCCAAATCCAACTTGGTTGCAACCTCTTGCCAGTGTTCGCCTTTCTCCTCAACTGCCGCAGGTGCAGACATGCTGTCTAGACTTAAGCTAATCCCGCCAAAACCAGTGCTTGCCGGCGCTTCAGACTTTTTGTCTGTGCTTGCCGTAATGGCGCTTGGAAAATCTAGAGTGAATGCCATACCCGCATCTGCAAGTGGTGAAGCAACTTTCGTTTCTGCCACTTTATTTTCAGTCACGACAGGCTGTGAAGAAGTGACATCAAAAAATAACGAGTCAATGTCGGAATGCTTCAAGCCTTTTTCGGACAAATTTATCGTGGGATTAGTCCCCGTCACATCGAACATCGCTTCATTCAAATTTATCGTTGGCGTTTCTGATGCATCACCCGTCGCTGAAAATCCTGGGTGAGTGGCCGTCACATCAAAATCCATAGGGGACGAGTGCGCTTCTTCCAACTCACTCGCCGACAGCACCGCTGTCGTTTCAAATGAGGGCTGCTCAAGCGATATAGTGCCTTGTAAATTAGGCGCGGGTTGTGCCGCAACAGGTAAATCAAAGCCCAAATCAAAATCAACATCGGCTTGTTCCGACTTACCGCGGGTTGCAAGCGTTACTTCAGGATTGTCATTGCCTGAACCACCATACAGCGCGTTGTGGGGATCTAACACTTGCCCCATTGCTGCTGCTTTATTCCATGCGGAAGCATCGCCTGATTCTTTAATAATTTTTGCATGCGTCAAGAAAGAAGCTGTGTCTTTGCGGGACTCATAAATTGACAGCAACTTAAGTCTAGCTGCGGTGTTATTCGGATGCGCCTTCAATGCTTCAGTCAGCACTTCTTCCGCTTGCACGTCACGCCCAAATGTCAGGAATAAATCCGCTTCTCCAATAGGATCAATCTCATCAGAGTTTGTATTTGCTGCACTATCCAAACTTGTCGTTTGAGTGAAATCGCCTGTATCAGGAGAAGGCATGACAGGCAATGTGATGCGGCCTGTCGCATTCGCAAAATCTTCGTTGCTCGATTTTGATGTCCCGTTACTATCAATCGCACCAGATTTTTTGCTGCGTTTTACAAAATAGAACGCTACGCCACCTAAAGCCAACAACAATGCTGCACCCGCCGCCAACATCATTGGCGAATCCATTAAAGAGGCTTCGTCAGCAGCGATTGGTGCGGCGACTTTAGGCGATGCAACTACGGGCGCACTTGCTGGAGTAGCAACTGCTACTGTAGACGCTGGAGCAGATGCCGCTGGAGCGACTGCTGCACCTTTCTTTCTCAATTCAGCCAAGCGTTGCAAGTCTTTTACGTTTTTCTCTAGCAACGCATTACGATCTTCAGCTTCTTTTAGTGCTTTGGCTTTTGCAATCGCTTCTTCAGCTTTTGCATTGACTTTTTCTTGTGGACTTGTTTTTCCACCATTCACCGCTTTGCCGCTTGGCGCTTCACCTTTTGAAAGTTTTAGCACTTCTTTAGCGGGAGCAGTATTAGCAGTGGCCGTTTCTGCCACGGCAGCTGTCACCTTACCCGCTGCTTCTTGACGGGATGCGACCTCTTTCACAGGAATTTGTGCTGACGCGAGTTGTTGGCGATAAGCATTCCAATCAGCAACTTGAGCACGAACTTCCTTCCGTGCTTCAGCTTGTTGAACCGCATCCAATTCTGTTGCGTCAGGCAAGCGCAAAACCTTGCCAGTCGCCAAGCGATTCATATTTTTTTTCACGAACGCATCAGGATTAGCGCGATACATCGCTACCAACATACGCTCTAAACTCACCTCGGCGGGTTTGTGCAACAAAGCAATTTTGCTCAAACTATCACCACGCACCACGCGCACCTGATTAACGTCAGACTTTGCTTCAGGCGTAGGCGCAGAGAGCGAAGCCGGTTCTTGTGCAATCGCTGCAACTTCTGTAGGTGCCACTTCTGGTGTGGTTGCAACAGCCGCTTCAGTAGATGCGGTGGGTTCTGCGACAGGTTCAGCAGCTTGCGTAGCGGCTGACTCGTCGGTTGCTGCTGGCACCGCTGCAACTTCTGGCACCGCAACAACGGGTGCAGGCTCATTCACCACTGGCGCAACTTCTGGCGCAGGCACGGCAACTGGAGCAGCAACTACTGGCGCTATTGGAGAAACTATTTCACCTTTTGGCTCTACGGCTTTGAAATCAACGGGATCAAGCAGGAAGGTATATTCACGTAACAGCTTGCCTGTAGACCAATTTACTTCCAGCAATAAAGTAACGAAGGGATCATTAACAGGTTGAGAGGTAGTGACTTTGATACTGGGATTTGCGCTGTCGCGATTAATCACTTCAAATTTTAATTTTGGTAACGCGTAGGGATACTCAATTCCCGCATTTTTGAATGCCTCCGCCGACGCCAATTTTGCGGAAATATTCGCTCTATCCGCCTTATCGACTGCAACCATTTCAATTTCAGCCTTTAAGGGTTGCCCCAAACCTGAACTGACATTAATGCTACCTAAACCGGTTGCAAAAGCCGCGCTTGAAAATGCAAAGCAAGCAAAATAAGCAATTTTTTGTAAAATTAATTTCAGCACACTGCCACCTTTTTCTTTCCCAGATAATTCAGACTAACATCAGAGAGTTAGTGATGCAAGCTCATGCAAGCTCTAACTTCACGCACTAACCAACGGTAATCAACCACTTTTTTGAACTTGCTACTTGCCAATCAGAATACGCAACATACGACGCAGAGGTTCAGCTGCTCCCCATAGCAATTGGTCACCACAGACGAAAGCACTCACGAATTCAGGGCCTAATTCCATCTTGCGTACGCGACCGACCGCCACATCCAACTTGCCTGTCACAGCAACGGGTGTGAGCTCTTTGACGCTAATCGCACGATCATTCGGAACGAACTTGACCCAAGGATTGCCACCCTTGATGAGCGCTTCGATCTCGTTCAGCGGCACGTCCTTCTTCAACTTGAGCGTCAACGCCAAACTATGGCAACGCATCGCACCAATACGAACACACAGTCCGTCTACAGGGATACGTTGCGACGTACCCAGTATCTTGTTGACCTCGGCTTGCCCCTTCCATTCTTCTTTGGACTGACCATTGTCGAGTTGCTTGTCGATCCACGGGATCAGACTGCCTGCCAACGGAGCACCGAAGTTCTCCGTCGGCATATCTGACGAACGCAATGTCTCTGCAAGGCGGCGATCGATCTCAAGGATTGCCGACTTTGGATCTGACAACAGGTCAGCTACACAAGCATGGGCCACACCCATCTGATTCAACAGCTCGCGCATGTTCTGCGCACCAGCACCAGAAGCGGCCTGATAAGTCATGGACGACACCCACTCCACCAGCCCCGCATGGAACAAGCCGCCCAAGCCCATCAACAAGATACTGTTGGTGCAATTGCCACCGATGAAATTCTTGCCACCATTCGCCAGCGATTTCTTGATGAGATCAAGATTGACCGGATCGAGGATGATGACGGCATCTTTTTCCATGCGTAGTGTTGAAGCCGCATCGATCCAATAGCCCTGCCACCCTGCCGCACGCAGCTTGGGGAATATCTCGGTGGTGTAGTCACCACCTTGGCAAGAGATGAGGGTATCCATCGCCATCAACTCTTTTAGGTCGTAGGCATCCTTGAGCGATGCACCGCGCGCTTCAGCAGGCGCTTCTCCGCCAACATTGGATGTAGTGAAAAACACTGCATCGATATGGTCGAAATCCTTTTCTTCGCGCATGCGTTGCATGAGCACCGAGCCCACCATACCGCGCCAACCGATCAAACCAACTTTCATGACTATCCTTTAGTTCACAGGGCTGCGACGACCGCATCACCCATCTTGGAACAACCTATCTTTTGCATACCCGCCTCGAATATGTCAGCTGTACGTAGACCTTGCTGCAACACTTTGCGCACAGCGCCTTCGATACGCAGTGCATTGGCTTCGTCGTTGAAGGTGTAGCGCAACATCATCGCCACCGACAGGATGGTGGCCAATGGATTGGCGATGTCCTTGCCTGCGATGTCCGGTGCAGATCCATGACTAGGCTCATACAATCCCTTGTTGTTCTGATCGAGCGAGGCGGAAGGCAACATACCGATAGAACCCGTCAGCATCGATGCCTCATCCGACAGGATGTCACCGAAGATGTTGCCGGTGACCACCACATCGAACTGCTTGGGTGCGCGTACCAGTTGCATCGCAGTGTTGTCCACCAACATGTGGGTCAATGCGACCTCGGGATATTCTTTGGAGAGTTCGGTCATCACCATACGCCATAGCTCGGTCGTCTCCAGCACGTTGGCTTTATCGACTGAGCAGAGCTTCTTGTTGCGCTTCATCGCAATACCGAAAGCGACATGACCGATACGGATGATCTCCGACTCGGAGTAACGCATGGTGTTCACGCCTTCGCGCTCGCCATTCGGCAATGTCGTGATGCCGCGTGGCTGACCGAAATACACATCACCGGTCAATTCACGCACGATCATGATGTCCAGACCGGAGACGACTTCGGGCTTCAGTGTGGAAGCGTTCGCCAGTTCGGGATAGAGCAACGCAGGACGCAGATTGGCGAAGAGATTGAGTTCTTTGCGAATGCGCAGCAAGCCGCGCTCTGGGCGCATATCACGTGGCAACGTGTCGTACTGGTAGCCGCCCACAGCCCCCAGTAATACCGCATCGGAGGCTTTCACTAACTTCTCGGTCGATTTCGGAAAAGGATCACCTTCCGCGTCATAAGCCGCGCCACCGAGATGAGCGTACTCCATCTCGATCTTCATGCCATCGCTACGCAATGCTTCCAACACCTTCGCTGCCTGAGCAACGATCTCTGTTCCGATGCCGTCACCCGGCAAAACTGCGATCTTCATTTCAGTACCTTTTGAGAATTATGCAAATAACCACGGTTGCGAAGCGCGATGCTTCGTTTCGAACGAACTGATGTCAGCCTTATGTTGCAGGGTCAGACCGATGTCATCCAAGCCATTCAACAGACAATGCTTGCGAAACTCATCCACCTCGAATTTGTACACGACACCATCTGGCGTCGTGAGTGTTTGCTGCACCAGATCGACGGCCAAAGCGAAGCCGTTCTTGGCCTCCACCGCCTTGAACAGTTCGTCGACCTTGTCCGCTGCCAACTTGATGGGCAGCATGCCGTTCTTGAAACAGTTGTTGAAGAAGATATCGGCGAAGCTTGGGGCGATGACGACGCGGAAGCCGTAATCATCCAGCGCCCATGGCGCATGCTCACGCGAAGAGCCGCAACCGAAGTTCTCGCGCGCCAACAACACCTGCGCACCTTGGTAGCGTGCTTGATTCAACACGAAGTCCTTGTTCAACGGACGCGTGCTGCAATCCATCCCGGGTTCGCCATGATCCAGATAGCGCCACTCATCGAACGCGTAAGGACCGAAACCTGAGCGTTTGATGGATTTCAAGAACTGCTTGGGAATGATGGCATCGGTATCCACATTGGCTCTATCCAACGGCGCCACCAAACCAGAGAATTTTTCGAATTTTTGCATCATCTATCGTCCGTAAATTAGGCGTTCACTTGAACATCTTGTTGAGCGCTTCACCGATTTCACCTGCTGCGCGCTCGATGGTATTACCTGCCGCATTGGCATCTTGCTTTGCACCACCTGCGACTTTTGATCCCGTTGTATTGCCGCGTGCAGCTTGATAGGTATTACAAGCTGACAACAGCGCTAGCAACAGGATCAGCGCCACTCTCATTGCTTGCTAACATCCACGAAATGACCTGCGAGTGCCGCAGCCGCAGCCATCGCAGGGCTCACCAAGTGCGTACGTCCGCCTTGTCCTTGGCGACCTTCGAAGTTGCGATTCGATGTCGACGCACAACGTTCGCCCGAAGACAAGCGGTCATCGTTCATCGCCAAGCACATCGAGCAACCTGGATCACGCCATTCGAATCCTGCGGCGATAAATATCTTGTCCAGCCCCTCTTTTTCAGCTTGCGCCTTCACCAAGCCAGAGCCAGGAACGACCATCGCCAACATCACGCTAGCCGCCACTTTGCCACCTTTGGCAACTGCTGCCGCCGCACGCATATCTTCGATGCGACCATTGGTGCAAGAGCCGATGAACACCTTGTCGATCTTGATCTCGGTGATCGGCGTATTCGCCTTCAGTCCCATGTATTGCAAGGCACGTTCGGTATCACTGCGCTTCACTGGATCAGCCATTTTTGCAGGATCTGGCACGATGCCATCCACCGGCAATACCATTTCTGGCGATGTCCCCCAAGTGACTTGCGGCTTGATCTTGGCCGCATCCAAGGTGATGGTGGTGTCGAATTTCGCGCCCGCATCACTATGCAAAGTGCGCCAGTAAGTCACTGCCGCATCCCACTGCGATGCCTGAGGTGCGAAAGGACGGCCTTTGATGTATTCAAACGTGACTTCATCCGCCGCCACCATTCCCGCGCGCGCACCGGCCTCGATGGCCATGTTGCACAAAGTCATACGTCCTTCCATGCTCAAACCACGGATGGTGTCACCACCGAACTCGATGGCGTAGCCCGTACCGCCTGCCGTACCGATCATGCCGATGACTTCCAGCGCGATGTCTTTCGAAGTCACGCCATGTCCCAACTTGCCGTCCACTTTGACTAGCATTGTCTTGGATTTCTTCGCCACCAGACATTGCGTCGCCATCACGTGTTCGACTTCGGATGTGCCGATGCCGTGCGCCAATGCGCCGAAAGCACCGTGCGTACTGGTATGGGAATCGCCGCACACCACGGTCATCCCAGGCAAAGTCGCGCCCTGCTCCGGCCCCATCACATGCACTACGCCTTGGCGGATGTCGCCCATCTTGAATTCGGTGATACCCAGCTCAGCGCAGTTCGCATCCAGTGTTTCCACTTGCAGACGCGAGATCGGATCCGTGATCCCTGCGGCTAAATTTTTAGTCGGCACATTGTGATCTGGCACAGCCAAGATGGAGCCGACACGCCAAGGTTTTCGATGCGCCATGCGCATCCCCTCGAAGGCTTGCGGGCTGGTCACTTCGTGAACCAAATGACGGTCGATATAAATCAAAGACGTGCCATCCGCCTCGGTGCGCACCAGATGACTGTTCCAAAGTTTGTCGTAAAGAGTTTGAGTGTTCATTTTGTTATACCTTTTCAGGGCTGCGGATTATGCCACAGCAGGCCATGTTTGGAAGGCTGGGCAAGCATTGTCCACGCGACTGCAGTGCTATTTGCAGGAATGCGCACGGAGCGTTTTCACCTTTATTCAAGCCGCCGTGCGAGCACACGCATAGCCCAATTATAAAAAGCGCCCCCCTTGAGTCGCCTTTTTTTTACGTCCTTAGCAAAGTATTACTTCAGCTTCGCTTCTTCGATCAGCACCTTGTAGGCATAGCCCGCGCTGAAATCCTTATCGGTATGCACCACGCCCGTTACCGTCACCACTGCACCGATGCTGGTCTTGCTGGTGGTCGTAACAAGGATGTCGTTAGTTCCGTCCGCTTCAGAGCCAGAACCATCCTGTAGATGCACCCAGTTCTTGCCCATGATGTCGGGGTTGTACTTCACCACTCGTCCACGCACCACCACCGTCTTATCTTTCAACTTGCTGCCGTTGGTGACGATCTCGGCGACCGTCTTCGCGTTCGCCCCTGTCGCTTTGGCGATGGGCGCATCACTGATGACTTCCAACTTAGGCGCTGCCACAGGCATGCGCGGAGCTGTGGCATTGAATGAAGAACCCAATGCGGATGGTTTAGCCGCCCCGCGATTAGTCACCACCAGATTGCCGAACAATATCTGATCGAACCTGCGCTTCAGCGTCTTGCTCTCGAAGTTGTTCATCACACTCACGTTATCTAGCGTGACCGCATCGCCCTTCTTGATCTGCCCCTTGATGACCGCCGCCCACACCTCGCCTTGCAGCGTATCCAAACGTAGGTAGGTGAAGTTCTCCACGTTCAGCACTTCCAACACCTTGCCTTCGACCACAGATGATTCGGACTGCATAGCGGGATGAGGCTCTGCTGCCCATGCGCATGCGACAGAGAAAAATAGATAAATTGCGAAAACGAATTTCATACTTTTATTTCTCCTTAAAATTGAGGCCGTATTTATTGCCTTCCCACACGCCACACCTACGCCAATGTTTCGCTCTGAATAGCAGATGCGCCCGCCAACTTAATCAGCGCGTACTCCAAACTATCGGACAGCGCATGCCAGCTGGCATCGATGATGTTTGTGCTGGCGCCCACCGTCGTCCACACGTGACCGCCACCTTGGAAGGTGATGAGTACGCGCACTTGAGCCGACGTGCCGTTGGCGCTATCCAAGATGCGCACCTTGTAATCGATGAGGCACACCGATTTCAACACTGGATAAGCCGAAGTCAGCGCACTGCGCAGGGCGGTGGATAGCGCGTTCACAGGTCCATTTCCCTCTGCCGCCATGAATTTCACCTCATCCCCCACCTTCACCTTGGCGGTCGCTTCTGACAGCAAGCCACGGCTCTGCCGACGCTCGGTGATGACCACATAGTCGATGAGTTCGAAAGGCTTGTGATACTCGGGGCGCAGACGATGCAGCATCAATTCCATGCTGGCTTCTGCCGCCTCGAAGGTGAATCCGTCATGCTCAAGATGCTTGATGTGACTGAGCACTTTTTGCGCAGCGTCATTGTCGAGCTCGATGCCCAAAGATTTCGCATGGAACTGGATGTTGCCGCGCCCCGACAGCTCGGACACGACAGAGCGCATCTCATTACCCACCAAGGCAGGGTCGATGTGTTGATAGGTATCCGCCGCCTTCAATATCGCCGCCACATGGATGCCGCCCTTGTGCGCAAAGGCGCTGTGACCGATGTAGGGCGCGTGGTTGTAGTGTTTGAGGTTGACCACTTCGGCGACGTAATGCGAGAGCGAGGTGATCTCGCGCAACTGTTCTGGCGACACGGCTTGTTTGCCCATCTTCAATTGCAAGTTAGGGATGATGGTGGTGAGGTTGGCGTTGCCCACGCGCTCGCCGTACCCGTTGATCGTGCCCTGCACTTGCAGACAGCCACCTCGCACCGCCGCCAGCGAATTGGCCACGCCGCAGCCAGTGTCGTTGTGGCAATGCACACCCAGCGGCGTACTGATTTCTTTGCGCACTTCGCGCACGATGTCTTCCACTTCCCACGGCAGCTTACCGCCGTTGGTCTCGCACAACACCAACCAATCCGCGCCTGCATCGGCTGCGGCTTTCAAAGTTGCCAGCGCGTAATCGCGGTTGGCGAGGTAGCCATCGAAGAAATGTTCGGCATCGAACATCACTTCGCGCCCGTGCGACTTCAGATAGGCAACGCTGTCGCGAATCATGGCGAGGTTCTCTTCCAGCGTGGCCGAAAGTACCAATTTCACGTGGTAATCAGAGCTCTTGCCGACGATGGTCACCACCGGCGTTTGCGCATCCAGCAAGGCTTGCAGGTTGGTGTCCTGCTCGCAGGTACCATTCTTTTGGCGCGTACGACCGAAGGCGGCCAGCTTGGCCTGCTTCAGATCCAGCTTGCGCGCACGTGCAAAGAATTCCTGATCCTTGGGGTTTGAACCCGGCCAGCCGCCTTCGATGTAATGGAAACCAAAATCGGCGAGACGCTGTGCAATCGCCAACTTGTCGTCAACCGATAGAGAGATGTCTTCGCGCTGTGTACCGTCGCGTAATGTGGTGTCGTACAGAAATACTTGGCTCATAGTGTTGTCACTCGTTGAGAAGGCGCGCAGTTTATCACCCGAATTGATTATTCTGATTTACGCACATCGTCCTACTTTTCAAAATCCCCCTGCCACACTTTCCTCTAAAATAAGCACACAACCCACTCAACTGTTGAGACTGCCATGAAGAAAAACCTATTTTTCATTTTGCCCCTCTTATCCTTACTCAATGCCTGCTCCACATTAAGCGAAAAGGAATGCCATAACTCCGACTGGCATCAACTCGGTGTACAAGATGGGCGCTCTGGACTGCCTGATAGACGCGTAGACGACTACGCCGAATCCTGCAAAGAATATGGCATCCGTCCAGATACCCAACAATACCTAGCAGGACGTGAAAGCGGTTTGAAGCAATACTGCGTCGCCAGCAATGCTTTCCGTACGGGTTTGAATGGCGAGGAATACCAAGGCGTTTGCCCCGCAGATATCGATATGACTTTCCATATCAACAACACCGCCGCATTGAATGTTTACAAAGCAAGGATACGCATCAAAGACCTCGATAGTCGCCTAGACCGTTTGGAGCACGAGCTTTTGGAAAAAGACAAATCGGAAAAAGACAGGTTGCGCTTACGCAAAGAAGCGCGCGATTTAGATCGCGACCGTGACCGCCTGAAGGCCGATCTACGCTTTGAGGAACATGAGCTTGAAAAGCGAAGGGAAGAGGAGCGTTACCGCACCATCCAGCGTTAATCCCTTCGATAATGGCTTTGCCAAGCCATCAACATCAGACCCAATAGCGCCATGGCAGCACTGAACGAATACAGCGCATTCGCCCCCCAGTGTTGCCAGATCGGCCCACTCGCCAGCCCACCCAACACACCACCCGCGCCATAGGTGAAACTGCCGAACAGCGCCTGCCCCTTGGACTGATGGCGACCTTTGAAGTATTCATGCACCAACCCCACCGAGGCGGCGTGGTAAGCACCAAAAGTCAAGGCATGCAACACCTGCGCGAATAACAATAAACCGACCACATCCACCGTCCAGCCGATGAGCATGAAGCGCAGCACCGCCGCGCTGAAGCTGATGAGCAGGATGCGGGTGAAACCGAATCGCTTCACCAACGCAGGCATCAGGAAGAACACCGCTATCTCGCAGATGACACCCAGCGCCCACAGCGCGCCGACTGCGGTCTTGGTGTAGCCATGTTCAACCAGATAGATGGAGAAGAAAGTGTAGTAAGGACCGTGCGCCACCGACATCAAGAAGCACGCCCCCAACAACGCCAACACCTTGGGTTGCATCACGATCTGTCGGATCGGCTGATGATCGGTGTGGTGCGCCAACACCTCGGTC
The DNA here is from genome assembly GCA_013140695.1 of Sideroxydans sp. Classification (GTDB taxonomy): domain Bacteria; phylum Pseudomonadota; class Gammaproteobacteria; order Burkholderiales; family Gallionellaceae; genus Sideroxyarcus. The sequence continues at coordinate 35,136 of JABFSI010000045.1, read as the reverse complement.
TTGGGTATCTGCCTAGCAAAGATGAGGATACCTATCTCGCACACCAGTCCAGCCCACAACAGCCACACGATGGCGATGTAGTCGAAGGCATAACCCAGCCCCACCACCGCCACGATGAAACCGATAGACCCCCACGAGCGGATGCGCCCGTAATGCGCCGTATTCTTGCCCAGATAACTCAGTGTGGTCGCTTCCACTAGCGGCATAGAAGCACTCCAGAAGAACCCCATCAGCGTCAACACCAAGAACAGCCCCCAGAAGCTGGTAGTGAGGAACACCCCGAAGTAGAACACCGCACTCAAGGTCGCCGCCACCTGCACCACCAGCAAACGCTGGCCAGTATGGTCGGCCAGCCAACCCCAGATATTCGGCGCGACCATGCGCATCACCGGCTGGATCGACATCAAGACAGCGATCTCGATGGGCGTGAAATGGATGGATTGCAGGTACAGACTCCAATAGGGAGAGAACATCCCTACGAAGGCGTAATAGAAAAAATAGAAACCGGCGATGCGCCAGTGGTAGTTCTTGGTGGAAGTCATGACAGGCGAGCGATATAACGGCGCGCATTCTACACCGCTGCTATTCACTCATTCGCCACACCATGTGGCACATGCCCCGTGGCCACATGCTGGCGGGCTGACTCACAATGCTTCTGCTGGTCGTCAAAGAAAATATCCGCTCCGAATGCCTTCAAGAACTCGCCCTTATCCATTCCACCGAGGAATAGTGCCTCGTCGATACGGATGTTCCATGCACGCAGTGTGCGGATGACACGCTCGTGAGCGGGTGCGCCGCGTGCAGTGATGCGCGGTGCGTATGGGTGACGTATCTGCTGAGTAAGGGCTGCTTGGCTGCATTGATTTCATTAATCTCGAATGCACCTAACCCTTGTTGCTTGTGGATGCGTTAGGACTCATCCGAAAACAAAACTGCATCGCCGCCAAAAGCGATTCGCAATTGCGAGGAACTAGCCCCGCAACAGGGTCGGTGGAAGGCAGAATCCTGACGGTAGCGAATCCCGCTGCCAGCGCTTTACGTACATCACTGGATTCGGCAGACAGAAACAACTGCGCGCCGAAAGCGGAGATATAGGGATGCGCGCGCTCTCCGCGCGTGAAAGCGGCGCGTCCGATATTAAAATTGTGATGATTGATCGAATTGAAGATGCGCAGTCCAGTATCGGCGTTGTTACGCGACAACAGAATCACCTCAACGCAACGATTAGCTGGATCGCGCTCATTCAGTGCCCGCAGCTTCTTCACCAGACTAAACGCCACCCCCCGGCTCAAACGGAATCTCTTCGCGCTCTACTTGATAGTGGCAATTCACCTCGACGTCTTCATTTTCAAATGATGACGCGGACATAACAATTCCACTTGAATAGATGTCGATGAAATCGACAGTCATGCTTACGCACACCGTAAAATATTAAAACCCGCCCGAGCTTATTTTACTCGGGCGGGTTGTCTATTTGGATGCGCTAGTCTGGCTTAAAACCCAAGTAAAAATTCAACGCGTTGGATAGCTAAACGACCATCTTCCCCGCCGAATACGATGTGCGCCCCTCCTACGTTGCTTGATGCGTAGTATCGTCCACGCCCATATTGGCTGCGGTGGCGCATTTCTTCACGCATCTCACGGCGCTCACGTGGCGACATCCGTTCGAAGCGTTCACGCATTTCTTCGCGCATCTCACGACGCTCATGTGGTGCAATCTCATCGCGTTCTCGGCGCATTTCTTGACGCATATCTTGGCGTTCCGCAGGGCGCATCTGTTCAAACCTGTCGCGCTTCTGTTCACGCGAACCTCTTGCGTCATCATCCGCCATGGCATTCATGCTGAACGAAGCAGTGATGGCAACGGCGATCAGTGATTTAACGATGGCATTCATTTCATTCTCCTGTGGGGCTTTCCCCAAATCCGCCTCATTGGCGTGGTGAGGATAGTGAGCTCGGATTGTAAGCCGAGTATGTAAGGCAAGCCCTGTTTTGTAACCGTTTGTAACAGACCAACTTTAGCGCACGGCCATTTCAACGCAATGATTTATGATTACGCCATGGACACCAAACACTCAATCCTCATCATCGACGACGACGTGCGCTTGCGCGACCTGCTGCTGCGCTATCTGACAGAACAAGGTTTTGAAGCCAAAGCGGTGACGGATGGCGAGGCGATGGATAAAGCACTGCGCATCGGACGTTTCCATCTGCTGATACTCGACCTCATGTTGCCCAAAGAAGACGGGCTCTCCATCCTGCGGCGCTTACGTGGCACAGGCGAGAATGTGCCGGTGATCTTGCTCACTGCAAAGGGTGACGAGATAGATCGTATCGTGGGGTTAGAGATGGGCGCTGACGATTACTTGCCTAAACCTTTCAACCCACGCGAACTGGTGGCACGCATCCACGCGGTATTGCGCCGCAAGAATGGGCAGCCTGCTGGCGCACCGGCGCTTGAAGAGAAAAGTATCAGTTTCAGCGATTACGAATTGAACCTTGCGACACGCGAGTTGAAACGTGGCGATAGCAGCGTGCAACTCACCACGGGTGAGTTTGCCTTACTCAACGCTTTGGTGACACACCCGCGCCATCCGCTTTCGCGAGACAAGCTGATGGAGCTATCACGCGGGCGCGACCACGAACCATTGGATCGTGCAATTGATGTGCAGATTTCACGTCTGCGTAAGTTGATCGAACCTGACACCGATGCGCCGCGCTTTATTCAAACCGTGCGTGGACATGGTTATGTCTTTGTGCCTGACGGAAGCAAAGCATGACGTTGCCCCCCAAGACTCTACTCACGCGCGCTTTCTTACTTATCACGGCGCTAATTTTGCTGTCCATCTTCACCTTGGCATGGATGTTTCGCCACGCCTCCGAAGCGCCTCGCGCACAACAAAATGCACAGTTAGTCGTGTCCACCATCAACTTAACGCGCGCCGCTATTTTGTCTGCCGCACCGCAATGGCGTGGCGCATTGCTGGCCGAGTTGCGAGCTGCTGAAGGTATGCGTGTAGAAATTGCAGAGCCGACCGATGCAATGACGGCACTAGAGACCAACACGCGCGAACTCACTTTGATGGTAGCGCAGGTGCGCGCCAAGTTAGGGCAGGACACGCGCTTTGCCTCGCAGCGTCACGGCATAGCAGATTTATGGGTGAGCTTTCGCATCGGTGAAGATGAATTTTGGGTCGCCATTCCGCGCACACGCGTGGAACAGCCGATGTCACGCATGATTCTTTTATTTGGCGCAGTGGCGCTGGGGTTTGCCTTGATTGGCGCTTACCTCATCGCGCGCCAAGTGGCATTGCCACTAAAACGTTTATCGCAAGCCGCACAACAATTGGGTCAAGGTAAAACGCACAGTCCACTTCCTGAAAATGGCACGCAAGAAATGGCCACCGTTTCGCATGCCTTCAATCAAATGTCAGCCGACCTTGCGGCCAATGAACGCGAACGCGCTTTGGTACTGGCTGGCATCTCGCACGACCTGCGCACGCCCTTAACGCGAATTCGACTAGCCGCCGAAATGAGCCAAGACGAACATTTGCGCAACGACCTGCATGCCGATGTCACACAGATGGACGGCATCATCCAACAGTTTCTAGATTACGCACGATTGGACGCGCATGAAATTGCACAGCGCTGTGATGTTGCCGAGCTTGTACAAGAAGCGGTGCATCCCTACACGACCCGCGCTCATTCTTTGCATTTAGATTTATCCACATTTGCACCACAAAATGTACGCCCGCTCATTCTCAAACGCGCCGTGGCTAACTTGCTTGAAAATGCATTGAAATACGGTGGTGGCGAAATCGACGTGTGCTTGCACCACGACGCAATGCAATTTTTTATTAGCGTGAGCGATCGCGGAGAAGGCATCTCCAGCGAACATCTTGAATCGGTCAAACGCCCCTTCGTGCGATTGGAAAGTGCGCGCAGCGATGCCAGCGGTTCTGGATTGGGACTGGCCATCGTGGAGCGTGCCGCGCAAACACATCAAGGACAACTGACACTGGGGCAACGCGAAGGGGGCGGATTGGTTGCCACGCTAGAAATTCCCCTAACTTGAGCAGGTATTTTGAACGCCACAATCCGCTAAAATGCGCGGGCTTTTTAACTATAGGAGTGAACCATGAAGCAATACAGCAAACGCACCGCCCTCATGCATTGGGTCATCTTCATCCTCATCCTCATCGCTTTTTATCTGGGGCATGAAGTCGCAGAGAGCAAAGACGCGGCAGGCAAACTCGCGATGTACCCCGCACACTTCCTCATCGGCGACCTGATTCTAATTCTGACGCTGGTACGCATTTGGTTCCGCAAAAAAGATGGCGCGCCCGCCGATGCCAATGCGAATCCCTTGCTGAACAAGGCCGCTTCACTCACTCATTTGGGATTGAATCTGGTCGTACTGGCGACGGCGATCTCTGGCTTCATCACCGTGGTCACTTCGGGTTTGCTAGAGGCATTCAAATCGAATGACCCCAGCCTGATTCCTGACTTCCACAAAGTACCCGCCAAGGAATTCCACGAACTGTTCATCGGCATCATGGTTCTGCTCATCGTGTTCCACGTCGCGGCTGCGCTGTATCACCAGTTCGTCGTGAAAGACAACCTGCTACGCCGCATCATGATCAAACGCTTCGAAGACTGATCGACCCAATCTTCACCAACAAAAAAGCAGGCTGCGGCCTGCTTTTTTTTATGCATGAGCCAGACCGCCTGCACATATCCCTCTTTCTCCACTTAAAGGCGCTCGCGTCGTCAACGCTCCGAGCAGTAGCGCACCTGCTCCCAATCGCGCGCTAGTTTCTTGCGCCACACAAAAGGTCTGCCGCACACGGCGCTACACTTATGAGGCAGATCCGATTTCGCGACACCGCGTGGAATGCGCTATCAACGCAACATCGGTAGCAGGACTTTCATCACCTGTTCTTCGTCTGGCTCCACAGCGGTGGCAAAGCTATGCACGGTCTTGCCGTCCGGCGCGATCAGGTACTTATGGAAATTCCAGCTTGGCGCTTCTCCAGTCGACTTAGCCAACGCCTTGAACAGTGGATTAGCCTCAGCGCCAGTCACGCTGGAGGGCTCACTCATCGGGAATTTCACTTTGTAGGTGAGTTTGCAGAATTTGGCGATCTCCCCGTTGCTAGCCAATTCCTGACGGAAGTCGTTGGAAGGAAAACCAACCACCAACAGACCTTTTTCACGATATTGGCTGTACATCACCTCCAGTTTTTCAAACTGGGGGGTATAGCCGCATTTGCTGGCAGTGTTCACCACTAGGATCGGCTTGCCAGCGTATTCGCACAAGTTGATCTTGTTGCCTTGCAAAGTGGTGATGGTGCGGTCAAGCAAAGGCGAACAATCTGCTGCATAAGTGATAGGTGAGAGTATTAGTGCAAGCAACATAAACAGGGTTTTCATCGTCATCTCCTTTTAGATCAACCACGTGCCTTGCGCTTGATGAAGCGCATCAGATTCCCCAACACGGGAATCTTTTCATACAACTCTTCCGCTGCATCCCAGTAATCGCGGTGGTATGCAACCTTCCCCGCGGTGTTGAATCGCACATGGGAAGAGCCGTGAATGGTTTGCAACTGTTTTGTGCCGCGCATCTTGAATTCAAAATTCCACACGATGAATGCATCTGCATCCTGCAAAATGGATTGCTTGATGATGAAGCGTGGTGCATCCACCTGCTTGAACATGTGTTCAAAGATGTGAATGATGTTGGCCTGTCCTCGCACCTCATTGAATGGGTCTTTGAAATAGGCATCTGCATCGTACAACTCTGCGATGTCCTTCACACTTTGCAGGGACACATTCTCAAAGAAGTGCAGCACCCTATCCAGCGCAGTTCGATTCGTCATAGTCCAGTCACCTTGTGGATCAGCCAAAAATATAGTCGGTACGGCAAGAGTCGCAACACGCGTAACCAATTGGTGAAGCGACGCGGAAAGTGAATGTGGAATTCGCCGCGTTCGATACCCCGCACGATCTCATGAGCTGCCGTTTCTGCTGAGATCAGCGCGGGCATGGTGAAATCGTTCTTGGCAGTCAACGGCGTAGCTACGAAGCCAGGGTTGATGAGATACACCGCGATGCCGCGCGCATGCAGGTCAAGATAAAGAGACTCGCACAGATTGATCAGCGCAGCCTTGGTCGGGCCGTAGATCAAGGCTTGCGGCAAGCCGCTCAACCCCGCTACCGATGCGACGATGCCAATACCCCCTTTACCTTGCGCAAGCAAGGTCGGCAACACGGCAGCAAGACAATTCAAGGTTCCATTCAGATTCGTTTCCACCAGTTGCTTGGCCGCGGTCAGATCGAAATCCTCTGCGCGCATCTTTTGATACGTGCCAGCGACGACCAGCACCAAATCGATCCCACCCCACTTCGCCAATATCTCATCGCGTGCCAGCAGCGCTCCTGCCGCTTGGGTGATGTCGAATGGCAACACCAACGAACTCACATCATCAGCCGCAAGCAACTGCAACGCCTCGGCGTTACGCGCGGACAAGGCCAACTTTGCCCCACGCTCACGTAACTCACGCGCCAAGGCGGCACCGATGCCGCTCGAAGCACCGATGAGCCAAACGCGTCGCTCACGCCAATCTTGAATTCTTGGATTCATGGCCGTTTGCGGAATGACAAGGTGACCTCGCCTAGCTTGAATCCGAACTTGCTCATCACCGCACGATTCAACATCACTTTATCGTCCATCAGGATCATCCAGTCGTCAAAGTTGACGTTGTAGACTTTGCCGTCCACCGGCAACGCCAACACATATTTCCAGTTCAGTGCATTGCCAGAAACGATACCCACCGCCTCACCCAGCACATCGTCTGCCGTACCGATGTACTGCCCATTCGGCTGCTTCTTCAATGTCCACACACGCTTTTGTTTTGTGCCATCGGAATAGACGAAATCTTCGTCCAGTGTACCGACGTCACCTTGCCAACTACACTGGATGACAACATTAAAACGTTTCACCACTTCGCCTTTTCGATTCTGGAACATGCCCCACGCATCGACCGTACCATTGAAATACTGCTGCATATCTAGCGCAGGTTTCTCTTTGGCGTACAGCGCCATATCGGGAGTGCTACAAGCAGATAACATCAGCATCCCCATTACCAGTGCAATACGATCTCTCCAATTCATTTTGCGTCTCCTTCACGGTTATATTCCATCCAATGGTGCACGCCACAGCAACAATGCGGCACATAGTTTCAACACGCAAGGCAACAGCGCGTAACCCACCGCCAGCGCATGCAACCCGACCTCATCTGTCGTTCCATTTTGATAACCTAGCCACTGCAAAAGGGGTAATGAGATACCTGCCGCCAAAGCGAGATTCAATTTCGTCGCCCAGTTCCATAATCCAAAGTACGCCCCCTCATGTTTGCCGACATGCTTGGCATTCCCAATCACTGCGGCGAGTAAGGCAGGAGGCAAGGCAAGGTCGGCGGCAAGTGCTGCGCCAGACAAGATGCAGATGGCGGCGAATCCAGCGATGTCTCCTGCGACTAATAAATAGGCCCATGCAAAACTGGCGATGGCGAGCCACATCGCCAAAAGCCAAGCTTGTTTTTCCCCCTTACGTTTTGCGATTGCCACCCACAGCGGCATGGCCAGCGCGGCGGCCAGAAAATACAGGATCAAAAATCCGCCGGCATATGGCGCGAGAAGCAAGCGATCTTGGGTGAAGAACAGGAACAAGGTGGCGGGGATGGCTGCTGCGATACCGTTCAACATGAATACCGCGAACAACCAACGAAAGTTCTCATTGTTCAATGGTCGCAGCAAACCTGCCAACCCAACACCCTGCTGGCGTATGGGGGTGACTCGCGGTGCGCGGCGCAACAAAAAGTAGGCAGCGAACAGTAGTGACGACACAAAGAAGGCAGACAGCATGCTGATCGAGGTGAATGTGGGCAAAGCGGCAGCGATGATGACACCGAGCAAAGCACAGACCTCGCGCACCGCGGTGAGTGAAGCGCGTTGTTCACGCGATTGGGTTAGTGCCGCGCCCCAACTTTGGTAGGCGATACTCGCCAAGCTGAAGCCCAGATAGACCACGACAAGGCTGGCTAGGAACCATGCCATCGCCTGCACACCGAAAACTGCTGGAGGATGGAACAAGGCCACGAACCCTAACACCAGCAATGGCAGCGATAGCAGGATGGCGTGTGCGTAGCCTCGTTGTTGGTTATCCAGCCACAAGCCGATGAGCGGATCGATGAAGGCATCCAGCACACGTGCGAAGAGCAGGATAGCGCCAATCATCGCCAGCGACAGGCCGAGCTGACTCGCATAGAACTGCGGCACATAGACATATATGGGTAAAGCCACCAAGGCTAGGGGCAAGCCGAACAAGCCGTAGTGCCACAATCCACTTCGGCTCAAGGCGATCACGATGCCTGCCCCAATAGCTGCTTACGTAAGTTTGGCGCACTAGTGCGTTCATCCAGCCAGATAGAAAAGAATGCGCGCGCAAATTCAGCATCTTTGATCTCTTTGAGCAACACCCCATCACGGTAGAAGCGCACGCCCTGCCCTGCCTGATACGCACCGCTCAAACGCGTGCCCTCTTGCACATCTGAAAACACCTGCCGCATCAGACTCAACCATGCGGCGTGCTGATCAGGCGAACCCATATTGAGCTTGCGTATCTCATCTATGCTGGATGCGGCGATCCTTTCACCTTGAAGCTCCCGCGCATACACCAGCTCCAGAACGAATCGCCCGTCAAGCAAAGCTGTGTCGGCACGCCCTTGCTTTTCCTGCCAAAGGTAAGCCTCATACAACTTGATGCCGAACCAACGATAGCTCCCCTTCCCTGCCAGATGCCTCTGCCCCAGCTCTTCCTGAACCGTCAAACCACCTGCGTGTACCGTCCCGCTGCACAGCACCAAAATGCCGATCACGGTGGCAAGGATTCGACTCATGATTTTTCCAGAGTGAAATGCATGACGTTGGTACTTCCCGCACGGAAGGCTGCCTCGCAGTAACACAAGTAGAACTCCCATGTGAGCACGAAGCGTTCGTCGAAACCTTGAGCACGCACTTGTCGCAACTTCTCATGGAATGCAGTGCGCCACTCGACCAGTGTGCGTGCGTAATCTAAACCAAAAGCAAACTCATCCACTACCTTTAAGCCTTGCTTCGCCGCTTGCGCGCGAAACACTTGAGGGGATGGCAACATGCCGCCGGGGAAGATGTACTGCTGGATAAAATCGGTGCTGCTGCGATAGCGCTCGAATAGTTCATCCGCAATAACGATGGTCTGGATGCAAGCGCGGCCGCCTTGTTTCAAGTTGCGCGCAACGCACTCGAAGTAGTTCGGCCAGTAGGCTTCTCCTACCGCCTCGAACATCTCGATCGAGGCAATGGCATCGTATTCACCGTTGCAATCGCGGTAGTCCATCAACTTCAGATCCGTGTGTTGGTCTAGCTCCGCAGCGGCCAATCGGCTCTGGGCAAAATGGAGTTGCTCGGTGGAGAGTGTCAGGCCAGTGACATGCGCCCCAGCTTCTTGGACTGCCACTTCGGCGAAACCACCCCAGCCACAACCGATCTCCAGAACATTGTCGCCATGTTGCAATTGCAGTTGTTGCACGATACGACGGTACTTGGCGAGTTGCCCTGCATGCAGATCGTCTGTGTTCGTGTGGTCGAACAAGGCACTGGAATAAGTCATCGACGGATCCAACCACAGACGATAAAAATCATTGCCGATGTCATAGTGCGCATGGATGTTCTTGCGACTGCCACTACGGCTGTTTCGATTGAAAAGATGGCGGACCCGATACAACAGATTGCCCCACCATTTGCCATAGATGAGAGATTCGACTTGGTCTCGATTTCGGATGAACAACTCGATCAATCCAGTCAGATTGTCTGTCGTCCAGCCATCAGCGATGTAGGTCTCAGCAAAGCCGATGTCGCCTGACTTCATCACCGCATCGAACAACGTCCAATCGCGAAGATGTAATGTGATGGGATAGGAGTCATCGCCGAAATGTGCCGACTGTCCATCCGGTAATTGCAAATGCAAAGCACCGTGTTTGAGTTGGTGCAATAGCTTAATGATGAAGCGCACACGGGAGGAGTAGCCCTGCGTGTTCAATTCATGCGAGGCACGATTTTGATTCGTTTGATTCGCTGCCAAGGTTTGCGTATTCATTTGCTTAACTCCTCGATGGGTGGAGCGGGTTTGCGATAAAACGGCACGCGCTTGATCCACAACTTGAGCGCCTGCCAATGGATGCGAGCGATGACCATGAAGGTCATCAAGGGGTAGCGCAGCAGCGCCCACACGATGTGGGCATCCGTCAACGAACGTGAGCTGCCGCTGATATTGGTAAGCAACACCGCACCGGAATCAGTGAAATAGTCGATGTGTGCCAAGGTGTCTGTATGCGCCGCGCGTTGATTTTTAATGAACTGAAAGCGATAGTTACCCTCGACCGTGCAGAAGGGCGACACATGAAAAATTTTACGCGCACGCATTTCCGCGCCATTTGCAATCACCCCACCTTCATCGAGCAGATAACAATGGCGCTCGCCGAAGGTGTTGCTGACTTCGCACACGACGGCGCGCAGCTCACCATCACGGCGATGGCAGAACCAGAATGAAACGGGATTGAATACATAGCCCAGCACGCGCGGAAAGGTCTGCAACCACACTTCGCCATCGGCATCGTGGATGCCTTGCGCGTTGAGCAATGAATCTATCCATTGCAACAAGGGTTGCTTGCCATCGCCGTGGTCATTTTCGTGATGTGATAGAAAATTGAAGCGGTTACGCGAAAACAGTTTGGACTGTACCGGACGGGTTTCTAATTCACGCAAAGGGAGTCGCAAAAAATACACGCCGTAGTTGAAGCTGTTGCGCACGGGATGCATGCGCGTGTGATGCACATTGCCAAAACAAAGTTGTGCGTTAGAGGGCATGGCGCGCTCCCAAGGCATTGATGGCTTGCGCCACCGCCAAGCCTGATTTCAGCCCATCTTCATGGAAGCCATAGCCCGTCCATGCACCTGCGAACCAAGTGTTGCGCACACCTTGGATCTGCTCCAACTCACTTTGTGCTGCGATGGCGGCAGCATCGAAGACAGGATGCGCATAGTCATAACTCGCAATCACTTTGGCGGGATCAGGGGGATCTATTGGATTCAATGAAACGATGACAGACTCTTTGAACGGTAGCGGCTGCAGCATGTTGATGAGGTAATGCACGCAAACCTGAGGCTCAGCACCATTTCTGCTTTGGTAATTCCATGCCGACCACGTCTTTTTGTTTGCGGGCAAACAGGAAGAGTCTGTATGGAGCACAGCTCGGTTGGCTTGGTAGCCGACAGCGGACAGTATGCGTCGTTCATCTTCTGAACCGTCTTTCAACAAGCGCAATGATTGATCGCTATGCCCAGCCATCACCACATGGTCGAAATACTCTGTGCCTGCATCGCTCTCGACACGAATCTGATATGCGGCTCTTTCATCGGTGCGTGTCACAGCGTGGACTGCGCAGTTCAAACGCTTGTCTGGAATCGTAGCGAGTATCTTGTCCACATAATGGCGCGCGCCGCCTTTCACCGTTCGCCATTGCGGTCTGCCATTCACTTGCAACAGCCCGTGGTTGTGGCAAAAACGTACGAAGGTCGAAAGTGGGAAATCCATCATCTGCGCGGTAGGACATGACCAGATACAGCCTGCCATCGGCAGCAGATACCAATCACGGAATTCGGCGCTGTAGTCGTGGGCACTTAAGTACCCCCCCAGCGACTGAGTATGATCTTGATGTCCTAAATTTATGGCCAGTGCAGTCGTCTCTTCATTGAAGCGCAAAATGTCGCGCAACATGCGGATGAAGCGCGGATTGAACAAATTCCGACGCTGCGCAAACACGGTATCCAAGTTGCCACCCGACCATTCCAACGTGCGCTTTGCCAAGGGGAACTTGACCGAGAACGACATATCCGTGGCGACGCTTTCAACATCCAATTCCTGAAACAGAGCAACAAGGTTTGGATAGGTCTTGTGATTGAAAACCAAAAAGCCCGTATCTACGCCAAAGGTCACGCCGCCAAGAGTCACATCGACAGTATGGGTATGCCCGCCAAAGTAGTCAGCCGCCTCAAACAAGGTGACTTGATGCCCCATCTGTCCTAGACGATAGGCGGCTGACAGCCCGGAGATACCCGAGCCGATGACTGCGATTTGTAAGCTTGAAGCATCGTTTTCCATCATTACGTCCTAGACAAATTTAATTTTGTGGAGCGAGAATAGGCTAATTCTGTTTTAATTGTCAAACTTGTCTAGGACAAAATATGAAAACCACTGATTTATTTTTCGACATCGCCACCGTAGAACGCGAAACTGGCATCGGCAAAGACACCCTGCGCGTGTGGGAAAAACGCTACGGATTTCCGCTTCCTGTTCGTGCGGAACGTGATGAACGCCTTTATCCGCAGCCGCAAGTCGAACAGTTGAGATTGATAAAACGTTTGATAGGCAATGGCTTACGCCCCGCCAAAGTGGTTGGTTTGGGGGTTGATGAGCTCAATGTGTTGCTCGCTGATGTGCAAACCCAACAGCCCAGCCAAGCGGCGCATATCCTCCCATTTATTCAACTCATCAAGACGCACCAAGCCTCTGCGCTGCGTATCGCGCTCGGTCGCGCACTACTGCAACAAGGCTTGGATGATTTTTTGTCCAAGACAATCACCCCACTCAACCAATTAGTGGGTGAAGCGTGGATGCGCGGCGAGATGCGCATCTTTGAAGAACATCTGTACAGCGAACAAATCACCCTCGTGTTGCGCAACGCTATTTCAACCCTGCGCGACGCCGATTCTTCACCGCGCGTGTTGTTGACCACCCTGCCAGGCGAAGAGCATTCGCTCGGTCTGCTAATGGCCGAAGCCACGTTGAGTTTGTATGGCGCGAGTTGCGTCACCCTTGGCGTGCAAACGCCCACGCAAGAAATCGTCTCCGCCGTGGCTGCACATCGCTCCGACATCGTGGTGCTTTCATTCAGTGAAGCCATCCCTGCGCAACAAGTGAAGACGGGGTTGCAGCAGGTTCGTGTTGCGCTCCCCGCGCACATTTCCTTGTGGGCGGGTGGTTCCGGGGTGGCGCGACAACGCGTGGTTATCGAAGGCGTGCAACTGATGGGGCCCCTTTCCGATTTAGGCACAGCTGTTGAGCAATGGCGCAACACCTCCGTCCCACTCCCTCATTCAATTTCTTAACAGAAGCTTTAACCATGTCTCTATCTAAAAAATTTTTGATGTTACTTTTTTGGCTTCCTTGTGGCGCGTTCGCGCAACCGCTGGCCACGGTTGAGCATGTCGATTTGAATCGCTATCTGGGCAAGTGGTACGAGATCGCTAGCATCCCGCAATACTTCCAACGTCAATGCGTGCGCGATGTCACAGCAGAATACGCACTGAAGGACGGTGCTATCTCGGTCACCAACCGTTGCACCACAGCAACGGGGGAAATTTCGGTCGCGCAAGGACAAGCACGCATCGTAGATAAAGTGAGCAATGCAAAACTGGAAGTCACCTTTGTGAAGCTATTTGGATGGCGCTATCAATTCGGCGGCGACTATTGGGTTATCGACCTCGCGGCGGATTATCGCTATGCCGTGGTGGGACACCCCAGTCGAAAATATGCATGGGTGTTAGCCGCTACGCCACAAGTGTCGGTGCAAGACCTCGCCGCTATAGAAAAACGTTTGCAAGAGAATGGCTATGACACTTGCGGCTTGCTGACCACACCACAATCAGGTGTGCTGCCCGTCAAAATGCCTCTTTGCGAAGCGGTTCGCGCTAAATAAATCCGTCATGAACTCACCTTCAGGCCCCATTGTGAAGCCGCAAAATATAGGCATCATCATCGTGGATAGCAGCGCCTACACGCGCTCTTTGTTGGTCGAGCGCATCGCGCGCATCGAAAACTGTTTCTTGCACGCTCACGAAAATCTGGAATTGCTGGATAGCGTACGACTGCCTAGCGTGAGTGGTATTTTGGTGCTGAATCACCACACCACCGATACGCCTCCGTTCGCATTTTTAAGTCGCTTAAAGCAAGATCATCCGACGCTACACGTGCTGGTGATTGTGAGCCCCGGTGTTGAAAAAAGAAATTTTGAACCCTTGCGTCAGGCAGGCCTAGTCGATGCGTTGTTCGAAAAACCTATCGTGCCAGATGCGCTCGCCAAGCACGTCGAAGAGGAAGTGCGTCGGCAGAGTCAAACACGACATCTCGCCACGGAACATCTCAACTTGTTACGCTTTCTGCCCACCGGCGGGCTGCGCCGCATCTTCAATCAACCTGAACCTGGACATGCCGAACTGTTCGACATGTCCGTGATGTTCACCGATATTCGCGATTCGTCTCGCCACATCGCACAGTCTTCTGCACAAGATTATTTCGCGCGACTTAATCGCATACTGGGTGAGCAAGCGCGACTCATTCGCACTTATGACGGCATGGTGGTGAAGACCACTGGGGACGGGTTGTTGGCGGTATTCGAAGGGGCTGCACGCTGTCATTTGGCGCTTAAATGTGCGCATGCGATGCAAGCTTCTCCGCCTATTGACGAAATTCAAATCGGTATCGGCATCAGTGATGGATTGGTATTGACGGGCCTTTTAGGTACGCATGAGCACATGCATTTCGATGTCATCGGCACGCATGTGCATCTGGCTTCTCGGCTGTGTTCACTCGCGCAAGGGGGTGAGATATTGGCAACTCAAGATGTAGCCAGTCGCGCACGTTTCGAATTTAGCAGCGCCCCCATCAGCGAAACTATTCAGGTGCGCGGCTTTGCAACGCCCGTTGCCTGCGCACATATTCAACCGCAAATTAAGGAGTTATCTTGAAGTCTCAATTCACTGACACCCAACTCAGTCACATTCTTGATCAATCATTGATTTACCAGTGCGCCTGCCCCGCGCAAGTGGCCAAACACATCATCGGACTGCGCGATTTATTCGCCTATCAACAAGGCTGCCTCAATCAAACTGACACCGATGTCGCCGTACATCAACGCATTGCTACTGATGCACAACGAGCGCATGCGGCATTAGAGGAATGCTTACACGCCGTTTTAGTTTTAGAGCAATGGGATATGCCTACCTTGCGTATGCCTGCCAGCCTCCAAAAATCTCCGCGTATTATTTAATCTAGAAAAGGAATCACCATGCTCGTTCGCTTAATCTACATTAGCTATTCGAATACAGAAATGTCGGATGAAAATATCAAACAGATTCTGGATAAATCAAAAATAAACAATAGCGCCAAGAAAGTAACGGGGCTGTTGTTGTATTCAGACCGCTATTTTTTTCAATGCTTGGAAGGTGAACGGCGTGATGTAAATCAGACTTATCTGCGCATCGCCGCAGACCCACGCCATTCAAAATGTGTGCTGATAGACTACAGCGAAGTTAACTCACGCCTCTTCCCTACTTGGTCGATGAATTTCGTTGCCTTTAGTGGTAGCGACAATGAGATGGTGTTGCGCTACAGCGAAAACGGATTATTCCAGCCGTATGATTTCAGCGCTGGGCAGGCGAATGCATTCTTACTTGAAGTCGCAAATGCAATTGCCATATCCAATCGCACCGAAGAAAAGCCCAAGTCGTTACTCGCTTGGTTCAAGGATTAATTCCACTTAAATCATGTGCACTCAAGCATTGCGCCACATCGACGACCGCAGTCATAGCAGTCTTTATTCCAGCAACGGCAATTCATGGCGAGCTGTTTCGGACACGGTAATGGGCGGTGTTTCGCGCGCCGAGTTGCACGCAACCCTGGTGGCCGGAAAACCTTGTCTTTGCTTGAGTGGCTCGGTAAGTCTGGAAAACAATGGCGGTTTTATTCAAGCCAGCCTTGATTTAGATGAGCATGGACTGCTTGATGCCACAGGCTTTTCTGGTATACAAATAGAGGTGTGCGGAAATAATGAAAGTTATAACGTGCATCTACGGACGGGCGATACGCAAGTGGTTTGGCAGTCCTACCGCTACAGCTTTACGGCCGACACGAACTGGAAAACACTCCGCATCCCCTTCGCAGACTTCATGCCGCATCGTATTCAGCTTGGACTTAATACGAGTCAACTGCGCCGGATCGGCATTGTCGCAATCGGCAGGAAAATGGAAGCAGACATCTGCTTCAGTCGGATAGCGCTGTATCGTTAGAGACTAGGTTTCTTGACCGCGATGAATATCGCCAAGAGCCCCAAGATCACATACCAAGTCAGTGCTAGTTCAGGGAGACCTAAACCGAGGAACGACCACCCTTTGGTGGCACATTCGCCCGAGCCGTGCATCAGCTCTTGCCACACTTCTGCCATCGGAAAATGCTGCAACATAAAATCGAGGCCAGGGCCGCAGGCGGGCACTTGATCTTTGGGTAAATGTTGCAACCAGATGTGTCGTGAGGAAACGCCGATGCCAGCCAAAGCGGTGAGTGCAATCAATATGGAATACACCCAGCGCCCAATACGACCTGCATTGTGCAAGGCGGCGATGAAGAACAACACGCCGATGGCGATAAACACGACACGCTGAATCATGCATAGTGGGCAAGGGTCTTCACGCAGACCGTATTGCAGATACAAAGCGCCACCAATTAAGCCGAGCACAATGAGTACCCCAACGGCGTAGAGCCAACGATAAGAAATGTTGCGCCAATCTTTCATTACTCTGCTTCCTCAATCCAAGTCGCCTGAATCGCTTCTAGCACTTTTTCGCCACCGCGCGCATGGTCGTCATCAAAACCTTCTAGCTCAACCACATAGTTATGCAGTTGCACAAAATTCACTTTGAGTGGGTTCACTTCTGAATGCTTTTCCGCCAATGCAATGGCGATGTCGCGCACGTCTATCCATTTCATTTGGAATGCCCTTCTTTCGTCATGTTGATGGAGTATTTGGGTATCTCAACCACCAGCGCCGTTGCGCCCACCAATGCTTGGCAACTCAATCGAGAATTGGGCTCTAATCCCCACGCCTTGTCCAACATATCTTCTTCTAACTCTGTTGCCTCTTCCAAGCTACGGAATCCTTCACGCAAAATAACGTGACAAGTCGTGCAAGCACAGGATTTTTCGCAAGCATGTTCGATGTCTATTTCCTGCGCTAACAACGCATCACAGATAGACGTACCTGGAGTGGCTTCAAACAACGCGCCCTTGGGACATAACTCTTCATGCGGTAAGACAATAATTTGAGTCATTTTAATTTTCCAGTTCGGACATGTTATGTCCCTTCAAAGCATGCGACACACTGCGATCCATACGCGCTTGAGCAAAGATGACTGTCGCCTGATTCAACGCTTCGACGGCACGTTTGATGGCAAGGTGGTCATTGCCATTTAATACGTCACGCAACGCATCCATACTGCTTCGGATGTGCGCTTGGGATGCATCATCCAACAGTGCTGCGCCATCTTGTTGCAAGGCATTTTCAACCGCTTCCAACAATTGCCCCGCCTCGGTCTGCTGCTCGCGCAGGGCACGTGCTTGCATGTCGTCACGGGCATGTTGATTACCGTCTTGCAACATGCGGGTGATGTCACCTTCGCTCAAGCCGTAGGATGGCTTGATGGTGACTACCGACTCAACACCGCTAGTCATCTCACGTGCGGACACACTCAACAATCCATCCGCATCGACTTGGTAAGTGACGCGAATACGCGCACTGCCCGCCACCATGGCAGGGATGCCGCGTAGTTCAAATTTAGCCAACGAACGGCAATCCACTACCAACTCACGCTCCCCTTGCACCACATGGATGCTCATCGCGGTCTGACCATCTTTGTAGGTGGTAAATTCTTGCGCACGAGCGCTAGGTATCGTGGTGTTGCGCGGAATGATTTTTTCAGTCAGGCCGCCCATGGTCTCAATACCCAATGAAAGCGGGATAACATCGAGCAACAACCAATCATCGGCACTGCGATTTCCGGCCAGCACATTGGCTTGAATTGCGGCTCCGAGTGCGACCACTTTATCGGGGTCTAGATTGGTCAATGGTGTCTGATTAAACAACTCGGTAACCGCACGCTGAACTTGCGGCATGCGCGTTGAACCGCCCACCATCACCACCCCTTTCACCTCATCCACATTCAACTTGGCATCGCGCAAAGCACGGCGCGTGGGTTGCAAAGTGCGGGTGAGCAGGTTCTGCGTCATGTCATAGAACGCATCGCGTGTGAGCGTTACATCGACTAACTCGCCGTTACTCAACAGCGCCGTAATTTGCGTCTGCGCGTGTTCTGTTAATTGCTCTTTAGCCGCTCGTGCATGGGTGAGTAACAAGCGCGTGTCGTGAGCGCCTAATTGAGATAACTGGGCTTTTTCCAAAACCCAGCAATAGATGCGTTGATCAAAATCATCGCCACCCAGCGCAGAGTCACCATTCGTCGCCAATACCTCAAACACGCCTTTGGATAATCTCAAGATAGAAATATCAAACGTGCCACCGCCCAAGTCATATACGGCATACACGCCTTCGGAAGCGTTATCCAAGCCATAGGCAATGGCTGCCGCTGTTGGCTCATTCAACAAACGCAACACATTCAATCCCGCCAGTTTGGCTGCATCTTTCGTGGCTTGTCGTTGTGCATCATCGAAATAGGCTGGCACGGTGATAACTGCGCCGACCAAGTCCCCTCCCAAAGAACGCTCCGCGCGGTCACGCAGCACTTTCAAAATTTCAGCGGAAATTTCAACGGGACTCTTAACCCCTGCCACGGTGCGTAACTGCACCATGCCCAGAGCCTGTCCTGATCCTGTCGAAGCGGGGTCCACAAAACGATAGGGTAGGTCAATGACCTCGCCCACATCCTTCAGTCCGCGTCCCATGAAGCGTTTCACTGACACAATCGTATTTTGCGGGTCTTCGCTCTGCACCACTTGTGCTGCAATGCCCACCTGCACTGCACCATCGGTTTGGTAGCGCACCACGGATGGTAATAACGCCACACCATCCTCATCGTTCAGCACCACGCTGATACCGTTGCGTACTGTCGCCACCAATGAGTTGGTCGTGCCCAAGTCAATGCCCACCGCCAGCCGATGCTGGTGGGGAGCGGCGCTTAAGCCAGGTTCGGAGATTTGAAGAAGTGCCATATCAGGAATCTAATTCGTCGTAAGCTGAAGAAATTTCTTCAGCAAGTTTTTCTAGAAAGCGTAATTTTCTCACAGAGCCCGCCGCCGCAACGGTGTCGTGTGCGTCATCCAGCTGTACACCCAACTGCTGCTGCAACAACTTTGTCTCTTTGCGATTGTTGTCGCTCAACACATCAAGCGCATCCATATTTTTTGCTTCGAGGGCTGCTTGCAAAGCTTCGCGCCATTCCATCTGCTGCATCAAAAAATCCAGCGGCATGGATGTATTGGTTTCTTCCTGTGTATCGACACCTTGCAAAGACAGCAGGTAGCGACCACGTACCAACGGGCTGCGCAAAGTCTGGTAGCCCTCGTTGATGCGTGTTGACCATTGCATGGAGAGGCGCTGTTCGGATTCAGAGAGGTGGGAGAACTTGTCGGGGTGGACTTGCGACTGCAAGTCGCGATAACGCTGATCGAGTGCAGCGCTATCGATAGCAAAACGTGGCGGGAGTTCGAACAACTGGAAGAAGTCCTGCTGGAAATCGAGAGACTTCATAAGGAAAAACCCATCAGACCTTGAAGCTCTCTCCACATCCACACGCATCCTTCACGTTGGGATTGTTGAACTTGAAACCTTCATTCAGCCCTTCGCGGGTGTAATCCAGCTCCATGCCGTCGATGTAAGGCAAGCTTTGCGGATCGACCAACACTGTCACGCCGTGGCTATCAAATTTCAGGTCAGCATCATCAGCCGCATCCGCGAATTCCAATTTGTAAGCCATGCCCGAGCAGCCGCTAGTACGAACGCCCAAACGCAGCCCGACGCCTTTGCCGCGCTTAGTCAAAAAATTCTGCACATGCTTAGCAGCGTTCTCTGTCAACGTGACGCTCATGTCCGACTCCTATTTGTTTCCATTGCAGGCGGCCGTTTCAACGTTGGCGCCATGCTTGGATTTGTAATCTGCCACAGCCGCTTTGATGGCATCTTCCGCCAAGATAGAGCAGTGGATCTTCACAGGTGGCAATGCCAACTCTTCCGCGATGTGTGTGTTCTTGATCGCTAGCGCCTGATCGACCGTCTTACCCTTGACCCATTCGGTCACCAAGGAACTCGATGCGATAGCCGAACCGCAACCATAAGTCTTGAATTTCGCATCTTCGATGATGCCGTCTTTGCCGACTTTGATCTGTAGCTTCATCACATCGCCACAAGCTGGCGCGCCGACCATCCCTGTACCTACGAATGAGTCGCTCTTATCCATCGAACCCACATTGCGGGGATTCTCGTAGTGATCTAGTAGTTTTTCGCTGTATGCCATTTTGTCCTCCTACGCCTTTAATGCGCAGCCCATTGAACGGTGTTCAGATCGATACCGTCCTGGTGCATCTCCCACAAGGGTGAGAGTTCGCGCAATTTGCCGATCTTGTCGTGCAATAACTTGATGGTGTAATCCACTTCTTCCACGGTAGTAAAACGACCCACCGTAAAACGGATAGAGCTATGTGCCAACTCATCGTTACGCCCCAAAGCGCGCAACACGTATGATGGTTCTAAGCTCGCTGATGTGCAGGCAGAACCGCTAGACACCGCGATATCTTTCACTGCCATGATGAGCGACTCCCCTTCCACGAAGTTGAAGCTCACGTTCAGATTGTGTGGAACGCGACTATCCATATCACCGTTCAGGTAAACCTCTTCCATGCTCGACAGCCCAGCCCACAAGCGGTCACGCAACATACGGATGCGCTCGTTCTCAGTCGCCATCTCTTCTTTAGCTAAACGGAAAGCTTCACCCATACCAACGATCTGATGTGTCGCCAAGGTGCCGGAACGGAAGCCGCGCTCGTGACCACCGCCATGCATCTGTGCTTCCAGACGTACACGTGGTTTACGACGCACATACAACGCGCCGATGCCTTTAGGGCCGTAAGTCTTGTGTGCCGAGAACGACATCAGATCGACCTTGAGCTTTTGCAGATCGATGGCGACCTTGCCTGTCGCTTGTGCCGCATCCACATGGAACAGGATGCCGCGCTCACGACACATCTCGCCGATGGCTGCAATGTCTTGGATGACGCCAATCTCATTATTCACATACATCACCGACACGATGACGGTGTCAGGACGCAATGCCGCTTTGAGTTTTTCCAGATCGACCAAACCGCTTGGCTCTGGATCGAGGTAGGTCGCCGTGAAACCTTGACGCTCCAACTCTCGCACCGTATCCAAGATGGCTTTGTGCTCGGTCTTCACCGTGACGATATGCTTACCCTTCTCGGCGTAGAAATTCGCTGCGCCTTTCAAAGCCAAGTTATTCGACTCGGTCGCACCTGACGTCCACACGATCTCTTTCGGATCGGCATTCACCAGTGCTGCAACTTGCTCCCGCGCACGCTCTACCGCCTCCTCAGCCGTCCAACCATAGGCATGCGAACGTGATGCCGGATTGCCGAACTGCTCGGTGAGGTAAGGGATCATCACCTCGGCCACGCGCGGGTCTACCGGCGTGGTCGCGGAGTAATCCATATAAATAGGGAAATGCAGCGTCATTTTTTTTCCTTAATCACGCCGTCGCAGATTGCTTGCTCATCGACTTACTCAAGGCAATCGGCGCAACATCTGACTTCACCGCTTTAGCTTGTCCATCCGCCACTTGCTGCAAGGTAATTTGCTGCAAGTACTCATGAATTTTGTCACTCAAACCCATCCACAAATCATGCGTGGAGCACGGCTCGCCATCTTTGCAATTGCCCATTCGGTCGCAATTAGTCGCATCGAGCGGCTCATCTACCGCGATGACGATGTCAGCGATAGAAATTTTGTTGGCAGGGCGCGATAGGCAATATCCACCGCCTGGGCCGCGCACACTGGCAACCACATTGTTTTTGCGCAATTTGGAAAAAAGCTGCTCCAAATACGACAGCGAAATTTTTTGCCGCTCACTGATTGCCGCCAAGGTGATGGGTCCCTTACCCCCACGTTGAGTCAGGTCAACCATCGCGGTTACGGCAAAACGTCCTTTAGTAGTGAGGCGCATAATTTTTCCTTACTTTAATTAATCGACTTAAACGAAAGGGGCAATCCGAACCAGCATTAACCCCGCAGTGAGTGAATCATAGAATACCCGACAACTTTAATCAACAATCTTATTCAAGTGATTGGGATCGAACTTGTCGGCCGTGGCGCGCTCTTCATCCACGCGCACACCTAGTCGTTCTAATTGCTGAAGAATCAATTCGATACGCTGATCCACCGTGACGCTATGCCCAATCAATCCATGCAGCGCTTTGGCAACTGGATCATTTTGGTCGTTACCAATACCGTAGGCGTTGAAGCCATGTGCCACCTTTTTTTCTTCATCCAATATCCGCGCAGGGATGCCAGCTGCTGTCGCACCCGCAGGCACATCCTTCACCACTACCGCATTCGAGCCAATTTTTGCACCGTCACCAATTTGTATCGGCCCCAAAATTTTTGCGCCCGCGCCCACCACCACACCATTACCCAGCGTCGGATGGCGCTTCCCCTCTTTCCACGACGTACCACCCAAAGTCACACCGTGATAGAGCGTCACATCGTCGCCAATTTCTGCCGTCTCACCAATCACGACACCCATACCGTGATCAATGAAGAAACGGCGACCAATAGTCGCTCCAGGGTGAATTTCAATCCCCGTCAGCCCCCGCGCAATATGCGAAGTGAAGCGTGCCATCCATTTCAAATTGATGTGCCACAAGCTATTCGACAAACGATGAAAAATACGCGCGTGCAAACCCGGATAGCACGTCAACACCTCAAAAGTGCTGCGCGCGGCGGGGTCGCGATCAAAAACGCTGGCGATGTCTTCTCTAATGTTTTTGAACATCGGGATGTTCTTCCATGTAACGTTGTTTAAGGCGCGCATTGTACGCGGTGGCGACGGTGAGTATGCCGCGCAGGATGTTGACTTCTTCATCTTCCAAACGAGCGCGCGAATACAAACGGCGCAGTCGCTGCATCAAGCGTGCGGGGTTTTGCGTGGTGAAAAATCCCATCTCGAACAGTGCTTTTTCCAGATGCGCGTACAGCCCTTCCACCCGCTCATGCGCGGCGGGCGCAACTTCAGGAACGACCAATTGATAAGCATTCGCAGCCACACTCAACTCATACGCCACCACTTGCACCGAGGCTGCGATGTTGAGTGAAGAGAAATCAGGGTTGGTCTGAATGTTCACACCCAGTTGCGCCTTGCCCATTTCTTCGTTGGTGAGGCCGGACATTTCTGTACCGAACAGCAAAGCCACCGGATGCTGGCTGGCTTCTTGCACCACCTGCGGCATGGCTTCACGTGGCGTTTTTACGGCAATCGAAATGTCGCGCAAACGTGCCGTCATCGCCACGGTGTAAGCCACGCCCTGCAAGGCTTCATCTATCGAGCTGCATACAACAGCGTTTTGCAACACGTCATCCGCGCCTGCCGCCATGGCATTGGCTTGTGGATCGGGGAAGTGACGCGGATTAATAAGATAGAGATGGCGCAAGCCCATCGTTTTCATGGCACGTGCCGCCGCACCGATGTTGCCCGGATGGGTGGTGTGGCTCAAGACAACTCTGATGTTCTCGAAAGGATTAGGTTTATTCAAAACGGAATACCAACTAAAATACGCGCCGGATTTCCCCAGCTCATTAAAAAGGTCGTACTGATATGCACCCCATGCTCAACATCGCGGTGAAGGCCGCTCGTCGCGCCGGAAACTTGATCCACCGTGCCGCAGACAATTTGGACCACCTCTCTATCCAAAAGAAATCCCATGCGGATTACGTTAGCGAAGTGGATCGCGCGGCGGAAAACCTTATCGTACAGACCTTGTTGGATGCCTATCCAACGCATGCGATTCTAGCAGAAGAGGGCGGCGCTCAAGGCCAGTCCGAGTATGTTTGGATTATCGACCCGCTTGATGGCACAACCAATTTCTTGCATGGCATTCCTCAATACGCCGTCTCCATCGCCCTGCAACATAACGGCGTGCTGACGCAATCCGTGGTGTACGACCCTACCAAGAACGACCTATTCACCGCCACCCGTGGTCGCGGCGCTTACCTAAACGACAAACGCATTCGTGTTTCCAAACTCAAAGAGATTGAAGACAGTCTCATCGGCACGGGCTTCCCCTACACGCGTTTTGAACATATGGATGCCTACCTGTCCATCTTTAAGGATGTGATGCAAAAGACGGCAGGCTTGCGTCGCCCTGGCGCGGCATCGCTTGATTTGGCTTGGACTGCGGCGGGACGTTATGACGGCTTCTTTGAAACCGGCTTGAAACCGTGGGACATCGCAGGGGGCGCACTGCTCATCTCTGAAGCGGGCGGCATCGTCAGCGACCTCGCTGGCAATCAGAATTTCCTCACCAGCGGTCATATCTGCGCAGGCAATCCGTTCATCCAAGAACACCTGCTCAAGCTCATCGCACCGCATCTGACAGAAGGCTTGAAAGGCTAACGCGGTGAGCGTCATCGTGCACACGCCCATGATGGCGCAGTACCACCGCATCAAAGCGGAACACATCGACAAGCTGCTGTTCTACCGCATGGGCGATTTCTACGAGTTGTTCATGGACGATGCCGTGCGCGTCGCCAAGCTGCTCGACATCACGCTAACCCAACGCGGCGCATCCAACGGCCAGCCGATCAAGATGGCGGGTGTGCCGTATCACGCGGCAGAGCAATACCTCGCGCGCTTGGTGAAGATGGGCGAGTCCGTCGCCATCTGCGAACAGATCGGCGACCCCGCCACCAGCAAAGGCCCCGTCGAACGCAAAGTGGTGCGCATCGTCACACCGGGTACGGTGACCGATTCCGCCTTGTTGGAAGAGAAGCGCGACAACCTGTTGCTCGCGCTACACCAGCGCAACAACGAAGTGGGCCTTGCATGGCTCAACCTCGCTTCGGGTCAATTCACCCTCGCTGAAGTCGCCGCCAGCCAACTACCTGCCGAACTCGAACGTCTGCAACCTTCTGAGATATTGGTCGCTGAGAGTGTCGCCGCACCGCAGCTCAAGAACGCCGCGAACAAATCGTTACCCGATTGGCACTTCGACCGCGACACCGCGCACCGCGCGCTGTGCCAACAATTCGCCACGCGCGACCTTGCCGGTTTTGGCTGCGATGATTTCACCGTCGGATTGGAAGCCGCAGGCGCATTGCTCGGCTACGCCAAACTCACCCAAGGGCAAAGCATCGCGCACATCCGCAGCGCACAGGTGTATCACGCTGATGAGTTCGTGCGCATGGATGCCGCCACTCGTCGCAATCTGGAGATCACCCAAACCCTGCGCGGTGAAACTGCCCCCACCCTGCTCTCGCTGCTCGACACCTGTGCTACCAACATGGGCAGTCGTCTGTTGGCACACTGGCTGCATCATCCGCTGCGCAACCGTGATGTGCTGCGCGCGAGGCTGGATGCAGTGGACGAGCTCGATGACAAGTTCAGCGCCGTGCACCAGCAATTGAAATCCAGCGTGGACGTGGAACGCATCACCGCGCGCATCGCCTTGAGAAGTGCGCGACCGCGTGACCTTTCTGGCCTGCGCGACACATTGAAACAATTGCCAGCGCTGCACGCTTTGTTGGCGAAGGTATCTGCACCACGCATTCGGCAACTGACTGCCGAGCTCCAAGCCGACGCATCGCTGGTCGAGTTGTTGCAGAAGATGTTGAAGGCCGAGCCTTCCTCCGTGCTGCGCGAAGGCGGCGTCATCGCCGACGGCTTCGATGCCGAGTTAGACGAGCTACGCGGTATCCAGACCAACTGCGGCGATTTCTTGTTGGAGTTGGAAGCACGCGAACGCGCGCGCACCGGCATCAACACGCTGAAGGTGGAATACAACCGCGTACACGGTTTCTACATCGAGGTGAGCATCGCGCAATCGGTGAACGTGCCCGACGACTACCGCCGCCGCCAGACCTTGAAGAACGCCGAGCGTTACATCACGCCCGAGTTGAAGACCTTCGAAGACAAAGCGCTCTCTGCCAACGACCGCGCATTGGCGCGCGAGAAGATGCTCTACGAACAACTGCTGGACGCACTCGCACCGAGCATCCCGCAACTACAAGCCATCGCCGCCGCCATCGCCGAGTTGGACGTGCTCGCCACCTTCGCCGAACGTGCCGCCACGCTCAACTTCTGCGCACCGCAGTTCAGCAACGATGCACGCATAGACATCAAGCAAGGTCGCCACCCTGTCGTCGAAGCGCAAGTGGATACCTTCACGCCGAACGACTGCACGCTCAACGACGCGCGCCGCACGCTGCTCATCACCGGTCCGAACATGGGTGGTAAATCGACCTACATGCGGCAGACCGCCATCATCGCGTTGCTGGCGCATGTCGGCTGCTTCGTGCCTGCACAGCAAGCGGTACTGGGCGAGATCGACCAGATCTTCACGCGCATCGGCGCATCGGACGACTTAGCCTCGGGGCGTTCCACCTTCATGGTCGAGATGACCGAGGCCGCCAACATCCTGCACAACGCCACCGACAAGAGCCTGGTGCTGGTGGACGAGATCGGGCGCGGCACCAGCACCTTCGACGGCCTCGCCCTCGCCTACGCCATCGCGCGCCACCTGCTAGAGATCAACCGCAGCTACACCTTGTTCGCCACCCACTATTTCGAGCTCACGCGATTGGCCGAAGAATTCAAACAACTCGCCAACGTCCACCTCGCCGCCATCGAACACCAGCACAGCATCGTCTTCTTGCACAGCGTGAACGAAGGTGCCGCCAGCCAAAGCTACGGCCTGCAAGTCGCCGCCCTCGCGGGCGTGCCGAACAGCGTCATCCGCAGCGCGAAGAAACAGCTAGTGAAGTTGGAACAGAACAGCGCCGCCCAAAGCCCGCAAGGCGACCTCTTCGCCGCCGCACCCGAAGTGCCAGAGCCGGAAGAACATCCGCTGCTGTCGGCGCTGCGCGACCTGCAACCGGATGAGATGAGTCCGAAGGAAGCGTTGGAGAGGATTTATCAGTTGAAGAAGTTGGTGTAACCAAGCGCCTTGTGAAGGGTGCTAAACTGCCCCCAAATCATCCGTTTCAATCAACGTCATGGAATGTAAAACACTGCACTTCTCCCGCCACGCTTTCGAGCGCATGTTTCAGCGCGGAATCGATCCGACAGCAGTTGCACACATCATTGCAGAAGCAGAAATTATTATTGAATACCCAGACGACAAGCCATTCCCCAGCGCATTGCTGCTAGGGTTTCAAGGTAAGCAGGCGATTCACACAGTAGTAGCACGTTCAAAAGAAGGCGACTGCCACTTGGTCACCATCTATTTGCCAGACCCCATAATCTGGGACGAGACGTTCAAGCAAAGGAGAACATGATGCAATGCACAATCTGCAAAACTGGCGAAACACATCCAGGCATTACGACCGTCACCCTGCAACGCGATAAAAGCGTGGTCGTGATTCGCGATGTACCCGCTGAAATCTGCGATGACTGCGGAGAATATTATTTAAGCGGCCCTATCGCCAGCCGTGTGTACGCCGATGCTGATGCAACTGCTCGGCGGCATGTTGAAGTCGAGATTCAGCGGTATGCAGCTTGAGAAATACCGTGGCCTGTCCCTGAATATTTTCAAATTTCACATATCACCCTTATGTCTATTAAATTACTAGTGTTTTTATCAACATGCCTTGCTATATTTTGGTTTATTGGCGAGCCACCTTTACCCAAGGAGTTGGCTGAGATCAAATGTGTGTCGGAAGAAGCTCAATCCCATTCGCGCGTTACTTATGCCAAGGCAAAAGTGTTTTTTTTATGTTTGAGTGGGAAGTACTTGGATAAGCCAACAGAAGAAACATGTCATATATACGATGGCAATACAATTTGTGAAAAAGAGGGAGGGAGGATTTCACTTACTCGCACAATTGATAACGTAGTTTATGCGGCAATGTATGAACAATTAACACATGAAAAAATTTTAACAAAGGAACCAACAAGCACGCCAGACTCTCTTTATGAATCGGAGTTTTTTACCTATTTTATCGATCAGCCTACAAAACCCGGTAGTCATGGGGACTTTGAGGAAACTGAAACGGATTATAAATTTTTGATGCGCGACGCAGGAAATTATTTACCACTGGGATTTACATTATTAAAAGGCGCCATATGCGATAGACGTGCATCAGTATCTGATAGTGGATACTGCACATTAGACGCAAAAACAAACTCTTTATATTGGCGAATTATCATCAAAATCCATAAAAAAGCTGGGACGGAAATCACTGAAAGTCAGTATCGAAATGAACTTACTTTCTGGCGACCCTACTTTAATAAACTGGTGGATGATCCGCGTTTGTAAAGGATATGAGTCCGTATCCAGTGGCACTAGCTTTCGCAAGCCGCAATATGCAGCCTCTGTTGCCAATCAACGAGGTTTAATCAATGGGGCAACTTATCGATTCCTGACATTTTACTTGTGCGTTTAATTTTTTATCCATCTGTTTGAGCTTGTCACCAAAGTGACTGAGGACACCGATGATAGAGAGGTGGATATACTTGGCTCAATTTGAGACCTAAATCCGATATGAAAGGATGCCCGATGAATTGCACTGCCCATTTTTTCTTACTTGGTATGCTTTGCCTGCCATTTGCCGCTGAATCTGCCATGTACAAGTGCGCGAACTCAACAGGGGAAATGGCATATCAGGACAAGCCATGTACATCAGCAACCGAGACACAAAAGATCATGCCGAGCTCTTCCGACAAGATGGAACTCGACCCGATCTTGGCCTCCATCAAACTTGGCTCGACTGGATATATGTTGGAAAAGATGGAGGCGTGGTGCGTTGCCAAGGCCCCTTCCACTGCATCAGCGATAAAACAGGCGCGTGTGGCATGGCACCAACGGCACGAGTCGCTCTTGGCAAAGGGCTCCCACATTTTGCAGACTCGGCTTTCTTACGATGAAAGGCTGAAAATCGCCGTGCAATCAAGACTGGCACACAACGAGATATATGCAAAGCTCGAAAATGCATCGCCTTCCGAACATCTGCAATCGTGCGAAGGGATACCGGCAAAGCTGAAAGACCCCCAGATAGATATGACGGCACATCCCATTCTCGTCAAAACGATCATGGGTTACACCGATCATTGACTTTAAATAATTACGCAATCAATGGGGCATCAAAGAAAAACAGGGATCGGCCCCAATGCTGTTCACACACTCGAAAAACAACACTATGCCAATGCCTCTACACCCTCGTTCTATTGCGATATTGATTACTGTGCTCACGACAATCCTAATGGTGAAAAGCTGCAACAAGGGAAGTGAAGAATCTTCATCCGCCTACCAAGCTGCATGTCAGGGATCACCTCTGCACTCAATTGAGTCGCGCAACAAAGCATTGGAGGATGGTTACCTTATCAACCACCGTTTTAATTGCATTGACAAGGAGTCATTTGTTGCCGTTGCAAAATATTTAGCCAAGGAGAAGGCGGCCAATACGCCAGAGGCCGTTGCCCAAAGAGCTCAAGAAAAAGCAGAAAGAGATGCGGCCTGGGATAGAAAATTAACTGAAGAGCGGGCGCAGAGAGCTGTCGAGAGCCAGGGAGTTGACTCATCCTCGCCCAACATCGTTTTACACTATATTAATGTCAATACCGCAACAGAGTCCGAACTGGCTAATGTAATTGGTGTTGGATCTGATACGGCTGCACAAATAATCGAAGAGCGCAACAAACAACGCTTTAATGACTGGGCTGACTTAGTCCATAGAGTGGTTTCCCTCAGCTCGGCACAAACAGCTGTTTATGCTTCTATTTGCGGCCTGAACGTGGACGGAAAAAGTCTTGACGGCGCACCACCCGATGCGGAAATGGCGGCTGCCATTTATCAAAAGCAGCGAAAATGAGCTAATAGACATTTCGTGGAGGTTTTTGGGTATTTTTTCTAGTTAAATAATCGATAGGTTTAGACTCCATCGATCCAGGGTTTCCAATCTACTCAACTGCTCCATTCAACCGCAATTGACACAGATATAGCAGGTTGCTATATTCCCTCCCAAATGAACGTCATCAAGAAGAAAACGCTGGATGGTTTTGCCGCGCGCCACACCGATGCCGCCGAACCGCTTGCGAGTTGGCGAAAGATATTCGAGAAGACGGATTTCACAGACATCCATGCCGTGCGCGCAGTGTTGCCGACTGCGGACTTTGCCGATCCGTACACGGTTTTCAACATCAAGGGCAATAACTATCGACTGATAACGATCATCCACTACCGGTATCAGCGGGTATATATCAAAGAGTTTTTCACCCATGCCGAATATGACCAGTGGAACAAAGATCAAAAAAGGAGTAAACGAAAATGAGCATAGTCGCTGAACGCCATCTCGATCTCGCCTCGGTGCAATCCGCTTGGCAGGACTTAAACAAGCTCGTGCCGCTCGGTGCTATCACCAGCGAGAAGGATTACAAACGCCGCGTGTCGGTGATGGATGAGTTGCTCGACCGCATCGGCGCGAACGAATCGCATCGCCTGATGCCGCTGCTCGATCTCGTGACCAAGGAAGTGGAAGCCTACGAAGCAAAGCAGCAAACCATGCCGGAAGCCACGCCCGCGCAAGTGCTCGCTTTTCTGATGGAAGAGCACAACCTGAAGCAAACGGATTTGGCGGAAGAGTTAGGCGGGCAAAGCATCGTCTCCTCTATCCTAAACGGCAAGCGCGAACTCAATACACGCCAAGTGAAAGCACTGGCGGGACGCTTCAAGGTTTCACCCGCCGTTTTTCTGTGATGAGTGCAACCTCCAAAAAGGCGTCGTTAATAATCCTTGGAGACAGACAAGGAAGACACTGGTTGACTAGCCATTCTCGGGAAATCGGGAATCCAGTATCTTTGTTTAACTGCGTTCCCGCTTGGCTGTAAGCCAGTTTATCCCGAGCTTGCCGAAGGGCGGGAACGACAAATTTTTATTAAGGAAAGTTTAATGATCGAAAGTTCGCTTCCCGAAATCCAAAGCGTGTCCGTTGCCATCCGCGATGCAGTTGCCCCTGTATTTTTGTTGACGGGTGTGGGCTCTATCCTCTCTGTGCTGGTGAACCGACTTGGCCGCGCGATCGACCGTGCTCGTGTGCTTCACACGATGAATGAAGACCAACGTGCCAAGCATGTGGATGAGTTCGAGATCATTGTGCGGCGCACTGCTTGGATTCGCAGGTCTATTGGGCTGATCACGCTGGCGGCATTGAGTGTGTGTACGTCTATCGCATCGCTCTTCGTCGAGGTGAAGATGGGTTTGAATATGCCCGACATCGTTGCCGGTACGTTCTTCGCAGCCATGCTCTTTCTCATTCTTGGGTTGCTCTGCTTCTTGAGAGAGATCGCTTTGGCCTCAAGAGAGTTGAGCTTTTTGAACAAGTTGGATTAGTCCTTCCTGAGATCAGGCTCAAACAACACAAACCCCGCATACCGTTTCATCGCCCGTCTTTTCTCTGGCGGCATCAGTAGTCCCAACACGGATGTGATGAGCCTGATGTGCCACGGGAATGGCGCAGGCCGATGCAGACCTTGCGCTTCTTTCGCGAAATATTTGATCTCTTTCGGCTGCCACCCGGCTGTGGCGAAGAAGCCGAAATAATCATTTGGCTCGAAGAGGAAGGGGGCGTTCTTCATCGCGCGGCTCATGCCGCTGCGTCTGCGGTATTCGTATGACGCGGGTGAGAAATAGTCGACGATCCAGTATTGCATCGCCGCTCTGGCGCGCAGGTCTGCGCCGAGTGCGGCCACGGCTTCTTCTGGCAGGTAGGGGGTGACGGCTTCTGTCAGCACCAGCACTTTGCCGGAGCGCTTCGCCACTTCATCCAACAGTTGCTGCCGTGCGTGTTGATCGGCAAGATCGAGTGCGATCCTTTCAAGCTGGCAGCGTGGTTTTTCCTGTGCGAGCTGGGTGCGCTTCCATTCGATGAGGGTTGGATGATCGACTTCGATCCAGCGCAACGTCTCTGGTAACGCCATCCGGTAAGGACGCGTGTCCAGACCCGCCCCCAGATTCAAGATGGTGCCCACACCTTGAGTGATGGCCTGCTGGATGAGTGCATCGATGATGCAGGTGCGGATGATGACGGTCCACCCGCCCATCATGGCTTGGGGTGGCAGGCTGGCGAGGATCGCCCTGCCGCGTTCGCCCGACAGCTTATCTGCAAGTGGATCTCGGAACAGGGCATCGGGGCGTTCGCTTTCGATGGCACGATAGGCTGCTGCCATGAAGGCGGTGTCGGGGACGTTTTGGATGGTGGTGTCTGTCATATCGAGTTACTGAATGGTTAAATTTCGAGTGGCTGTTTTTCGCTCACTCCAATATCTCATACGGCTCCAAAGTCACCGATTCAACACGTTCTCCGAGCATGATGACTTCACCTTCCCTTCTGCTGTTGCCCGTTTCGGTGAATTCGAAACGATAAGTGCGACGCAATATGCGGCGACCCGATGCATCGCGATCCAGCGCGAGGCGGGTGCTGGCGACGGTGTCATCTAGAAATTGAAGTTCAGCCCTGTTGCAGGCTTGCTTTCCCGCCGCGCGGGCAATTTCGAGGATGCGAATGCTGTGTAGCCAAAACCAACCGACCAGACCCAATACAGCGAGTACCAAGATGCTTGCAAAGTCCACGATGATTCCTGTTTCGAAAATAGATAAAGGGGGCGTAGCTTAACAACTATCGGTGAGGCGCTCTGCCTGAATCCATCCTTCTCCTTTTGCGTCATGCTTATTCGCACCCGGCCTTCCTCGTCATAACTGCTAGACTCCGCCGCCTATGGACATCGCAAAGATTTCCTATCAGCTGGAACATTCTGGCTACATCGTTCTGGCTAAACCGCTGGTCGCGGAACTGTTAGCCGATTTATTCACGCGTTGCCACGATGACGACTCCTCTCGCTTTCATGCCGCCCAAGTAGGGCGTGGTGCGGCCAAACAGCGCAGTGCCATTCGCGGCGATGTGATCGATTGGCTAGACACTTCGAATAACGTCGATCAAGCCTATCTGGCCTGCATGGAAACGTTGCGCTTGGGATTGAATGAGTCGTTGTTCTTGGGCTTGTTCGACTACGAGTGCCATTACGCGATCTACGGCAAAGGCGATGGTTACGCGAAACATTCTGATGTGTTGCAAGGCCAGAAAAATAGAATCCTCACCACCGTGCTGTATCTGAACGAAGATTGGCATACGCGCGATGGCGGTGAGTTGGTGGTGTTCGAGTCCACCGGCAAGTCCATCGTGACAACGGTGAACCCGACCTTTGGGACGATGATTATTTTCTTGAGCGAATCCTTCCCGCATGAGGTCTTACTCTCTCACGCCACACGGCGCAGCATTGCAGGGTGGTTTCGCGTGAGTGGCAGTTGATTCGGTAGGGTTTCTCAACCCCATTTTCAGTAAACGAATCGCTAACGCTCGTTACAATACGTGCATCGATTTCAATTTCATTCCTGCTCAATATCGCCATGAAAAACCAAACCACAAACAGCGTGTTCCGTAAGGACTACACACCGCCCGCCTACCTTGTCGAGCAAGTTGAACTCGGCTTTGATTTGGATGCGGACAACACGCTCGTCAATGCACGCTTGGTGATGAAACGTAATCCACTTGCCCCTACTACGCAGCTTCAATTACTTGGAGAAGAGCTAGAGTTAGTTGCGCTGCGCATGAATGGCCGCACACTCAAGGAAAGCAATGATTACACCGTCACAGAAGGTTTTTTGACGCTGCTGAACACACCAGACGCGGTGGAACTAGAAATCGTAACGCGCATCCACCCTGCCAAAAATACTTCGTTGATGGGCGTGTATGTGTCTAACGGGAATTTCTTCAGTCAGTGCGAAGCGCAAGGGTTTCGCAAGATCACTTACTTTCCTGACCGCCCCGATGTGATGGCGCCCTACACGGTGATGTTGCGTGGAGACAAAGCTAAATATCCGGTCATGTTGAGCAATGGGAATTTGATTGAGCAAGGTGATTTGGGAGATGGACGCCATTACGCAAAGTGGCAAGACCCATTCAATAAACCTTCGTACTTGTTCGCGCTGGTGGCCGGAAATCTAGTGTGCCAAGAAGAGCGTTTCAAGCTGCAATCTGGACGAAAAGCGCTGCTGCAAGTTTGGGTGGAACCCGGCAATCTGGATAAGACCGACCACGCGATGCAGTCGCTGAAAAAGAGCATCCGCTGGGATGAGCAACGCTTTGGGCTAGAACTGGATTTGGAGCGCTTCATGATTGTGGCCGTGGGCGACTTCAACATGGGCGCGATGGAAAACAAAGGGCTCAACATCTTCAATACCAAGTATGTCTTGGCTAATCCGCGCATTGCAACCGATGTGGATTACGACAACATCGAAGCCGTGATCGGCCATGAGTATTTCCACAATTGGACCGGCAATCGCGTGACCTGTCGTGACTGGTTCCAACTCTCGCTGAAAGAGGGGCTAACGGTGTTCCGCGATCAGGAGTTTTCAGCAGATATGGTGGGGACGGACACGGGGCGCGCAATGAAGCGCATTGATGATGTACGTGGCTTACGTCAGGTGCAGTTTACCGAAGATTCTGGGCCGATGTCGCATCCAGTGCGTCCCGATAGTTATGTCGCTATCGACAATTTTTACACTTCGACCATTTACGAAAAAGGCGCGGAAGTCGTTCGCATGTATCAAACCCTGCTCGGGCGCGATGGCTTCCGCAAAGGCATGGACCTGTATTTTGCACGCCATGATGGGCAGGCCGTCACCTGTGATGATTTCCGTGCCGCGATGGCGGATGCCAATACGCGCGACTTGAGCCAATTTGAACGCTGGTACAGCCAATCGGGCACGCCCCATGTAAAAGTGGAAACAACTTACGACAGCGCCGCTAAAACCTATGATGTGACGCTCACCCAAAGCTCGCGCAATTCGTCCGATCTACCTTTTCATATTCCTTTCGCGCTGGGCTTGTTGAATGCACAAGGGCAGGAGATGGCCTT
>JABFSI010000080.1 GCA_013140695.1 Sideroxydans sp. | reverse complement strand
GGGACAGTATTGCTTCAATGACAAAATATTACAGCAGTCTTGGGCAGCACGACTCATGCGTCAACATAAGACCTCCCCCTGATTCCAAAAGAGATGCTGCGCGTACCTTAAATTTTGAAGCCGTAAATAATGCAAAAACAATACAGGCCACTTTGGAAGATGTTGTTACAACTCCACAAAAATTAACCAATGAAGAGCGATATCCCAAACGCGGCATATGGACTGGTGCTGGATATTTAGGCAATGAGTGCAAAGGAATAGTTGAGCGACTTGAGCCGATGTATGAAGAAAGAAACAAGCTATCAACGATAGCTGGATACCAGTTCTATCTTCTAAATGAAGCCGCCACCAATCGACAAGTTCAATTGCCTTACGTGGGAGACTCGATGAACCGTCTTATGTGTGATGGCAATAATATATATGCGCTTAGCCGTCAAAATAAATCGGCGTTGATTTTCTATCACTTCTCAAATTTAGGTGAGTTAAAGCGGGTAATTAAAATTGCCCTTCCTGATGCCGAGAAAATTAGGAATGATCTAGGGTGGGGAGACATTTGGAATGTAAAACTACTTAACGATGAGCTAAAAGTTGTTTTGGTTGATGGGGGGGGGAATGAGAGTGATGTATTGAATCGGCAGCAGATTTACAAAGTCACATTGGAGTAAACGGATGGCGAGGTTTCAACCCAACATCATCATCGAAATTAATTTCACACACATCAACCAACAACATGCAAATCCTCATCGACGCCGACGCTTGCCCCAAGGTCATCAAAGACATCCTCTTTCGCGCAGCGGACAGGCGACAGATACTCACCACGCTGGTGGCGAACAAGTTGTTGCACTGCCCTCCCTCACCTTTCATCCGCGCGCTGCAAGTGCCTTCTGGTTTTGATGTGGCGGACAACAAGATCGTGGAGATGACGCAGGTGGGTGATCTGGTCATCACGGCGGATATCCCGCTCGCCGCGCAAGTCATCGCAAAAGGTGGGCATGTGTTAAATCCGCGTGGGGAGTTCTATACCAAAGACACCATTCAAGAACGCCTGACGATGCGCAACTTCATGGAGAACTTGCGCGGCAGTGGTGTGGAGACGGGCGGCCCACCAGTGTTCAATCAGCGCGACCAGCAGACATTTGCGAATCAGTTGGATAGGTTTTTAGCGAAGCAGTAAATCAGTGGTCGCATGATCTTAGGCTGGGATTGGTGGGAGGCCGATTCATCAAGCGATGACTCTCTCAATAACAACAATCGCCCGATGAATCGGCCTCCCACATTAAGTGGTGGGGATGGCGGTGCGCTATGATAAATCGCGGTTTGCTTAATGGCTTCGATTCAAACGTGGGTCAAACGCATCGCGCACGGCGTCAGCGAACAAATTTGCAGCCAGTACCAACACCAGCATAAAACTAAACGCGGCGGCCAGCGCCCACCACACCATCGGTTCGCGGCCCATTTCTAGGCGCGCGCCGTTAATCATGGTGCCGAAGGAAATCATCGACGGGTCAACGCCCACGCCGACATACGACAGCACGGCTTCTGCCAATACCAAGCCAGAAAAATCCATCACCAGCGCGATGAGGATGATGTGCATGACATTGGGCATGATATGGCGCGTGAGAATGCGCATGGATGACACGCCAAAGGATTGCGCCGCTTGGATGTATTCCATCTCACGCAGCTTCAGCGTCTCACCGCGCAGCAGGCGGCACAGTCCTGTCCAACTGGTCAGCCCCAAGATAAGACACAACGCGACCAGCCGCATATCGGCGCGTGCCGCCGAGGTCTCGAACCATTCAGGATGTGTGTCGATGGTGACCTGCATCATCAACACTGCCGCCGCGATGAGCAGCACGCTAGGGATGGAACTCAACACCGTGTAGACATATTGGATGACATCATCCACCCAGCCACGGAAGTAACCCGCTGCAACACCTAGGAACAAAGCCAATGGCAAGGTCACCAGCGTCGTCACCGTGCCGATGATGAGTCCAGTGCGTATGCTCTTCAGCGAGAGGTACAACACATCCGCCCCGACCTTGTCCGTACCTAACACGTGATAGGCAGTGGACAGATTGGCGATAGCGCCGATGAGGGTGGTGATAACTAAAAGAGCAATGACGATCGCACGATGCTCTTTCAGCGCCGTCATTCCCGCGAAAGCGGGAATCCAGCCATTCAATAATGCATTTTTAATTACACCACTGGATGGCCGTTCCTCGAAACTGCGGCCTCCGGCCTTGTTTTCCCGCTTTCGCGGGAATGACGAGATACCCAAGAACAGCATTCCCACAATAACTCCTAGAGCACCACCTACCGCCGCCCGCTTCACCACATCGCCGTCACGCGCCGCCTCATCCGCCAGATGCACCCCACCGAAGCGCAACCTCGGATACTCACGCACGATGTTGCCCTGCGCATTCGTCATGCTCTCTTTGGCATACAGCGTCAGCGCGAATGGCGCGGAATAGGTCTTCTCAGTGTGCGTGCGCAAAGGCTCGACCACCTTGTCGAACACACTCAGCACCTCTGGCGAATATACCTTTTCACCGTTGTTCGATTGCGGCAGTGCGACACGGAAGTGCAGCGTATCGAGCAAGCCCACCAACAAAAACAAGGACAACACCAAGAGCGACACCATCGCCATGCTGCTCTGCGCCACGCGTCGCCACGGCAGCAACAGATGTTCACGTTTGCGCACATACAACGTCGCGATGATGCATGCCGCGATGAGCAAGAACACCAAGGCATCGCTCCACAGGATGACGGGGATGAAGTTCATAAAACACTCTGTACCGTCATTCCCGCGCAGGCGGGAATCCAGCAAGATAAACATCTCGCGTAGCGAACAAAGCGGTTGCTTCGCTTCGCGAAAATTATTTCATCAACTGGATTCCCGCTTTCGCGGGAATGACGAATTATTGTGGAGGTGTTCATTGCAACCTCACCCTCGGGTCAACCACCGTGTATGAGACGTCGGTCAGTATCAGCCCCACGATGTACAGCACCGATCCCAAGAAAACCATCGCACGCACCACGCTGAAGTCTTGCGCGTTGATGGCATCGATGGTGTAGCTGCCCAGACCGGGGATGCCGAAGAATGATTCGGTGAGCAGGCTGCCCATGAACAACAATGGGATGACCACCACCACACCGGTCAGGATGGGGATCATCGCGTTCTTCAACACATGGGTGAACAACACGCGCAGCTCGGACAAACCTTTGGCGCGCGCGGTGCGCACATAGTCCTTGCCGATCTCTTCGAGAAAGATGGTGCGATACCAGCGACTGCTGGAACCGATGCCGCCGATGATGCCAACGAGGATGGGCAACACCACGAACTTGAAACTGTCTGCCCCCCCGGCATACCCTGAGATAGGCACCAGATGCCACAACTTGCTGATGAGGAACTGCCCGCCGATGATGTAGAACAAACCAGAGATGGACATCAACACCACACACAAAGCAACGCCCACGATGTCGAGCGCAGTCGCTCTGAACAAGGTCATCAACAAGGCGAAACTCACGTACACCAAGAGTCCAACGAGAAAGGTCGGCAGCGCGATGGCAAGACTTGGCCCCATACGGGTGGCGATCTCACGCCCGATGCTGCGCCCGTCATCGGAATAGCCAAAATCGAACACGAACATGCTGGCCGACTTCTGCCAGAAGATGGTGTCGGTGAAAGTATTTGTGCCCGTCGCTGTGCTGTTAATGAGCAGCGGCTTGTCATAACCGCGCTGCTGTTTCCACTTCTCGATGGCTTCCGGTGTCACCCGCTTCACACCCAACTGCATACGCGCCATATCGTCGGGCGTGTTCACCACGAAGAACAGCGCGAAGGTGAGCAGATTCACCCCGATGAGGATGGGAATGGCGTAGAGGATGCGGCGGATAAGGTAGGCAATCATTTAGTTTCCAACCGCCTTCCGCATCAAGTCGTCTATTGATTTCCAACCATACACCTGAGTATTACTGCGCGACTGGTTTTCATTTCCGCCATATAGCAGTGCAGATTCGGCAATGCCAGCTGCTTGGCAAAAACTTTGCAACGTCTTGAACCAATCTCCAGCCACCGTTTGCCCTGCCTTGCACTCAATGGGATAAGCCATGTCCGGCCCCTGCTCCACCAACAAATCAACCTCGTTACCTGTGCTATCGCGCCAAAAGTACAAGCGGTTAGGTAGCGCGTGGTTACACAAGTACTTGGTCAATTCGCTCACCAGCCAAGTTTCAAACAATGGCCCGCGCATCGCGCCTAATTTCAAATCTTCTGGCTGACGTACACCTGCCAACCAAGCCGCAAGCCCCGTGTCGAGAAAATAAAGTTTGAGTGTTTTCACCAAACGC
>JABFSI010000039.1 GCA_013140695.1 Sideroxydans sp. | reverse complement strand
GGCACCTTGGAAATTTGTCGTGGCATTGAAGTCGGCCACATTTTCCAACTACGCACCAAGTATTCAGAAGCGCTCAATGCCACTTTTTTAGATGAAACAGGCAAAGCTCAAGTGATGGAAATGGGCTGTTATGGCATCGGTGTTTCTCGTATCGTCGCTGCGGCAATAGAGCAGAATTTCGATGCGCGCGGCATCTGCATCCCCACCGCGCTCGCGCCGTTTCAAGTTGCCATCGCACCTATCGGCATCAAGAAAAGTGAAGCGGTACGCACTGCGGCTGAACAGCTTTACGCCGAGCTCTCTGCCGTTGGCATCGAAGTATTGTTAGATGACCGCGACGAACGTCCCGGCGTCATGTTTGCCGACCTCGAACTCATCGGCATCCCGCATCGCATTGTCATCGGCGACCGTGGGTTGAAAGAAGGCAAGGTGGAGTATCAAGGTCGCCAGGATGCCGAAGCGCAATCCATTGACTTGCAAGAAGTGCTTAAGCTCGTACAATCAAAACTATGAAACAAACATACGTCCACGAAATACACTCAAGGCACGAACGAAGGCTGTTCGTGCCTTGGGTGTCGTTCGTGGAAAAAAGATGGGCGATAATCAAGACGCAACTCACCCCACATAACAATCTTTTATCACTCGCGGTGGGAGCCATAAGTTTGTGTTGCGCCTGCTCTGCTCATGCAGGTGCGCAGCGCGAGGAAGCTTTATCCGCCAGCGTACAGGCGGTGTTGCAACGCGCAGTGTCAGACCAAGCCACCCCCAAACTGGCCTTCTCTTCGCAACAAGAAGCGCAAATTTGGTTGGACGAAATGTCCCAACGCCTCGCCAAAAAAATTCCCGATGCCGCGTATCGCTTCGATTTATTAAGCACGGTGCATTACGAAGCCACGCGTGCGGGGCTTGACCCGCACATGGTGCTGGGTTTGATTGAAGTTGAGAGTGGCTTCCGCAAATATGCGGTGTCCAAAGTGGGCGCGCGCGGCTTTATGCAAGTCATGCCATTCTGGAAAAAATCCATCGGCAAGCAGGATCAAAACTTATTTCACATGCGCACTAACTTGCGCTATGGCTGCACCATCTTGCGCCACTACGTTGATCTTGAAAAAGGTGATTTATATCGTGCGTTAGGGCGTTACAACGGCAGCGTAGGCAAACCGGAATATCCCAATTTAGTGAAAGCCGCGTGGCATAAACATTGGACCCGCCCTGCATCGCTGCGCAGTTAAAGCCATCGCCCGTAAGAGATTCACGCTCTCCCAAAATAAAACCGATTCATTCCAAGCAACACTTGGAATGAATCGGTTTTAGCAAGCACCGTTATTTAGCTCGCTTGCTCTTACTCTTGATATACGACTCGACGCTTTCGCGTGACAACAAACCCGCCTGATAGCTCACCAATTTACCCTCGGGGTTGTACAAGTACGAGGTGGGCAATACCTCAACTTCTCCCACTTGGGCGGCCATTTCATAATCACCAAACACGATGGGATAGCTGACTTTCTTTTTCACCACAAATTCACGTACCGATTTTTCGGTCGAATCGAGCGCCACGCCAATCACCACGATGTCGGTGTTTTTATGCGTCTCGTGCAAGTCCATCAAGTCAGGAATTTCTTCCAAACAAGGCGGACACCACGTCGCCCAAAAATTGACCAACACCCACTTGCCTTTATAGTCCTGCAAGCGCTGCGCTTTACCTTGCAGGTCTGTGAACACGAAGCCTTGCGCAAGCGCTACCGACGTAACGCAGGCAAGCAGACAGGCAAGCAATAGGGGGCGAAAGTAGCGCATTAGTGGCCGTGTTTATCGCTGGTTTCGATGTCAGTCACGTCAGCATCATCCTCTGCGTGTCCACCATCGGCAGCGTGCGTCAGATACAGCGCCAAGGCTATCAGGGCAATCGCAGCGCCAAAGTACACCAAGTCAAGCGGGCTGCTCATGTGCATGGTGATGGCTTCTTCAAACAGCGTAACAATCATAATCATCAAGATAACTTTTGCTAACTTGGACTTCAAATCGTCAAGGCTATTGATAACCATAATTTTGCTAGCCGCCTTGCTACCGTGCGCTTGATCAATGTCGCTAATGAATAATTCGTACAAACCGAGCGAGAAAATCAGCATCACGGTGGCTAGTAAATATCCATCCACTACTTCCACAATATGCGAAACCGTAGAGTCATGTAGCGCTTTGCGTGCTTCATCCGTCATGGAAGAATCGGCATAATGCAGCGCGTGTTGAAACAAGAAAATGACGTCCACGGTCGCCATGTAAAAAATAGCAAAGCCCGCCAACAAACTTCCCACCACCGCCGACAGCACCACAAAGCGGCTATTCCACAATGAGCCTTCAAACAGTTTCTCG
Organism: Sideroxydans sp.; assembly: GCA_013140695.1. GTDB lineage: Bacteria > Pseudomonadota > Gammaproteobacteria > Burkholderiales > Gallionellaceae > Sideroxyarcus. The sequence goes on along the minus strand of JABFSI010000039.1, from coordinate 15,080 downwards.
ATAAAATTCATTTCGTCTCTCCTAAAGTAAATGCAATCAAAATTGGCTGCGCATTAAAGCTGAAAACCCCTAATACGGCAACCACTCAAACTCATTTCGCCCACACCTGTTGCAGGGTGGGATTGTTCGATTCAATCTGCATTTTTTGCAAACTGGCGAACCACGCTCGAATATCCGCATCGCCTGCCTGTTTGGGCAGCAAGGACACATCTAACAAAAACATCTGTGTCAGCTCCGACAGCTGAATACGTTCTGGCGCACGCACCATGCTCCACCCCATGCCTGATAACTGCCCTACAATTTTAGCGGCCACTAATTTATTCAGAATACGCTCCACATCTTCGAAGCCAATATGCAGCTGACGCGACAATCCGGGCAGGTCTTGCACCTCGCCGCTGTGCAGGCCCTTGTGCATCAGCTTCAACATCGACAATGCAAAATAAAGTTGCGCCGCTTGGTCAAGCTTCAATGCATGGGTGCTGCGCCAATGCGAAATGGATGCCGTGATAATCGCGCCGAACAACAAGGTGAGCCACGATAAATAAATCCACATCAGGAAAATTGGCAAACTGGCAAATGCGCCATACACCAATTTATAAGTAGGAAAGTGCGAGATGTAATAAGCGAACGCGCGATTCATAGATTCAAATGCAATCGCGGCAATCACTCCGCCAATAATGGCGTGATTGAGTGGCACGTAACGATTGGGCACCACACGAAACAGCAGGGTGAATGCGGCAGTGGTGAGTAGCACGGGCACTAATTTAATCAATTCCAAACCTAAGGAAGGAATCTGTTTGGCATAGCCGCCAGTGAGCCCGACTAACCACGAAGTAATCGACAAACTCGCTCCAATCAACAGCGGTGCAAGGGTAATCACCGCCCAATACACCAAGATGCGTTGCAACATATTGCGTTGCCGAGACACGCGGAAGATGCGATGAAATGCGTTATCAATCGTTAGCATCATCCACATCGCAGTGAACGCGAGAAATCCAATGCCCACGGCAGTCAGGCGTGATGCACTTTCAGCAAACTGCTCCATATATTTTGAAATCATTCTGCTGCCCGTCTCGGGCAACATGTTCGACAAAATAAATTCTTTTAATTGGGTAGATAAATCGGTGAACACAGGAAAAGCCGAGAACACCGTGAGCATGATGGTAAGCAAGGGAACCAGTGATAACAGCGTGGTAAAGGTCAAGCTGGCGGCCATTTCGGTGCAACGGTCTTGTTGTAGGCGCACGCCCACAAAGCGCAAAAAACGCAACGAATCCATGATGCCAAAATTAGGAAGTTTCATCTCACTCAATATCCCCATACAATGCTTCGCATGATAACCGACAAGCCACACAGTAACGCCCGTACTGCCCGCCAGATGTTGCGCACACATCGCTACGGCGCGCTTGCCACCCTCTCCAAAAAATTCGACGGACATCCCTTTGGTTCAATTACACCTTACCTAGTCGATCACGACGGCAGCTTGCTCATCCTCATCAGCGGATTGGCCGAACACACTAAAAACATACTGCACGATGCACGCGTCAGCCTCATCACCCACGACCAGAACAACCCGCACATCCAAACCCAAGGTCGCGTCACGGTGGTGGGTCATGCCCGTCTAGATACCCAGCGGGAACAATGTGGCACACGCTATCTGCGCTATTTCCCAGAAGCGCACACCTACTTTGACATGCCCGACTTTAATTTTTTTCGTATCACGCCCACCGCCTTGCGCTACATAGGCGGCTTTGGCGACATTCATTGGATTAAAGGCGAGCAAGTTACCCTGCCGCCTTATCCGCTCATGACGGAAGAAAACAGCGTACTCGACGAGATTAACGAAGAACACCGAGCGGCTTTACAAGCCTGTGCGCCCGAGTGCGCGGGGGAAACGCTATCGCTCCTAGGTGTAGATTGGGATGGTTTCGACCTACGCGGGGAGCATGCAACGCTACGCATCAACACGGACACTCCCCTATCGAATGCCCAACTAGCCTTGCAATACCTTACCCAAAAAAAAGGGCTGGCATAAGCCAGCCCTTTTCATTTCATTACACCTGCGGGTGCGCACGCTCCTCGCCTGCATCCAGCTTATTCAAGGCGTTCAAATAAGCCATGGCCGAGGCCACCACGATGTCAGTGTCAGCCCCCAACCCGTTCACCACACGACCACCTTTGGATAAACGCACGGTCACTTCACCCTGCGCATCTGTGCCGCTGGTGATGTTGTTCACCGAGTACAGCAACAATTCCGAACCACTCTTCACGATTTGCTCAATGGCTTGGAAAGTCGCATCGACTGGCCCACCGCGCTGCGCCTCGGCTTGATGCTCTTTGCCACCCACGCTTAACGTCACCTGCGCTTTCGGCAACACGCCCGTTTCGGAATGTGCGCGCATGGAAACCAAACGAAAATAATCGCTCACTTGCGCATCGCCCTCGTTACCCACCAAGGCTTGAATATCCTCGTCGAAGATTTCGTGCTTTTTATCTGCCAACGTTTTGAAGCGTGCGAAAACTTCATTCAACGCCTCTTCACCATCCAACACGATGCCTAATTCTTGCAAACGTGAACGGAATGCAGCACGCCCAGAGTGCTTGCCCATCACCATCTTATTCGCGCCCCAACCCACATCTTCAGCGCGCATGATTTCGTAAGTTTCGCGATGTTTCAACACGCCGTCTTGATGGATGCCAGACTCATGCGCGAAGGCATTCGCCCCCACGATGGATTTGTTGGGTTGCACCGGATAGCCCGTGATGCTGGACACCAATTTCGATGTCGGTACGATTTGCGTAGTGTCGATATTGGTGTCGAAAGTAAAAATGTCGCGACGCGTTTTAATCGCCATTACCACCTCTTCCAACGCTGCATTGCCCGCACGCTCACCCAAACCGTTAATCGTGCATTCGACTTGGCGCGCACCATTCATCACCGCAGCCAAAGAGTTAGCCGAAGCCATACCCAAATCGTTATGGCAATGGGTTGACCAAATCACCTTGTCCGAATTCGGCACCGTGGCAATCAACTGCTTAAAGCGCTCCCCCCACAACAAGGGAATGCTGTAACCCACCGTATCAGGCACATTCAGCGTCTTCGCGCCGGCCTTGATCACCTCGTCGAAGATACGCACCAAGAAAGGCATCTCCGAACGCACCGCGTCCTCCGCAGAGAATTCCACATCATCGGTATATTCCAGCGCCCATTTCACTGCCTGCACCGCACGTGCCACTACCTCATCAGGTTCCATACGCAATTTGTGTTGCATATGGATTGGCGAAGTTGCAATAAAAGTATGAATACGTCCGTGTTTGGCGGGCTTGATCGCCTCACCTGCCGCACGTACATCTTTTTCACTGGCACGAGCCAATGAACATACGGTAGAACGCTCGATCACCTTGGCGATGCTGTTGATGGCATCCGCATCACCGGGGCTAGCTGCTGCAAAACCCGCCTCAATTACATCCACGCCCAATTTTTCTAACTGGCGTGCAATGCGCAACTTCTCTTCTTTAGTCATGGACGCGCCTGGGCTTTGTTCGCCATCGCGCAACGTTGTGTCGAATATGATTATTTTGTCAGTCATTTTTTTACTCCAAAAACAATTGTTTTCCACGGCTCACACCAACCGAGCCGCCTGCTTTGAAACTAATGGGGTGGGTTTAGTTTGCGCGCGAGCGCAGCTTCAGCGCAGCCAACAGGCTGAAAGTGGAATGCGATTGCGAGATGTGTCTAGAGAAGTGCATGGGCAGGAATATAGCGGCTTTTATTGGGGGCTGCAACCGAAGCAGCTGTGCCTTGCTGCTTCACCTCTGCCCACAGAGTTTCCAGCATGTCGCGAAATTCCTCGTCCAACGGAACAGGATGGATGTCGAGATCGCCCAGCGTTCCCGTATAGAGTTCCTCACCGCCCTGCTGCAAGGCTTGGCGCAATAGTGGTCGCGCAGCTTCGGGCTGACCAAGCAGAAAGGCGGTATAAGCCTGATTGCCCTGCACCATAGGTTTATTCGCATTGTCTTTAAACACCCGCTCAAACAAAGTCGCGGCAGCTTGCAGGTCTGACTTACGCACAACCTTATCCGCCCAACATTGCTTGGCACGACAAAGCAATCTGAATCCCTTTCCATTTAATGCAGAGGCAACCTGCTCACGCAATGCCGCCTCCGTGGCTTCGCCAAATCGAAGCTCCACCTCGTCGTACACCACAATCGCTTCATCGTTGCGTTTCATCTGCCCCAAGGTGATGCCCTTGTTGACCAGCGCCGTGGCAACCTGCTCACGCAATGCCGCCTCTGTGGCTTCGCCAAAGCGAAGCACTACCTCGTCGTTCACCGCAATCGCTTCATCGTTGCGATTCATCTGGCCTAGCGTGATGCCCTTGTTGACCAGCGCCGTGGCAACCTGCTCACGCAATGCCGCCTCCGTGGCTTCGCCAAATCGAAGCACCACCTCGTCGTACACCGCAATCTCTTCATCGTTGCGATTCATCTGGCCTAGCGTGACGCCCTTGTTGACCAGCGCATTGGCAACCTGCTCACGCAATGCCGCCTCTGTGGCTTCGCCAAAGCGAAGCACCACCTCGTCGTACATCACAATCGCTTCATCGATGCGTTTCATCTGGCCTAGCGTGATGCCTGCATTAAGCAGTGTCCGGGCAATTTGTACATCGCCAGGATCCGTTGCCTGAGCTGCCGATCTCCAGTAGCGCGCTGCTCCTTCGAAATCACTATTGTTCCAAGCACTAAAAGCGCGTGTGTTCCAGTCATCGAAGCTGTATTCAGCCTCTGGCTTGTTGCGCAACTTCTGTTCCATTTTCTCTAGCGCATTGCCATCCACAACTTTAGGAGGAGATTCACCCGATGCGCCTTTGCCGGCAAGATCACTCATATATTTCTGTATCTGATCCTTGGTTGCTTCGGCATTTGCCTGTACATCGTTCGTAGCAGATTTAAAGTGGCTTTCGGCCTCGCCCTTGAGCTTTTCGACGAGGTCGTGGTTTTCCTGAACTCGCCGCCTTAAATCGGCAATCTCCCGCTCCAGATCGCTGGCATTATCCTCAAACCATATTTTTGCAGTTTCGCGTGTTTCCTCGCGCGCGCGGTCTCGCACCGAGACCCAGCCTGCGAAGCCAGCCACCACTCCCAGCACAGTAAGGAATGCGCCAAACATGGTGAGGGTGAAATTGAGGTCGCCGATGCGCTTGTCTTGGCTATCGAGACGCACTTCGGTTTTTTCGCGGTCTTTTTGTAGGCTTTCCTTGGTTGCATCCAGCTTGGTCTGCGCCAGCTCTTTGTACGCGGTAAAGTCGGGTTCGGTCACAGGCCGTTCCACCGCATAGGCGGATACGGATAGCCAGAGCAGAAGGAATATTGCGATTGTCATTCTGAACATGATTACCCCCTTATTTCTTGCTCTTGACGCGATTTACCCCTTACTGCAAACCAGACAAAGTCTTCACTTGAACTGCGACTGAAGAATCCCCCACTGCTGCGGCCACTGCGCCATGGGGTCTTTGGCATAGCCGCTCTTGCCGAACTGGTTCCATCGTCCAACGACGAAACACAGCAGCAGATTGGCGTGTGCACCAAAGTCGGCATCGGCTTCCAGCTTGCCTTGAGTGGCCGCGATGCGTAGAGATTGTTTGAGCGTCGCCTCAACACGATCAAGCAGTTGGTTGATGCGTTGTTGCAGGCGTTCGTCTTCGTTCACCAATGCGTCGCCAATGAGCACGCGCGTCATGCCACGGTTCTTTTTGGCGAAGCCCAATAAGAGCGCGACGATGCCTTCGATTTGCTTCACACCGTCTTGCTCTTCGGTGCTAATTTTATTGATGAGCCCAAACACGGTCTGCTCGATGAAATCAATCAAGCCTTGGTACATCATAAATTTGCTGGGGAAGTGGCGGTACAGCGCGGCTTCGGATAGGTCGAGTCGCGCGGCAAGTGCGGCGGTGGTAATTTTTTCGCCCTTGGGTTGCTCCAACATCTCGACAATGGTTTGCAAGATTTGTAGTTTTCTTTCGCCGGGTTTCGCTGCCATTTTTAGTTCCTCTTAAAACTTACCTAACGATATAACCGCGTCATTCCCATGCAAATGAGAATCCAGTCAAATTATTCCTTGCTTGCAAGGGCAACACCTAACGGCACTTTGAATAAACCCGCAGGATTCCCGTTTGCACGGAAATGACGGTGCTAAAAATTCAGCTTATTCATCACCCGCGTAAGCTCCAGCACGTCACGTATTTTCACGTCCACAAAACTTGGGGTGCGCACTGTATCACTCACCCATACCGTGCCCATCCCCAAGCGTTTCGCCGTCCTCAAATTATCTACGCTGTCTTCCACCATCACGCACTGCGAGGCCTGCAAATGATGCTTGCGCAACAAGCGTCTAAAACCTGCCGTCTGCGGTTTAGGTTTGTAATTTGCGTGCTCAATTGCAAATACATCATCAAACATATCGTCCACACGCAACAATTTCAACACAGATTGCGCGTAGTGAATCGGTGCATTAGAAAACACTATTTTTCTGCCGGGCAGCTGTTTCAATACCTGCCGTAGCCTCGGCTCACGCAACACCATTTCGCTCAATTGCGAAAACTGGTGCGTATGCCATAAGAAGTGGTCGGGGTCAGTATTGTGATGCTTAATCAAGCCAGACAACGTTGCGCCATAACGCTGCCAATAATCCACGCGCAAAGCATTCGCCGCGACTTCATCTAACTGCAAATGTTCTTGCAGATACGCCGTCATGCTGCGATTGATATGCGGAAAAATGTGCGGCGTGGCGTTGTGCAGCGTGTTGTCTAAATCAAATATCCACGTGGGGTTCAACATGCGGCGAACCTCATCCATGTGGGAGCGCAATTTATTGCGCGATTGTTCGGAAGGCCTATCGCGCAATAAATTGCGCTCCCACAGCAGCTCGGCTTAAGGTTCAATCTCACTTGCTCTTAATCAGCGTGCCCACGCCTTCATCCGTCAAGATTTCCAACAACAGCGCATGCTCCACACGCCCATCGATAATGTGTACCGCCTTCACGCCGCCGCGCGCGGCGTCTAATGCTGAACCAATTTTGGGCAACATACCGCCAGACAGCGTACCGTCTGCCACAAGGTCATCAATCTGTTTTGGCGTGAGACCTGTGAGCAAGTTGCCCGCTTTGTCCAGCACGCCCGGTGTATTGGTAAGTAGCACCAGCTTTTCAGCGTGCAACACTTCAGCCAGTTTGCCTGCCACCACGTCGGCGTTGATGTTCAATGTTTCGCCATCGGGCGACACACCGATAGGCGCGATAACGGGAATAAAATCGCCAGAGTCTAGGAAGGTAATAATGGACGGGTCGATTTTGTTGATGTCGCCGACCAAGCCAATGTCCAACATCTTGCCCGGCTCGGTGATACTTTCCAGCAACAGCTTGTGCGCACGGATGAAACCGCCGTCTTGCCCCGTCAGCCCCACCGCTTTGCCGCCGTAACGATTGATAAGATTCACGATATCTTTATTGACCTTACCCAGCACCATCTCAACCACGTCCATGGTCTCTTCGTCGGTGACGCGCATGCCTTGAATGAACTCACCTTGCTTGCCCACTTTTTTCAGCAAGTCGTTAATTTGCGGCCCACCACCATGCACCACCACGGGATTCATACCCACCAGCTTGAGCAACACCACATCGCGTGCGAACCCCTCTTGCAGCTTGGGGTCGGTCATCGCGTTGCCGCCGTATTTAATGACGATGGTCTTATCAAAAAAGCGCTGAATATAAGGGAGCGCTTCGGACAAGGTGTGGGCTTTTTGGGCGGCAGTGGCAGCAGTAAGAGTCATCGTTTTATCCTTAAATAAATTCGCCGCGAATTCTACTCTAGGCAAAAATAAAACGGGCGACATCACGTCGCCCGTTTTATCTTTATTGCGTCATTCCTGTGCCAGCCAGTTTATCTTCAACTTATCGAAGTGCCGGAATGACAAACTAAAATTACCGATGATCCTTCACCGAGGGATCTTGGTAGTGTTTGTAGCTTAATTCCAGTGCTTTCACTTCAGCCTCGGTGTTCACGGTTTGTTTTTTTCCTGCAATTTCCAACACCAACGTAACAGGGATACGGTCACCCACGTTCAGCACTTTATTCAAACCGTTCAGCACCAGATACACGCCACGCGTGCCAAAGATAATCGTGCTATGCGCCGCCAGCTTCATGCTATCTACGGTGCTGGTTTGCATTTTGCCGCGCCGCATCACCACGCCTTGAATTTCACCCGAGGTCGCAATGGGGCTGCTGACGGACAATAAGCGCGCGGCTTTGGTGACGCTCAAATTCATTTGCACGGTGACGGATTGTTGTTCCGGCACGCTTTCGCGCATCCACACTTTATCCACTACCACATCATTCGCACCCGCCCATGCCTGCTGTGCAAACAACAGCACCATCAATCCCAATATGCGCTTAACCATGCTTAACCTCCTTGTGTGAATCAATGGTGATGCATGTGCTGGTGCTCTGCCTCGGCGACCAAGGGTTGCACTTTAGCGCTAACTTGTACTTTTGACTCTTTGCCATTGTCGCTACGCACACGCATTTCGCAAAAGGTTTTTTTGCCTGCCACGAGTGGCTTCTTCAAACCCAGCAACATCAGGTGATAGCCCGCTGCGCCCAAATCTACTGCCTTACCCGCAGGCAATTCAATCGCTTCTACTTGACGCATTTTCATCAAGTCGCCTTCCATCACCATACTGTGCATTTCAGCTGTGGTGGCATCTTTACAGGCAACTGCAACCAGCTTGGCGGCTTGTTTGCTGGTGATCACTGCCTGCACCATCGCGCTGTCTTGACCAGGCGCAGTCGCGCGCGTCCACGCATCTTTCACTTTCACCTCTTCAGCAAAGACAGCAGTAACTGCCGACATTGCCAGTATTCCCAGCATTAAACTTTTCTTCATTTGCATCTCCTCGATTAAATAATTAATTCAAAAAAATAGGGTGGCGCATTCTAGCCCGAATCGCATCCCCACCGAGTGCGGCCTGCGCAGGTGCGACAATTTGTCGCACCTGCGCAGGCCGCACTCTCGATTAAAATTCGCCCGCTTCAAAACTGACTGTCATCAACCCGCCAACCTCATCCGCTTGGCAAATTTTGTGTCAATCGATGTTAGGAATTCATCATTAAATTTGATCTCCTCTTTTGTACGGCACTTCTGCTGACGCCAGCTTGGGTCGCACGCGCTGAAGAATCCGCCCTAGAGACCGTCGTCGTCACGGCCCCCACGATGAAAGATTCATCGCAAGGTGCGCCGAACACGGACAGTGCGGGGCTGGCTACCCAGCGCGCCACCACCAGCGACAGCGCACGCTTGTTGCAAGACGTGCCTGGAGTGAGCTTGTACGGCGCAGGCGGGGTGTCCAGTCTGCCGGCTATTCACGGCTTGGCGGATGATCGGCTGCGCATCCAAGTGGACGGCATGGACTTGGTGGCAGCGTGTCCTAACCACATGAATTCCGCGCTCTCGTATATCGACCCGAGCAATGTCGCGAGCGTGAATGTGTTCGCGGGCATCACGCCGGTGAGTGTGGGCGGCGACAGCATAGGCGGCACGATTCAAGTGAAATCCGCCGCGCCCGAATTTGCAGATGCGGAAGATGAGCTACTAAAGAAAGTCCAAGCCAGTGTGTTCTATCGCAGCAACGGTAAGGGTTATGGCAGTAGCCTGTCTGCCGCACTCGCCACGGAAAATTGGCGGCTAACTTACAGTGGTGCGAACGCACGCGCCGATAATTATTTTGCGGCTCAAAATTTCAAACCGGCGGGTGCGGGCACGTCAGGTAGTGCGTGGCTGTCAGGCAAGGAAGTCGCCTCCACCGCTTACCAGTCTTTGAATCAAGATTTCGGCGTCGCCTTCAAACACGACGATCACGTATTGCAACTGAACATCGGCCTGCAACATCTCGCCTTCGAAGGCTTCCCAAACCAACGCATGGACATGACAGGTAATGACAGCACGCAGATTAACCTGCGCTATACAGGGCAGTATGCGTGGGGAGAACTGGAAGCTCGAATTTACGACCAGAGTACCGACCATGCCATGAACATGGGCCCCGACCGCTTCACTTACGGCGCACTCGGCATGCCCATGCTGACTCAAGCCAAGACCATCGGTGCGATGACACAGGGCAACCTCATTCTTTCCGAACAAGACATTCTGCGCATCGGCGCGGAGTATCAGCAATACACGCTCAACGACTGGTGGCCGCAAGCAGGCGGCACGATGGGGCCGAACACGTTTTGGAACGTGGACTTCGGCACACGTGACCGCTTCGACCTATTTGGCGAGTGGGAGCGATTTTGGAATCCCGCATGGATGAGTCAGCTCGGCATTCGTAGCGATACCGTGCAAGCCAACGCGGGTGCCGTGCAGGGCTACAATGCCGCCGCCCAATGGGCCGCCGATGCCGCCAGTTTTAATGCACTAGAACGGAGTCGCACCGACCGCAACTGGGATGCCACCGCTTTGGCGCGCTACATTCCTGATGACACATCCACGTTTGAAGCGGGCTACGCGCGCAAGTCCCATTCGCCCAATCTGTACCAACGTTATCCGTGGTCAACCAATACGATGGCATCGCTGATGAACAACTTTGTGGGCGATGGCAACGGCTACATCGGCAATGTGTATCTGCGCCCCGAAGTGGCACATACCTTAAGTGCGACGGGCGATTGGCATGATGCAGAAAAAGAACAATGGACGGTGAAGACGACCGCCTACTACACCCACGTGCAGGATTACATCGACGCGCGACGCTGTGATTTTGGCGGATGTGGTGGCTCGGCAAATTTGCACACCCGCAACGGCTTCGTCAATCTGCAATACGCCAACCACCACGCACGCCTATACGGACTCGACCTCTCCGCGCAGACCCAACTGGGCAGCAATGCGTATGGCGATTTCAGCGCGACGGGCTTGTTAAATTACGTGCGCGGCGAAAACAAAACCACGGGCGATGACCTTTACAACATCATGCCGCCTAACCTGAAGCTCGCTTTGATTCGACAACAAGACGCCTGGACGAACACTGCCGAGATTCAACTGGTCGATGCCAAAACAAAAATCTCGCAGGTCAGAAACGAGATGCAAACAGCGGGCTATGGTCTGCTCAACCTGCGTAGTCGTTACGCATGGGAATGGGCGCGCTTGGATGTCAACATCGAGAACGCACTCAATCATCATTACGAACTCCCTCTCGGCGGCGCATATCTTGGGCAGGGTGCATCCATGTCGAGCAAAAGTATCCCGTGGGGTGTCGTCGTTCCTGGCATGGGCCGATCAATCAACACCGCATTGAATGTGAGTTTTTAAGATGAACAAACACATCCAGTCCCAATTAAGGAAATTTCTAAAAATTCAAATTCCGTCATACCGGCGGAGGCCGGTATCCAGTTCGAAAAATGGCGTTCTTTGCGTAGCAAGGGCAAAGCCCCTTTTAATAAACCCGCTGGACACCGGCCTTCGCCGGTGTGACGAATTATTAGAGATGCCCTTAAAACGAAGCTTCATTTATGGTGGCATGCTCATCACGGCGACCACGCTGGTGATGTTGGGCTGTGGTGGGCGCGGCAGCCCCACCATCAAAGCGATCCCGCAAACCATTCACTTCGCAGCCCCGCCCGCCATGCCATTGCATGGCAGTACCACTGTCGTCGCCACCGCCTCTTCTGGCTTACCTGTCATCTACAGCAGCGCAACAACCAAAATCTGCTCCGTGAACAGCACGGGTGGGGTAACCAGTATCGCCCTCGGCACGTGCATCATCGCCGCCGACCAAGCCGGCAATGACACTTTCGCACCCGCACCCCAAGCCACACAAAGCATCGCAGCCGCTTTCGACCCCAACCAAACCATCACATTTGGCGTAGCGCCTGCGCTGACCGAATTCGGCACCGCAACCGTTTCCGCCAGCGCCAGTTCCAACCTGCCCATCCATTACAGCAGCACAACTCCTGCCGTATGCAGCGTGAATGCCCGCACCGGACGGGTAACTGACTTGACCGCAGGCAGTTGCATCATTGCCGCCGATCAAGCAGGTAATGCCAACTACAACGCAGCGCCACAGGCGACCCAGACACTCACCGTCGCCACATGGGCTGGAACAGTTACCGCACCGGGCGCACCTAGCCATGTCAGCGCCACCTTGGGCAATGTGGCAGGCACGGTCGTGGTCAGCTTTGACGGTCCCAGTTCTAGCGGCGGCAGTCCTGTCACGGGCTATACCGTGAATTCCGTACCCAGCGCATACACCGCGACAGGCACCATTTCGCCCATCACCGTGCCCTGCCCCATCCCCTGTAATGGCTACACATTCACTGTCGCGGCAAGCAATACCATCGGCACAGGTACGGCCTCGCCCGCTGCTGATGTGCTCACCAACTACGATGTCGTGACCACCTTCTTCGAGCCCGATACGCAACCCAACGACACGATTTTCAGAGGCACTTTCACCTTCAACTCAACGACCCAATCCGTCTCCAACTTGCAAGGAGGGTTATCGGAATCAATGACCGGCCCCCCCATGACGATCGTGCCGTTGACTTACCAGCTTTCCAGTGTCAACGATGGCTTGGGCGGTTTACTCATCAGTGCTTTTTCGTTAAACACCACCCATGTATTTCAAGAAGGGGGTTTCGCTGCCAATTCGACGGGGATTTATTTTGGACGCGGTGTCCCAGGCGTTCTCGCCCCTGACGCAGGGGGACAGGGCAATTCGTTCATCACCATCAATGTCCCGCTCCCCACCCCAGATAAACCGCTGTCACCCGCACAGATCCAAACACTAGCCTATGGCGACTGTGCGGCTGGCGGCATGATGGGAGAAGTCTGCATGACCGGCTATGCAGGCATCGGAACGATGGGCGGCTACCCCGTGGCGCAAACGATTACCCAGAAGTAGCCAGCCAAGATTTGTGGTTGTCACATCGCAGACTTCACTGCGAATTGCGCTTCGCAAAGGGATCGGAGAATCGCTCATTGCGCAGGAACTCATCATCGGTAAGTGTCTTCAGAAAAGCGATGAGATCTGCTTTATCCTGCGCACCTAAATTGATCTTATCAATACGACTATCTTTCAACGGATTCTTTCTGCCGTCCCCTTGAAGAGTCCCTTCTTTAATGAGCCGTCCATGCGCCGCATAAAAATCCAACACCTGCTCTAAATTGGTAATGCTTCCGTCATGCATATACGGCGCGGTGACTTCGACATTGCGCAGGCTGGGTGCGCGAAACATGCCCATATCGGCGGGCTTACCCGACAACTCAAAAATGCCACGATTACCATCGGGAAATCCGCCTTTACCATCTATGTTGTAAAGCCCTGTGTTGTGAAAAGGCGTTTTAATTTCCTTGCTCGTCACATCCCGCAATTGGTCATTGAAGTTGTAGCTACCGTGGCATTGCGAGCATTGCGCCTGCTCACTAAAAAACAGTTTGCGTCCGCGCTCCTCTTGCGCCGTAAATGTTGCTTGTTGCTGAAGAGCTTGGTCGTACTTGCTGTTGGCTGAAATCATGCCACGTTGGAAAGTTGCCAGTGCTTTAACCAGATTGCCTAAATTGACGGGCTGCTCATCCTGCGCAAAAACCTGACGGAAAGCGGCTTGATAATTTTCATCATCGGCAATCCTTTGCAAGATGACAGCTTGTGTTTGGTCGTTCATCCCCATCTCCACGGGATTCTCGCCTTGCAATGGGTTCAGATTCTGCCGCTCAATCGTGACCAATGAATAATTAGCCCAAGTGTAGTAAGGGTGATAAGCCACGTTGGCCAGCCCCTGTGAGCTGCGTAAAGTCTGCTCACCTGTCGAACCTGTAGGCAGCGCTTTGCCATCCGTGAATGCAAGGTGTTGAAAGTGGCAGGACGCACACGCAAATGTGCCATTGCCAGACAATCGTTTGTCATAGAAAAGTTGCCTCCCCAATTGAAAAGCTTCTTCCGACATGGGGTTGTCAGCAGGGATCACAGGCTGCGGAAAGTGTGCGGGGAGTTGCCAAACCCAAGGCGTGAGGGCTTTAGGTGCGCGTTGCAGCCACACCAAACTTGCCGCCGTCCCTATGCTTGCGGCAAGTAACACGCCCGCCAGCACTTTTGTTTTTGTGTGCATGATGTATTTCCGACTATTTCGTTTTAATTTACGGAGGCTTAAAACAACAACGCCACGCTGTGCAGCGTGGCGTTGTTGTTTTTATGCCAAGCGCATGTTTATTGCAACTTGAACACGGGTGTGGTGGTCACCGCAGAAGCAGGTAAACCATTACTCAATTGCAAAGCGCTGAAAATTGCTACGCACTCTGGGTCAGTTGCACCCGACATGCATCCGGCAGCCCCCCCCGCTTCTTTAGTTAGGTCCGCAGTTTTGAACAACTCAACCAAGTCAACCACGACCTTTTGAGTTGAGCGACCCGCGCTATCCAAGAAGCCGCCCAACGTTCCATCCAAAGCAACAGGTACGCGATTCGGTGCACCGCATTCATAGCCGGCAGGGGTGACACCCGAAGCAGCTGGATTAAACATGCAACCCGTTGAACCCAGATGCACATTCCAAGTAGGTGCGGTAACGGGGACACCCGATGCATTAGTTGCGGGCACGCCTGATGCGTTGTAGACAACCATAGGGGTGTTAGGCACGTATTGAATCTTGGTGAATTTTTTGCCACCTTGCCAGTTCCATGACATACCTGCTGCTGCCAGTGGCGCAATGCCCGCAGTTGCACCGTTCGCATGATTCAATTCCACGGGGTTCGCGCCCGTTGATTTAACTGGAACCCCCAACACGAAATCAACGCCATGATAATGCGGCCCATTGTCCACCGTACCCGTAATTACCGTGTTCGTTGCAGCTGTACCCCCCGTGCATTTATTGGCAGCTGCATCTGCAATCGTCCCACCTGATGCCACGGCGGACGCACTTTCAAAATCCAGCAAAGCAACCCCCGTGCTTTGGAAAGCTGTCTCATCCAACGTGACAGGATGCGCCACACCGTTATGGTCAACCAAGTTGATTCCTGAAACAAAGAAGCGCATGTCATTTACTTG
>JABFSI010000036.1 GCA_013140695.1 Sideroxydans sp. | reverse complement strand
GGACAGTGAAACGACTTCGCGCCAATGATAGTGTGCAGCTCGCATGTGAAAGTAGGTCATCGTCAGACTCCTTACAAAAGCTAAACCCTCAAGTGTGAACTTGAGGGTTTTTGCTTTTATATTTCGAAATGCAATGCGTATTGCATACATCAAGATAATTCTCGAGCTCGTTTATAATCTGAAAATTGATTTTTAATGGATGTGACATGAATAAATTTCTTAAATACGCTCTCTATTTAGTTGGTGGCTTGGTTGTGATATTCGCAGCTGCGCTGACTTATATCGCACTGACATTTGACCCAAACACCTACAAGCCGCAAATCATCCAAGCTGTAAAAGACAGCAAGCAACGCACGCTGAAGTTGGATGGTGATATCAAGCTGTTTTTCTTCCCGAATATTGGCGCGAGCTTGGGCAAAGTTTCCTTGTCTGAATTCAAAAGCGAGAAAGAATTTGCCGCTATCGGTGAGGCGCGCGTTTCTTTGGCATTCATGCCACTGCTGTCTACGCAAGTGGTGGTGAATGAGGTGATCTTGAAAGGTGTGAAGGCAAATGTCATCAAGCACAAAGATGGCACGACCAATTTGGATGATTTGCTGACCCAAAGCGCAGAGCCAGCAACGCCTAAAGAGCCTTCTGCTCCGATTAAATTTGACGTTGCCGCAGTGCATATCGACGATGCCGAATTTGGCTATAGCGATGAGGCATCTGGTGCGAAGTACAATGTCAAAGAGTTGAGCCTACATACTGGACGTATTGCTAATGGCATGCCTAGCAAGATTGATTTTGCTGTGCGCATTCTGGCGAATCAACCCAAGGTGGATATCACTGCGCAACTCAAAACAACCCTGACTTTCGATTTGGAAAAAAATGTCTATCAAGCACAAGGCTTGGATGTGCAAGTAAAAGGCGCGGCACTCGGCATCACGGATTTGTTGGTGAAGCTGGGCGTGGATGTTCAAGCGAATGTGGGGGAGCAAGTTTATGCAACGAAAAAATTGATGTTCTCCGCAAGCGGTTTGAAGGGGTCAGATAAATTTGATGCCAAGCTGGATGTGCCTGCGTTAAGCATAGTGAAGAATGACATTACAGTAGAAGGCATCGCGTTGAATGCGCAGTTGGATGCGGCATTTGGCAACGTGGTGGCTGCATTGTCCTTGCCTTCGGTGAAGGGAGACATGGAGAAGTTCAAGCTGAACGATTTGACTCTCAACGTGGATGTGAAGCAGCCTGAACAAGCTTTCAAGGTAAAGTTATCCTCACCTGTGACAGCGAATTTGAAGACACAGCAATATGGATTGACTGACCTCCTTATTGCGGTGAATGCGACTGGTGATAAATTGCCTGGAAAGAGCGTAAGCAGCGAATTGAAAGGCAATGTGCAAGCAGATTTGAAGGCGCAGAATGTGCAAGTGAATCTGGCCGGTGGTTTGTTGCAAAGCCAAATTAAAGCGAAGTTTGGCGTGACAAACTTCGCCGCACCTGCGATTCGTTATGACTTGGAAGTCGATCAGTTCGATGCTGATTTGTACATCCCCAAGAGCGATGGCACAAAGAAAGAAAAATCTACCGAGCCAGAACAACCTTTTGATTTGTCGGCGTTGAAGCCGCTCAATATCGACGGCAGTTTGCGCGTTGGCGCACTCAAAGCGGCGAATGTGAAAGTGAATCAACTGCGCGTGGATGTGAAAGCGAAAGATGGTGTGGTTAAGGTTGCGCCGTTCTCCGCAAATTTATATGGCGGCAGCATCTTGAGCGATATAAGCGTGGATGCGAACAAGGCGCAACCTGCATTTGCAGTTAATGCAAAATTGAGCGCGATTGAAATTGGCCCGTTGCTGAAAGATGCCTTGGATATGGATTTCGTCAACGGTAAGGGCAGTGTTGGTATCAACGTGACCACGCAAGGCAACATGGTGAGTCTGTTGAAGAAAGCTTTGAATGGCTCGTTGTCAGTGAACCTTGCGGATGGCGCAGTGAAGGGTATTAACCTCGCAAAAAGTGTGCGTGAAGTAGGTAAGAGCAACACACAAGGCGCAAATGCTACAGAAAAAACTGACTTTAGCGAGCTTAAAGCCACTTTCAAAATCACCAATGGTGTGGCACATAACGAAGACTTGTCGATGAAATCACCATTTGTGCGTGTGGGTGGCAAAGGAGACATCAATGTGGGAAACGACAGTCTTGATTACCTCGTGAAAGCAACTGTCGCGGGTACTGCCGAAGGGCAGGGAGGCAAAGATAGTGTGGGCGGATTGACGGTCCCTGTACGAATAAGCGGCGCATTCACTGACTTGAAATTCAAGTTGGATTTTGGATCCATGGTTTCTGATGAGGCGAAACAAAAAGTCGCCGCTGCTGCGGATGCGGCAAAACAACAGGCTAATGCTGCCGCTGATGCCGCCAAACTAAAAGCTGCCGCAGAGGCCGATGCCGCCAAGGCAAAAGCCGCCGCCGAAATGGAGGCTGCAAAGTTAAAAGCACAGCAAGAAATCGACGCGCAAAAGGCCGCTGCAAAAGCGAAAGCAGAAGCTGAGTTGAAGAAGGGCTTGGGCGGTTTGTTCAAGTGATGGTGATGGGAAGCAACGGATTCATGCAGCGATGACTTCGTTCGCTTCCCGTCTCGTCGCGTGGCAACGCGTGCACGGCCGTCATGGTCTGCCGTGGCAAGGGCAAGCAGCCTACCGCGTGTGGTTGTCTGAAATTATGTTGCAGCAGACGCAGGTCGCTACAGTCATCCCGTATTTTCAGAAATTCATCACCTCTTTTCCTACCATCGCCGCACTTGCGGCGGCGAGTGAGGATCAAGTGCTCGCGCATTGGAGTGGCCTAGGCTACTACGCGCGCGGCCGTAATCTGCACAAAGCTGCACGCCTCATCGTCACGCGATTCAACGGCGAATTTCCTAGCAATTTTGACGACATCATCGCACTACCTGGCATTGGTCGTTCCACCGCCGCTGCCGTGTGTGCGCTCGCCTTTCACCAACATCGCGCCATCTTGGATGGTAATGTCAAACGCGTGCTGGCAAGACATCGTGGCATCGAAGGTTGGACGGGTAATAAAAAAGTCGAAGCGCAACTTTGGCAGCAGGCTGAAGCGTTACTGCCCCACCAAGATGTAGCGATTTATATCCAATCTCTCATGGATATGGGCGCTACTCTTTGCACGCGTAGCAAACCCAAATGCGTGTTGTGCCCCGTGCAATTTGACTGCGTCGCATTGCTAACGGATCGCATCAACACCCTACCTACACCGCGTCCGAAAAAGACCGTACCTGAAAGACAGGCCACCTTTCTGTTGCTCATGCACGGCAAGGACATTCTGCTGGAGAAGCGTCCAAGTAGTGGTATCTGGGGCGGGCTGTGGTGTCCACCTCAATTCGATGAGGAAGATGCCGCGAAGGATTGGTTTGTGCGTAACGGGATGAACGCGCGCGAGGGGCAACGTTTAGAAAACTTCACCCACATCTTCACGCATTTCAAATTGCACATCACTCCGTTGAAGATTGAGCTTGAACACAAACCACTGAATGTGATGCAGGCGGGGAGTGTTTGGCTGGATGTGGAGGAGGCGTTGCGGGCGGCTATTCCGACGCCGGTACGAAAGGTTTTGGAGCAACTCTAGACCGATCATCCTTCGATACATCTTACTGCGTAAGGCGATCAAGACGAAGGGCTTAGTCTCATTCACCCCACTTTTTCATCAACGTCTGCTCCACGCCCAGATGGTCGAGTATGCGCGCCACCACAAAATCCACGATGTCTTGCACGCTCTGCGGGTGGTGATAGAAGCCCGGATTGGGCGGCATGATGACAGCACCGGCATGAGAGAGTTTGAGCATATTCTCAAGGTGGATGGATGAGAATGGCATCTCGCGCGGGACGATGATGAGCGTGCGTTTTTCTTTGAGCATGACGTCGGCGGCGCGGGCGATGAGGTCATCGCTGATGCCGCCTGCGATCTTACCTAACGTGCCCATGGTGCACGGGCAGACCACCATCGCGTCACCGGGGTTTGAGCCGGATGCCATGGGGGCATACCAGTCTTGAATGCCAAATACTTTGAGTTCGCCGCTGAATGTCCCTAGGCGTTCTTTGAACATTTGCTCGGCATCGTGTGGGCGGGTGGGCAGTACAAAATCTAATTCTTGTTTGGCCACCATTTGCGCGGCTTGGGTGTACACCAGATGTACGCGATGTCCGCTCTTCAAAAGCGTTTCCAAGAGTCGCATGCCGTAGGGAAGGCCTGATGCGCCAGTAAGTGCTAACGTGATTGTTTTCATGCGTGTGGTTCCGTATTGGGTTGCGCTACATTATCGATGAAACGCGCGGCGATTATGCCGTTCACGGTGCCGAAAACCAAGGCGGCGGTGGCGAAGATAGGGATGAGATAGGCGATGCCGCTGTGTGGGATGAGCCACAAATAGACGACCATCATCTGGCCTGCGATGTGAGCGAAGGCGGCGAGGATGCTGTGCGTTACCGCGCCGAACCCGCGTTGAGGTAAGTGCATGCTTATCGCGAGTGCGGCAAGGCTGAACACAGCGCCGCTCAAGCTCAAGAAGAATCCCGGGGCAAGGAAATTCCCAAACAACAAACTGCCTGCAACGACGCGCAGTAAGGATACCCATGCTGCCATGCGCCAACCGTAACGCGCTAACACGATGAGGGTGACGATGTTAGCGAGTCCTGGCTTTACACCGGGCAGGGGGGAGGGGATCGCGTTCTCTAATACCGTGAGCCCGAGTGCCACGGCGGCCATTTTGGCGATGTGGTGATCTTCAGGGGTGGCGGTCAGCTTAATAGTTGAGGCTGTCATATTTTTTCTGGCTGCCGGTTAGCTCAACGCTTACTTGGTTGGGCAGGCAGATGGCGATCTCGCCTGCTTGTTGCAACCAACCTTGACGCACGCAGTATTGTCTGGGGCTGGGGTCGCTGGTGATGCGTGCTTTGCCTTTTTCGATATTGATGATGCTGATGCCGAGTGGGCCAGGCACTTCAATTTGTGTATCGCGAGACAGAGGTACTTCTTTGAATATTTTTCCTGCGCTACGGATGATGGCGCGGTCGGCTTGTTCGCCGTTCCATAACTTCAATGTGATGAGCACGACACATAAAATGCCGAGCAGGAGTGTCAGCCAATCGCCTGCTTTAATGGATGAGCGGATAGCCTCATAGGAATTCACGATGGCGCACCAGCACTTGTTGCTGAGTATTGAAATGTGCGGCTAATCGCTCGGCAAGGTAAACAGAGCGATGTTGGCCGCCTGTACAACCAATGGCGACGGTGAGATAGCTACGATTGTCGGCGATGTAGCTAGGCAGCCAATTCTCGATGAAGGTGCGTACGTCATCGAACATCTTTTGCGCGAGGGGTGTTTGTTCAAGGAACTCAATCACGGGCGCATCACGTCCGGTAAGGGGGCGCAACAGCGGGTCGTAATGTGGGTTGGGTAAGCAACGCACATCGAACACCAAGTCGGCATCGAGAGGGATGCCATGTTTGAAGCCGAAGGATTCGAATAGTAACGTGAGGCGTGCTCGGTCGAGACGAATGAAGGCTTTTACCCACGCACGCAAGGCGTTGGCGCCGAGTTCGGTGGTGTCAATGTGATGCGCGATCTCGCTAATTTCGGTGAGCAATTCGCGCTCGTAAGAGACGCATTCGGGCAAGGTGCGAATGCCATCATTCAGAGGGTGTGAGCGACGTGTCTCTGAAAAGCGTTTCACCAATGTGTCTGTATGCGCGTCGAGGAACAGCAGGTGTACATCGAGGCCTTGTTGCTTCATCGACTCGATATATTGTGGAAGCAGTTGTACGCTGCTCCCGCTGCGTACATCGATACTTACCGCCATACGTGTGTAGCCCGCTTGTTGCAGGTTGTCGATGAGTGCAGTGAGTAGCTCGGCAGGCAGATTATCTACACAGTAGAAACCTGCATCTTCAAGCGTCTTTAAGGCGACGCTTTTGCCCGATCCGGAAAGTCCGCTGATGAGAAAGAGTTGCATAAGATTAAGCGTGCACAAAGGCATAAGAAATCATATGCCGCTCCCATAGATTTGATTTTCTTGACGCGTAATAAATTCTTGCATGGAGTCGATGCCGCGTTGTTGCAACACAAAATTACGCGCTGCGGCCTCGACTAATACCGCCAAGTTACGTCCAGCCAACACGGGAATTTCCACCTTGCTGATGTGCACGCCCATGATTTCTTCATGCCCTGATTGCGGTAGGCGATCAAGATTGGCAAGGTCATCTAATTGTGGGCGGAACAAATGCACAATCAGTTTCAAACTTTTTTTGCGGCGCACCGCCGTCTCACCAAACATGGTGCGGATGTTGAGCACCCCCAGACCGCGAACTTCCAAAAAATCGCGCAACAAATCAGGGCAGCGGCCTTCCAGCGCTTCGGGTGAAATGCGATACAGCTCCACCACATCATCTGCCACCAAGCCATTGCCGCGCGTGATAAGTTCCAGTGCCAGCTCGCTTTTACCCACGCCGCTATCGCCCGTAATCATCACGCCCACACCTAGCACATCAATAAATACGCCATGGCGGGTAGAGGAATCAGCGAGTGCTTTGGTAATGTAGTGGCGCACCATCCACATCAAATGCACGCTGCCTAAAGGAGAGCTAAACAGCGGTGTTTGTGTACGATTGGCAAAATCAATGAGACCTTTTGGAATCTCGGTATCGCCCGCCACGATTAAGCAAGAGGCCTTACCTTTTTCCAGCATAGTGAGTGCAGTCGAGAGATCGGCAGGGGAGAGTGAATGCAAATAATCCAACTCGGTGTTGCTCAGTACCTGCACCCAGTTCGGGTGAATCAAATTCATGTGGCCTATGAGTCCACGATTCGATGCGTTCACTGCGTCGCTGTCAAGAATGCGGTCAGCACCTTCCGCGCCCGCCACCCACGCCAAACTTAAGCGCGCCTGCTTATCGTTAAACAGTTTGCGAATGTAGACCTGTGCCATGGTGAATTTATTCCTGCCACTCGCTGAACAGCGCATGAATCGCCACGGGGTCATCCGTGGCTTGTAATTTTTCGCGGAACTGTGCATCGCTAAACATTTGTGCCAACTCGCCCAAAATTTGCAAATGCAAATCGGTCGCCCGTTCAGGAACAAGCAACACAAAAATAAAGTTGACGGGCAATCCATCGGGCGCATCGAAAGGAATCGCTGTTTTCATTTTGACAAAAGCGGCTACCGCATCGCGCAGGCCTTTTACGCGACCATGCGGAATCGCAACACCTTGTCCTAGCCCAGTAGAGCCCAGCTTTTCGCGCGCAAACAAGCTATCAAACACTTGGCTACGTGCAATGTTTTGCGTATTTTCAAACATCAAACCGACGCGTTCAAACACGCGCTTTTTACTGGCCGAGTCACTATCCAGCATTACACAGTCGGCGGTCAAAATTTTGCTAATTAAACTCATTATTTTTTTACCCAATAAAAAACGAGGCAACCGTTAGGTTTGCCTCGCTAGTTTGATTATTCAGCTACTGGATGTTTGCCCGAATCATCGTGGCGATGTGCTGTATTTTTTTCTTTGTGCTTCAACACTTGTCGATCCAATGAATCGAACAAAGAATCAATGGCCACATACAAATTGGCATCTTCGGTTTCGGCAAAAATAGTTTTGCCAGAGACGTGAACGCTGGCCTCGGCTTTTTGTTTGAGTTTGTCCACGGACAGGATAACGTTGATATCAATCACGTTATCGAAATGGCGTTTAACCTTGCCCAGCTTGCCGTTCACGTGTTCGCGGATAGCGGGAGTGATGTCTAGATGACGTCCTGTGAGGTTGAGGTTCATTGCCTTCTCCTAATGGTTAGAGTGATTTACGAAGATTCACCGGGAGGATGTTGATGGATTCCCGGTATTTTGCCACGGTACGACGTGCAACCATGATGCCCTGCTGTGCCAAAATTTCTGCCATGCGCCCATCCGAGTGGGGATGTTGGCCATCCTCCTCGCTGACGATTTGCTTAATGAGTGCGCGGATGGCGGTAGATGAACATGCACCGCCTGCTTCAGTAGCTAGGCCGCTACCGAAGAAGTATTTGAATTCGTAGATGCCGCGTGGGGTGCGCATAAATTTTTGAGTGGTCACGCGTGATATTGTGGACTCATGTAGCTCAAGTTGCTCGGCAATTTCGCGCAGCACCAGCGGACGCATCGCGATATCGCCGTGCAAAAAGAATTGCCGTTGACGCTCCACAATCGCCTGCCCAACGCGCAAAATTGTTTCAAAGCGTTGCTGCATATTTTTAATAAACCAGCGCGCTTCTTGCAGCTGCGTTTCCATGCCCTGCGAATGGCCATTGCCGCGTTGTTGCAAGATGGTGGCATACACCTGATTCACGCGTAGCTTGGGCATGGCTTCAGGATTTAAGCGTGCCGTCCAGATACCCCCCACCCGCTCTACCAACACATCAGGCACTACATATTCAGCGGCGCGTTGTTCAAACGATAAACCCGGTTTGGGTTGTAAACGCAGAATCAACTCTTGCGCGCAACGTAAGCTATTGTCGTCGCAATGCAGCACTTTTTTCAGCTTGCTAAAATCGCGTGCGGCAAGTAAGTCGAGATGTTGCAAAACTAATGACAGTGCGACCTCTCGCCCGAGTGCGTCTTCCGGCAAAGCGCGTAATTGCAGCGCCAAACATTCGCTTAAATTGCGCGCGCCAATGCCAGGCGCATCTAGGTGTTGTAACTGCACCAGCGCCGTTTCTAAATCATCTAAGGTAATTTCTAATTCAGCGGGCAATAGTTCGACAATCTCGCTTAAGGGTTGCGCTAAATAAGCGTTCTCATCCAGCGCATCGACCAGTAGCCCGACCAAGGTTTTGTCACGCTCGACAAGCGTGCTCATGTTGAGCGTCCACAGCAAATGTTCGCGCAAACTGGGGCGATCGGCGGCTACTTCACTGGCGCTGTCATCTTCGTCATCTACGCTGCTGGCGGATGCGGTAAAGCTGGGTTCAGCCCAGTCTGCTGGGTCGGCAGGGGATTCTCGTTCGGGGATATCTGTGGCGGTATCTGCCGAGGTGTCGGTGTTTGAGCCTATGCTGTCGCTACCTGCACTAAACGGTTGCGTTGCATTTTCATCGTCGCGCTCTAGGAAAGGGTTTTCGTCAAGCAGGCGCGCGGTTTCTTGGGAGACTTCCAACGTGGATAGTTGCAATAGCTTGATAGCCAGCTGCAACTGCGGTGTCATCAGCAGTTGTTGGGATTGCCTAAGTTGGAGAGTCGATTTCATACGGGCTGTTTGGTGTGTGACGGCACTTTTTATAATTTGAAGTGCTCGCCCAAATACACCTTCCTCACGCCTTCATTATAGATGATTTCTTCGGGCTTACCCTCTGCCATTACCGCCCCGGCATTGATGATGTAAGCACGATCACAAATGCCTAAAGTTTCGCGCACATTGTGGTCGGTGATGAGTACGCCGATGTCGCGCTCTTTAAGGAAGCGAATGATTTTTTGAATGTCGATCACCGCGATGGGGTCAACCCCCGCGAAGGGTTCGTCAAGCAAAATGAAGCGCGGGTCGGTGGCCAGTGCACGCGCAATTTCCACACGCCGTCGCTCCCCACCAGACAAACTAATTGCCGCGTTATTTCGAATGTGCGTGATATGCAAATCGTTGAGCAAGGCTTCTAAACGTTCCGCCTGTTCCTCTTCTGAATAGCCGTGCAGCTCCAGCACCGCTTGAATGTTTTGGCTCACCGTCATGCGCCGAAAAATGGACGCCTCTTGCGGCAAATAAGCCAACCCTAGGCGTGCGCGGCGATGGATGGGCAAGTGCGTGACATCGACATCATCAATGCGAATTTCGCCGCCATTGGCCGCCACCAAGCCCACTATCATATAAAAGCTGGTGGTTTTGCCCGCGCCGTTAGGGCCTAATAAACCCACCACCTCGCCACTTTTCACCGTCAGCGAAACATCGTGCACCACGGTGCGTGAGCCGTAGCGTTTCTTTAAGGAAGTGGTGCGAATTTCACTCATGGCTGGGCAGTCAAACTGGGGGATGGCATGAGCGTAGCGGGCGTGCTGTCGGAAGTGACGGGACGCTTATTTTTGGGCTGAATCACTGCACGCACGCGATCTTGTTTGGTGGCGGTATTTTTTGCATCGTTGGGCTTGGCGCTGGCTTCAAAAATTTCTAATTTGCTGTTGTAGCTGATGTGATTGCCGGTGATTTCATCTTGATCGCGCTTTACCCGTGCTTGTTCAAAAAAATCAACTGAATCGGCGCGCGTATCATATTCAATGCGTGCACCATAGCCTTCGGTATAGGCATTGGTGCCCTCGTTACGCTGTTTGAAACTAGCAGGTGAGCCATGTGCCGTCAGGCGTTGAAAGCCTTGTGCATCTTCAACCACCACCACCTTGTCTGCCAAGATGAGCAACGTGCCTTGGCTTAAGCGCACGTGACCTTCAAACAAATTGATGTGTTTCGCATCATCTAGCTTCATGCGGTCGGCTTCCAAATGCAGCGGTTTTTCACTGTCAGCGCGTTCGGCTTGGGCGCTATTACACAGCAATAAGGCGCTGCTCAAAAGCACAGCATATTTATTGAATGGGGTCATGGGTAGCCTTAATGTTAGACAGCAAAGAGAGCGTGCGCGCGCGATTGTCGAGCTCCATGCCTACGGCAGTGACGACATCTTTGCCGTTATAAAAAGTAATCGCGCTAGGCGTATCTATCCAGTCGCGCGCAGGAACGATATGTAGCAAATCGGTTTCAAGGCGTATTGCTTTTAATGTGGTATTACCCTCGCGCAACAAACGCACTTCGTCTATCAACCTAACTTGCTCGCCTTTATGTGTAAGCTCGCCTGTTTTTGAAGAGACGTACAGCGGGGGAGCGCTGTCGCTGAATTGGGTGAATTGCGGCAACTGCAAATGCGTAGTGTCATCATCGGGGAAATGCCACAGTTTTTGCGCGGATAACACATAACGCGGCATGCCCTGTGCATCCAGCACGGTAGAAGACAGTTGATCCACCGTAAAATCCACCTCGTGACGCGCGGTTCTATCGACTTCGGGCAAAGGCTGCACTTGAATGCTCAACCAATAGCTTCCCGCTAATAAAGCGAGCAAAGGCAGCAGCGGCAACCATGCGCGGAGTTTGTAGGTGAGTGGTTGAAAAGCCATGAGCGCGTTTTTAATCGGACTTAGTTGAGATAGGGCGCGAGTTGCGTATCCAACGTGCCTTGTGCCGCCATGATGAGTTCGCACGCTTCGCGCACCGCACCATAGCCACCGTTGCGTTGGCTTACGTAATGCGCATGGTCTTGCACTACTTGCGGTGCGGCGGGCACGCTGATGGCAAGTCCGACGCGGCGCATCACCGGCAAATCAATTACGTCATCGCCCATAAATCCAGCGAGTTGGGGCGTAATTTTTAAGGTGTCGAGCAGTGATTGCATGGCCGCCCACTTGTCATCTACACCTTGATACAAATGCGCGATGCCGAGATTTTTTGCGCGCAATTCAACGCACTTGGATTTGCGCCCCGTGATGATGGCCAATTCCACGCCCGAGGCTTTGAGCATCTTCAGCCCATGCCCGTCGAGAGAATTGAAGCGTTTGAATTCTTCGCCCGAATCGGACAAAAACAAGCCGCCGTCGGTGAGAATGCCATCCACGTCGAAAGCCATTAGGCGCAAGGGTTTGATGCGAGCATGCAGAGGCATTTAGATCACTTTCGCTTTAAGCAGATCATGCATATTGAGCGCGCCCACCACTTTTTTCGCGCTATCCACGACCAGTAATTGATTGATGTTGTATTGCTCCATCAACTGCACGGCTTCTACCGCCAAGGCATCGGGATCAATGCTACGCGGTGTTTTCGACATCACACTGGCGACGGGCGTGGTGCTGAAGTCCACTTTCTTTTCCAACGTGCGACGCAAATCGCCGTCGGTGTAAATACCCAACAAATGATGAGCGCTATCCACAATCGCGGTCATGCCTAGTCCCTTGCGTGAAATTTCCAACACCGCATCGGCCAGCGTCGCATTTTCGGAAACGCTCGGTACGCTCGCATTCGTATGCATGATGTCGCGCACATGCGTGAGCAAGCGCCGTCCCAAACTGCCGCCAGGGTGCGAGCGCGCAAAGTCGGCCTCACCAAATCCTTTCGCATCCAACAACGCCACCGCCAATGCATCGCCTAGCGCTAACGCAGCCGTGGTGCTGGCAGTGGGCGCTAACCCCATAGGGCAAGCCTCTTGCGCGACCGCGCCGTTGAGATGCACATCCGCCTCGCATGCCAAACTTGATTCAGGTTTGCCTGTAATGGTGATGAGCTTCGCTCCTTGGCGTTTTAGCACGGGAACAATGGTGAGCAATTCTTGGCTTTCGCCAGAATACGAAATGCCGATAAACACATCTTGTGCCGTCACCATGCCCAGGTCGCCGTGACTGGCTTCACCCGGATGCACAAAATAAGCGGGCGTTCCTGTGCTGGAAAGTGTTGCCGCAATTTTGCGTGCGATATGCCCTGACTTGCCCATGCCACTCACAATCACGCGCCCTTCACAGGCCAAAATGAGATTGAGCGCGTTGAGAAAATGCGTATCAATTCGCTCAACCAGTGCTTGCACGGCGGCGGCTTCGATAATTAAAACTTGACGGGCTAGGTCGAGTGCGTGGGGGGCGGCGGTAAGAGGTTTATGCATGTGACAAATTATAGCAGTGGGCTTTGTGTGCGGAACGATTTTGCAACTCGCAAAACTTGAGGCATCATCAGGCTATGGATAGCTCACTTCACCTGTTACTCATTTTATTGGCTGCCGCCGTGGGCGTAGTGGTCTTGTTTCGCTTATTGCATTTGCCTGCCATGCTGGGCTATCTCATTGTCGGCATTTTCATTGGGCCGCATGCACTGGGATGGATTCCCGATGCGCCTGAAACACGTCACCTCGCCGAATTTGGCGTGGTGTTTCTGATGTTCAGCATCGGTCTTGAGTTTAGCCTGTCCAAGTTACGCGCCATGCACAAACTGGTGTTTGGATTAGGCACCGCGCAAGTCGTCATTACCCTAGGCATGGTGATGTTGGCGTGCTTGGCGTTTGGTATGGATTGGCGCGCAGGCTTGGCTTTGGGCGGCATCTTGGCCATGTCTTCCACCGCCATCGTCAGCAAAATGTTAGTGGAACGCGCCGAACTCAACACGCCGCACGGTCAAAAAATCATGGGCGTGTTGCTGTTTCAAGATTTGGCGGTCGTACCGCTCATCATCGTCATTCCCGCCTTAGCACAAAGCGGTGGTGACCTCGGCAGCACCATTGCCATTGCCATGCTGAAAGCCGCGCTGGTGTTGTCCGCACTGCTCATCTTTGGGCAAAAACTATTACGCCCGTGGTTTCATCTGGTCGCCCAACAAAAGTCTTCCGAGCTATTCATGCTCAACGTGTTGCTGTTCACCCTTGGTATGGCCTGGCTCACCGAAATGAGCGGCCTTTCCTTGGCTCTGGGCGCATTTGTAGCGGGCATGCTCATCTCCGAAACCGAATACCGCTACCAAGTGGAAGACGACATCAAACCTTTCCGAGACGTACTCCTCGGACTCTTTTTCGTCACCATCGGCATGTTGCTTGATTTACGCGCCGTCGCCGCCGGCTGGGGCTGGATACTCCTGCTCCTGTTAGTTTTGCTGCCGTTTAAGGCCGTCGCCGTGACGCTGTTAGCGCGCACTTTCACGGGCGATTGGGCAACCGCACTGCGCACTGGCTTGGGGCTGGCGCAAGCCGGCGAATTTGGTTTCGTGTTGCTCACCTTGGCGGGCGGCGTTAATTTATTGCCGGCCGACGTCATGCAAAATGTACTCGCCGCCATGCTCATCTCCATGCTCATTGCGCCTTTCCTCATTCAGTATTCCGAGCTTATTGTGCGTCGCCTATCTCCAGCCGAATGGGTGAATCGCGCTATGCAAATGCATCAAATTGCCGTCAAAAGCATGGCCGTTAAACAGCACATCATCGTGTGCGGTTATGGGCGCAGCGGGCAAGCCTTGGGGCAATTTTTAACGCAAGAAGGCATCACCTTTATTGCCTTGGATTTAGACTCACGCCGGGTACAAGAATCCAGCGCTACGGGCGCGCGCGTGGTCTACGGCGACGCAGCCAAACACGAAGTGCTACAAGCGGCGGGCCTCATGCGCGCTAAAACCTTGGTGATCACTTACGACGACAAACACTCCGCGCTCAAGATATTGCACCACGTTGCCAAGGCCCGTCCTGACTTACCTGTCATCGTGCGCACGGCTGACGACAGCAACGTCGAAGCACTGAAAAAAGCGGGCGCCACCGAAGTCGTCGCTGAAGTATTGGAAGGCAGCGTCATGCTCGCCTCACAAGCCCTGCTGATGGCGGGCGTACCCTTAAGTCGCGTCGTGCGTCGCGTACAAGAAACGCGCGCCAAACGCTACAGCATGTTCAGCGGCTATCTCAAATCAGCCCAACCCGACGTGGGCGAAGAAACCGAAAGCTTTCAACCACGATTCCACCACGTACTGCTCAACGCAAGCCATGCCGCAGTAGGCAAACATCTGGGCGAACTTAAACTGCACGACCTCAATGTCGAAGTGAACGGCATCCGCCGCCACAACACCGTCAGCAACCAACCTGCCAGCGACATGCTCCTGCGTAGTGGCGATGTCCTCATGCTGCTAGGCCAACCCCTCATGCTAGAAGCCGCAGAAAAACGCCTGCGCGAAGGCTGATTCCCTCCTGCCTAATTTTGAAGTAGCTAGGCTTCTGTAGGAGCCCGATTCATCGGGCGATGGCTCTGGGATGTACGCAATGGAATGGAATGGGAGAGGGGCTATCGCCCGACAAGTCGGCCTCCTACAAAATCGCGTGTATCCCATCAACCTGCTTGTTCCCTTGGAAGGTTAAAACTGCTCGCAGCTTTGAAGTAGCTAGGCTTCTGTGGGAGCCTGATTCATCGGGCGATGGCTCTGGGGTGTACGCAATGGAATGGGAGAAGGGCTATCGCCCGACAAGTCGGCCTCCTACAAAATCGCGTGTATCCCATCAACCTGCTTGTTCCCTTGGAAGGGTAAAACTGCTACGCAGCTTTGAAGTAGCTAGGCTTCTGTGGGAGCCCGATTCATCGGGCGATGGGGCTTCCAATAAAAAAATCGCCCGATACTTATAAGGTACAAAAACCGCTTCGAGGCGAATAGGGGGCTGCAAAATCGCTTACTTTCAATTGGTTAATTGCGTTGCTTAGGCAGTCAGCCCCTACTATTTCCTACAGGCATGTTGCCACTTAATTCGAGTCAATAAAAAACCCGCCGAAGCGGGTTTTGAAGAGATGAACCTTAATGATTTATTAAATCCCTAAACAGACAGTGTAAGTAGAGGTCGGCTCAATAGAAGTTGCAGCAGCAGGCCCAGTCGTGTTTGCGGCACGGGGTGTCGCGGGTGGTGTGTAGGCGTACGCCATCATTGCGCCAGTATCTGGTGCCCCATTATCCATTTGAAGATCAAGCTGGGTAACGAACTTTCCGAGAATGCCTTCAGAACAGAGGTAGTAACTACCCTTGAGTTTGTCGATTGGTGGGTGGGCACTTCCACTTTCAATCCCGATACGGCCGCCAATCGCGTTCGTAGGGAAGTATGGATCGGTTCTTGTTAATGTTGCTGGAATCGTAGTAGATCCCGTAGCCAATCCCGCCAATCTTACGTGCTGCCAAAATAATACAGTTTCATCAGCAGCCGTTACAGTGTCCCAGTTTCCAGCCATTACGCCGTTACCGTTACCGTTAGGGATGGTTATGCCGTCGGAGGTGACATGGCTGGCGGCAGCCAAGTCGTCGCCGGGCAACGCACGGAACTTGTCCTGATAGCCGTAAATGTAGATGGGGATGTTCTTAAAATCCATTCCGAAGTTCTTAACCTTCGCGCTATTGATTAGTTCTTGCCCTTTCATTACGCCGCCTAGCAGCAGGCCGATAATCACCAAGACAATGGCGATTTCAATTAAAGTAAAGCCGGATTGATTGCGTTTCATGTGATTCTCCTTCGGAGGTTGGTTTTCTTTTAAGGTGTTGCTAATCAAGTCTTACGCGGTTGTATACGCAATACCCGTGCCAGCCAGTTATTTGCAGGGCATGATAAAAAGTTAAACTGTTGTTTTAATATAAAATTATTTATTTTCGCGCGAAATTTTGTGCGGAAAGTGGCGCGACTTAAGTGCGACATACATCACCGACTGACGTAAGGCTGACGAGGAAATGACGGAATGCTGACACTCAATTTCACGCAATGGGCGCGCTCGGGGCGCTGGGTGTCCTTTGTTATGTTGTTGTTGTTGCAAGTGGCCTTATGGCTGGGCATCGACAATTCGTGGGCGAAGCCTTTGTTGTTGGCGCACTTGGGGCTATTCCTGATGTGGCAGCCGCTGTGGAATCGCGAGGTGAAGTTAAGCTGGATCAGCTCCGTCAGCATTATTGCGATTTGTCTCACGGCGCTGTTGTGGTTGAACTGGTGGGTGCTGGCATTTTGGGTGAGTGGCTTATTTGCCTTGGTCGGCGGGCGCGTGTTTGCGTTTTATCCGCGCTGGCAACGCATTAGCCATTTGTGGGTGATGACTTATTTACTTGCCGTGCTGTTGCTGTACATCACGCCTGAATTATTTAAGTTGCAGGGATTTGATACGACAGCGCGTGTGCTGCTGGACATTGGCCTACCTGTCTTGCTCATTGTGCTGGCCTTCATTCCCGTCGAACGCGAACACATCGACAGCGAACAGGCGGTGGACTTTGTGTATGTGGTGCTGCTGTTCATGCTGATTGCCTTGTTGATATTGGGCAGCTTGGCATTTATGACGCTGGCGCATGTAGGATATTTTGAAGCGGTGTTGCGTAGCGTGTTTGTGTTGGCCATTGCGCTATTTGTATTGGGCGTGTTGTGGAATCCACATATGGGTTTCTCGGGCTTGCGCACCGGCTTTTCGCGCTACGTGCTGTCCATCGGCACGCCGTTGGAAGAATGGCTCAAGCAAATTTCGCTTACCGCGCAGCAAGAACACGACCCCGCCCCCTTCTTGCACCGCGCCATGCAGCACCTTAGCAAAATGCCGTGGCTGGCAGGCATCGCGTGGCAGGCCGATGAAGGTCACGGCACGTTGGGTGTGGCGGGTGAGTATCGCGTGCAATTGGACGACGACGACCTCACCCTCACCTTATTTACCCAGCAAGCCATTTCGCCCGCCGTCCTCATGCACATGCGCCTGCTGGTACATGTGCTGGGGCACTTCTATCAAGCTAAACGGCGCGAGCAACAACTGCGTGAAATGACACGCCAACAAACCATCCACGAAGCGGGTGCACGCATCACGCACGACCTTAAAAATATGCTGCAATCCTTGTTCGCGCTCACCTCCGTCGCGCAACACGACCCCGCCAAAGCGCAGCCCATCCTGCAAAATCAACTGCCTGTACTCACCCAACGTATTGAACTGCTGCTGGCCAAATTAAAAGCGCCAAGTGAAGCGGCTGAAGAGATTCAAATACCACTGATTACTTGGTGGGTCAGCATCAAACAACGTCATCAACATCGGGATGTGGAATGGCAATTCGAGGGCGCAGGCACTCCATTAAATAGC
>JABFSI010000077.1 GCA_013140695.1 Sideroxydans sp. | reverse complement strand
ACAAAATGCGCTTTGCGCTTTCCGCCAAATTAGGGTCATCCGCCTCGTTGTCTTCATCAATAATCAAACGGCGCGCTTCCATGCTATTCGGCGTGAGGATGGTGGTCTGCGGCAACAACAATTCGCGCATCGCATCCAGCATGTCCTCGTTCGCTAATTCATCGCCGCGACCCGAAGCCAACACGGGGTCGAATACCAGAGGGATGTCGGGATAATCGGAAATAACTTCAGCGATGGCCGCGATATTTTCAATGCTGCCCAGCAAGCCAATTTTGAAGGCCGCCACTGGCATGTCTTCCAACACCGTGCGCGCTTGGTCAACCACCCAATCTGAATCAATCGCCTGAATGTCGTCTACTCCGCTGGAATCCTGCACCGTGATGGCCGTGATAACCGATAGTGGATGGCAACCCATGCTGGCGATGGTGAGAATGTCGGCTTGCATGCCTGCCCCACAGCTGGGGTCAGTAGCGGCAAAGGTGAGAACGATGGGAGGAATGTCGGCCATGATGGATGTTGTTACACGTTGATTCGATAGGGCGTGATTCTACCCGAAAGCCTTGTGGGCCGCGTCGGCTCAAGTGATTGGCAGTCCAGAATATCTGCGCAAGATTTGTTAAATCGAGGCATGATTAAATACGACACAACACATCAAAAACGAATTTTTCTTTATGGATACTTCCGCGAAATACATCAACTACGACGAGCGACTGGCGCGGGTGACGGCCTACATTTACGCGCATCTAGATGATGAATTAGACCTGAACAGGCTGGCCGAAGTCGCTTATCTGTCGCCATACCATTTTCATCGTATCTATCGGGCGGTGCGCGGTGAGACCGTCATTACTACGGTGCGCAGATTGCCTCTACATCGAGCCGCTAGTCAATTGGCGCAGTCAGCAATGCCCGTTGAAGATATTTCACGGCAAGCAGGTTATAAAAATGTTCAATCATTCACGCGCGTTTTCTCCGCAACTTACGGCATGCCGCCAGCGCGGTATCGCACGCAGGGAAGTCATGCTCAATACCAATCCAACAGTCTTGAAAGGAGTTTAGCCATGTACAACATCACCTATCAAAACCTTCCTGATTTAGAAGTGGTCAGTATTAAACATAGCGGCTCCTATTTGCAGATCAGCCAAGCATTTGGCCAACTGGGCAGTTGGCTGGAATCGCGTAATTTGATTACACCAGACAGCCGCATGATTGCCCTTTACTACGATGACCCAGCGACGGTGGCTGAAGATCAATTACGTTCTCGGGCCTGCTTCTCAATTAGCAAAGCGTGCGCGTTAGAGCCGCCAATTGAGCGCGTTACGATTGCAGGAGGCAGATATGCCGTGTTGCGACATCGTGGCTCTTACGATGCCTTGTCTGCGGCTTACGAATGGCTATTTGGAACTTGGCTGCTGCAATCGGGACGCGAATTGCGTGATGCACCACCGTTCGAGGAATATCTCGATACGCCGTTGGACACCGCCCCCGCAGACTTGCTGACGGATATATATCTGCCATTGGTGTAAGGAGAAGAACATGGAAAAAATCGACCTCAAAAAAGCCCTGAAGCCTTTGTATCAACCTTCCACTAAAGCTGTGGCGCAAGTCGTCGTGCCGCCGATGCATTACTTGATGGTGGACGGCAAAGGCGATCCGAACAACTCGCAGGAATTTGCCGATGCCATCTCGGCGGTGTACTCGGTCGCTTACACGCTCAAATTCATGGTGAAGAAGGGTGAGCTGGCGACTGACTACGGCGTGATGCCGCTGGAGGCGCTGTGGTGGGCAGAAGATATGAGCGCGTTCTCGCAGGGAGATAAATCGAACTGGTTATGGACGGTGTTGGTCGCGCAACCCGACTTCATCACCAAGGAAATGGTGGAGGCAGCGATGGCGGACGTAAAAAAGAGGAAAGACCCCGTCGCACTGCACAAGCTACGTTTCGAGAAATTCGACGAGGGCGTGTGTGCGCAACTTATGCACATCGGTCCGTTCAGCGAAGAAGGGCCAAATATCGAACGAGTGCATCAATTTATCGAAACCAGCGGTAGCCAGCGACGCGGCAAACACCACGAGATTTACTTAAGCGATCTACGCAAGGCCGCCCCAGAAAAATGGAAAACCATCATTCGGCAACCGATGACATGATTGGATTATTTATTGTCGCAATGCTGGGCGATGCGCGCGAATTCCGCCACGCCCAGATTCTCCGCGCGCAACTGCGAGTCAATCCCGAGTTGTGCAAACTCGGCTTCGGTTAGAAATGCTTTAAGCGTGTTGCGCAGTGTCTTGCGGCGTTGGCCGAAAGCGGCATAAGCGAAGCCTTTGGCTAAAATTCCGTAGTTGAGACAACACCGAAAGGCTTGCTCTATATAGACGGGTATGGATTCATCGACCGCCACTGGCGAGTGCCAACTCTTGTGTACGCAGACTTTAATGAACCAAGAAGTTTGGCTCATTAAGTTTTAACCAATCAACGAATCTGTTCCCTACTTCAATAGAAGCAAATTCTGATATGTGACCGGCATCTCGGAAAAGTGGCAAACCATCTTTTATGTATGAACAAGTCGAATTCGTACAGTAAATATCGTTTTGATCAAAGAAAAGAATTCCAGAATTAATCTCGTTTAGCCTTTTAGTTAGCAGGTGAAAATTTGAATCCAACTCGTCTCGATTTTGCTTTAAAAAACTGCAATCTTTCGGTTTTGCAAAAGGCCTAGAAAAGCATGCTTTTGGTTCAAAGCCAGGTTGAATGTGAGGATTAAACAAAATCACTTTTTTCCCTCTAGCTTGAATATATTTAATTCGATTATTCAATGCCAAAATATACTTTTCATCAGCGTTGCGTTGGAGTCCTGCCAATATGACATATTTCAACTCCTTGTCAGTAGCAATAATTTTATTGATAAATTCTCGTTGCCTTTCTTGCCTATCACCAAAGCAAGGAAATTTTGGATTCGTATCTGTTTGAAAAGCAGGATCACATGTTCCAATCGAGAGAACCACATGGTGTCTTAATTCTTCGTTTAATACCAATCCAGGATAAAGTTGATTTGAAAAACTATTTCCAAGAAGTAGTACCGTTGGTGAGGCTTCTTTGCTCTGCATGCAGAACCACCACTGGAAATTTTCTGAATCTGCGAACGGGTAATTCTTTAAGCAAATTTCATTCTTTGTATATTTCCATAGTGCCCCTTCAAACTGAGCATTTATTTTTAAAGAATCCTTAACCATGCTTCTAAACCGCAACCCATCCCGCTGAAATGTATTGAATCCCACAAATCCCACCACCGCCATTAGCACAGTCAGCGTTGCCGTTTTTATCCATGTATTCTTGCCAAAGCGGATTGGTTTTTCGAAGAAGCGGTATGTCAGCCACGCGAGCAATATGCTCAATAGGACAATGCCAATCCGAATTTCGCGAGAAGGCGTGCCGGATTCAATGATGTGTGCGAATGACAGCAGTGGCCAGTGCCACAAGTAGAGTGGATAACTGATTAGGCCGATGAAAACCATGACTTTATTTGCAAGTACCGCACGATTCACCCACGTGTCAGGCCCAGAGAGAATCAGCATAGCCGCACCCAGCACAGGCAACAGCGCCCACCAGCCGGGAAATAACTTTTCCTTATTCAAGCCAAATACGGCCAGCACAATCAGCGTGATGCCAATGAAAGCCAATACATTGTTCGTCCACACTTTACGTTTGGTTGCGATGGGTGGATGCGAAAAAATCGCCGGATGAAACAGCACCCCCCGCAGTGCTTCTGCAAACTGAACACGTTTAAACAATTGCAAATATGCCAACAGCGCACCAGCTAGCAATTCCCAGAAACGAGTTTGCGGCAGAAAGAAGGTTTTGATCGCGTCCTTTTCAACCCAGTGGATGTTGAGCAATAAAGATGTCAACCCAATCAGAACAACGATAGTAAGTACGTTCAAACCCATGCGCCATGCCCCCCATATGAGCAAGGGATAAAGCAGATAAAATTGTTCCTCGATGGCCAGCGACCACAGATGCATCAGTGGCTTCAGTTCAGAAGTGGTGTCGAAATAGCCCGCCTCTTTCCACAACACGACATTTTGCACAAAGCCTGAACCTGCGGCGATGTGCTTACCCAATTGTTTGAATTCATCTGGCAGTAGGGCGAACCAGCCAAAGATAAAACACGCTATCAACACCAAAATGAGCGCTGGGAAAATGCGTTTTATGCGATGTGCGAAGAATTCGCTGAAACTAAAATCACCGCGCTGCATACTGCGGAAGATGATGCTGGAGATTAGAAAACCCGAGATGACAAAAAAGATATCAACGCCGACAAATCCACCTGTGAGTCGCGCAGGGAAGGCATGAAAAATTACAACGGAAAGAATTGCAATTGCGCGAAGACCGTCTATGTCTGGGCGATAAATTGGGTGGGCGTTATGT
>JABFSI010000008.1 GCA_013140695.1 Sideroxydans sp. | reverse complement strand
GCTGCTGCAAAAGCGGCTGCGGACAACACTGCCGCAGGTCGTGCTGCTGCTGCAAAAGCGGCTGCGGACAAAGCCGCTGCTGATGCTAAAGCTGCGGCTGACAAGGCTGCTGCTGATGCGGCTGCCGTGAAAGCACAACCTGCTTACAAAACATTGTTGACTGATAAGCCAGTGACTTTGGAAGGTGCAAGTTTTGCTAGCGGTTCTTCCAAGCTGAACCCTTCTGCAAATGGTCAATTGGATGAGATTGTTCAATTCACGCAAGAAAATAAGGGCGCAACTTTGAATGTTATTGGTTACACCGATGACCGTGGCAATGCAGCTAAAAACGTGAAGCTATCTGCCGCACGTGCAGCCGCTGTTAAAGCTTACTTGGTGAGCAAAGGTGTTGCGGCTAATCGTGTAACAACAAAAGGCGCAGGTTCTGCTAACCCAGTTGGCGACAACAAGACTGATGCAGGTCGTTCGCTTAACCGTCGTGTAGAAGTTAAGTCGGTTATTACAGAAGCAAAAAAAGTACTGGTTAAGTAATTTTTAACGGGTTGCAGTATTAAAAAAGGCGGGGATTTTTCCCGCCTTTTTTATTGCATGGACAAACGTTGATATGATGTGCGCCTTTAAGAAATGGCTAGTTGAAAAGTAACGATTAGGAGAAGTCAAAAATGAGTTCCTCACATACATGGAAGTTTTTTCGAGCAGGTGGTTTTGATCAAGTGCAATTGGATAATGGTGCCGATTTATTGGCGCTGAATACATTGAATCAAAAACTATGGGTGGCTTTAAGTTGTCCCACACGTGGTATCGAATTTGATAGCCGTACCTTGGATATGATTGACTCTGATGGTGATGGACAGGTGCGTGCGAATGAAGTACTCGCTGCAATTAGCTGGGCAGGTGCGTTATTAAAAGATGCTGATTTACTGATTAAGGGCAACGATCAATTAGTGTTATCCGACATTGTGGATAGCACGCCAGAAGGAAAATTAGTGCTGGCTTCAGCACGTCATATTTTGAAGAGTCTGGGCAAGCCAGTCGCGAGCTTTATTTCATTAAGCGACATGGCTGACATTGAAAAATTTGTCGCCGGCTTACAGTTCAATGGTGATGGCGTGGTTTGCGCCGCACAAATTACGCATGAAGGTTTGCGTGCGACGGTGACTGACATCGCAACCAGCAATGGTACGGTGCCGGATATGAGCGGCGGACAAGGAATTAACCAAGACATCGCAGACCAGTTTTTCGTAGACGCGCAAGCCTATGTAGATTGGTACGCACATGGCGAAGCGGATGCGGCGATATTGCCCATGGGGGCCGACAGCCAAGCGGCTTCAGAAGCCCTGCAAGCGGTTAAAGATAAAGTGAATGACTATTTCACCCGTTGCGGATTGGCCGCTTATGACTCACGTGCAGCAGAGCCGTTGAGTCGCAGCGCGGACGATTACCAACAACTTTCCGCAAAAAGTCTGACGGTGCAACACACAGATGTAGCCAGTTTTCCGTTGGCGACCATCGCTGCAAACAAAGCGCTGCCATTGGAGAGCGGTGTGAATCCAGCCTGGAGTAGCCAGCTGGCCGCATTGCGCAAACAAGTGGTGAAACCTTTGTTAGGCGATAAACAAAGTATCACTGCCAATGAGTGGGCGGGTTTATGTGCCAAGTTTGATGCATTCACGGCGTGGCAAAGTGACAAGCCAGCCACGCAAGTGGGCGCATTAGGTTTTGCGCGCGTACGTGAAATTTTGTTGAGCACGCATCGTAATGAAATTAATACCTTAATCGCGCAAGACAAAGCGGTTGAATCAGAAATTAAATCCATTCATGCGGTCGAGCGCTTGATTCGCTACCAACGTGACTTGTTCCATTTGACGCACAACTTTGTTTCTTTCCGCGCTTTTTATTCAGGTAAAGATAAAGCGATATTTCAAATGGGCACGCTGTATTTAGATGGGCGCAGCTGTGATTTATGCATCAAGGTTGAGGATGTGAACGCACATGCAGCTTATGCAAATTCAAGCGGTGTGTGCTTGGCTTACTGCGAATTGGTACGCAATGGGGGCGCAGAAAAAATGAACATCGCTGCTGCGTTCACAGCAGGCGACTCTGACTTCTTGATGGTGGGGCGTCACGGTGTGTTTTATGACCGCAAAGGGCAAGATTGGAACGCCACCATTGTGCGCATCTCTGATCATCCAATTAGTATTCGCCAAGCATTTTGGTCGCCTTACAAAAAGTTATCCAAGATGATTGGTGAGCAAATGCAAAAGCTCGCGACTAGCAAAGCGAATGCGGTTGAATCTAAAATGGTGACGGCGGTTTCTGCCGCACCAGGCGTGGTAGCGGCCGCCCCTGCACCGAGTGCTGCAACGCCTGTGAAACCGCCGTTTGATGTGGGTAAGTTCGCAGGTATTTTTGCGGCTATCGGTTTAGCGATTGGTGCGATTGGCGGTATTTTGGCCTCGGTGGTGGGCGGGATTTTGAGTTTGGAATTGTGGCAAATTCCACTAGCCGTAATCGGTTTAATGTTGTCTATTTCACTGCCCTCAATGGTGCTGGCATGGTTCAAATTAAAACGCCGTAACTTGGGACCGATTTTGGATGCTTGTGGTTGGGCCATCAATGCGCGCGCACTCATCAATATCCCATTTGGCACCTCGCTCACTTCAATGCCGCTGTTGCCTGCGGGTGCGCATCGTTCTTTGGTCGATCCCTATGCCGAGAAAAAATCCGTGTGGCCCTACGTGATATTGGCAGTGGCACTCTTGGGTGCGCTGGCTTGGGCTTGGCATGCTGGCTATTTCACAAGCTAATTAAAGGTATCCGATGAAGATAGCCATTGCACAGATGAATTGCGTGTTGGGAGATTTGGTGGGTAATGCCGCTAAAATTTTCGAGTACGCACAACGCGGGAAGGCACAAGGCGCGACGATTTTGCTCACGCCCGAAATGAGTCTGTGCGGCTATCCACCAGAAGATTTGCTGTTGCGTGATGGATTTTATTTGGCGTGTGATGAAGCCTTGCAGCAATTGGCGCAACAAGTGCAAGGCATCACCTTGATTGTGGGGCATCCGCATCAAGTACATGGCAAGCACTACAACGCCGCGTCAATATTGCGTGACGGAGAAATTGTCGATACCTATTGCAAGATGGAGTTACCCAATCACAGTGTGTTCGACGAAAAGCGCTACTTTGAAGCGGGCGATCAAGCGTGTGTGTTTGAGCAAGAGGGCATCCAGTTTGGCCTCAACATTTGTGCTGATGTGTGGGAAGCACCTGCGGCAATGTGTGCGAAAGAAGCAGGTGCAACGGTGTTGTTGGCCTTGAATGCCTCACCCTATCACCTCGACAAACAAACTACCCGCCATGAAGTATTACGCGAACGCATTGCTGAAACAGGGCTGTCGGTTATCTACGCTAATCTAGTGGGTGGGCAAGATGAGTTGGTTTTTGATGGGGGGTCGTTTGCCATGAATGCGGGAGCTGAACTCACCCATCAGTTTGCCGCGTTTGACGAAGTGCTGGGCATCGTCGAGTTGAATGCCACCGGCATTATTGGAGGTGTGCAAGAAAAACCAGGAACAGAGGCGGCGAGTATTTATCGTGCCCTCTGTGTTGGCGTGCGTGACTACATTCAGAAAAATCGATTTCCTGGTGTGTTATTGGGACTGTCGGGCGGCATTGATTCTGCGCTGACACTAGCCATTGCGGTTGATGCACTGGGTGCCGACAAGGTGCGCGCGGTGATGATGCCTTCGCCTTACACCGCTCAAATCAGCATTGATGACTCACGTGAGATGGTCAAAATTTTAGGTGTGTCTTACGAAGAGTTAAGTATCGAACCTACTTTTGAATCTTTTCAAAGCACACTATCCCCGCTTTTCAAAGGTCTGCCTGCCGACACCACCGAAGAAAATTTGCAGGCGCGTATTCGTGGCACCTTACTCATGGCGCTGTCGAATAAGAGTGGTTCACTGGTGCTCACCACGGGTAATAAGTCTGAAATGACGGTGGGCTACTGCACGTTGTATGGCGACATGGCAGGCGGCTTTGCGGTGCTTAAAGATGTCAGCAAAACGTGGGTGTACAAGCTATCTAACTATCGCAACACATTGGGGCGGGTGATCCCAGAGCGCATCATCACACGCCCCCCTAGTGCCGAATTGCGACCCGACCAAACGGATCAAGATAGCTTGCCGCCGTATGACGTATTAGATGCCATCATGGCCAGCTACGTTGAAGAAAACATGAACATCGCGCAAATCGTGGCGCTCGGTTACTCCGAGGCGGACGTGAATCGCGTAGTCAAACTCATTCGCATCAATGAATACAAGCGCCGTCAATCACCGGTGGGCGTGCGTATTACGGATCGTAGTTTCGGAAAGGATTGGCGCTATCCGATTACGGCTCGGTATCAAGCAGATTTTTAGCTATACTCATCACATTATTTAAGGGGAGGGACTATGAAAAAAATTGAAGCCATCATCAAACCATTCAAGCTCGATGAAGTGCGTGAAGCCTTATCTGATTTGGGTGTGAGCGGTCTGACTGTGACAGAAGTAAAAGGATTCGGTCGCCAAAAAGGACACACCGAGTTGTATCGCGGCGCGGAATACGTGGTTGATTTTTTGCCCAAAATTAAAGTCGAAATTGTGGTGAGTTCGGCCATGTTAGAAACAGCTGTGGATGCGATTATCAAAGCGGCCAACACAGGCAAAATTGGCGACGGTAAAATTTTTGTATCGTCGGTCGAGCAAGTGATTCGCATCCGCACGGGCGAGACGGATGACGCAGCGCTTTAGTTTTCTAGGGGCGTAAAAAACGGACACTGCAACCCAGTGTCCGTTTTGCATTTCAAACGCGCATTTTTAGGGTATGAAACTGGCTTCAATGGGCGTTTGATGTGTCCAATAGTGCGAGTGAGTTTTGCGGAAGTTTTCGAGTTGAATACCCGCTGCGCTTGCATTGATGATGACCGCGCCCGCTGCATCGCTGCGCAATTGTTGTGTGTTGCTGTCGGTGTAGCGTTGTACGACTTCAGGGGCGGGGTGGTTGAAACGGCTGCGATAACCTGCGGTGAAAATGACGTATTCAGGTGAGGTTGCCGCAATAAAACTTTCAGAAGATGAGCTTTTGCTGCCATGATGCGGCGCAACTAACAGGGTGGTCAGTAGCTTGTCCGTGTGCAGCTGCAACAAGCGCTCTTCGGCTGCTTGCTCAATATCCCCCGCCAGCAAAATATGCTGCGTGCCTACGCTGATGCGCAACACACAACTTTGATCGTTATCGCGTAGCTTGATCGCGGTGGAATCTATGGCGGGATGCAGCACCTCAAAATGCACGCCATCCCAATCCCACTGTTGCCCATCCGCACATCTTTCAAAACGTTTCGCATCGCGTAATAGTTCATGGTCACCCGCTAGTGAAGTGGTCACCACATCGACGGGAATGACCGCCATCACCGAGCGTGTGCCGCCCACATGATCAATGTCGTCATGGCTCAATATCAGCCTATCTAATCGACTGACTCCCATTGCGCGCAAAGCCGGGACGAGAATTCGATTGCCACTGTCCGCATCCCCCGCATAATCGGGGCCTGTGTCGTACAGCATCGTATGGTTTTGGGTTTGAATGGATACTGCAAGTCCCTGTCCTACATCGAACACCACAATGCGAGCACTGGCCATTTCAAGCACGGGCGGTTTAATTAGAAACATCGGCAACATCAATATGAGGCCTATCCAGCGTAAGGGGAATCCGTGAGGGGCAAGTATTAACAAGGCGCCCATCACGCCTACACCTACGCTCCAGATAGGGGGGCTGTGTTGTGTCCACACGGCTATCGGTAGGCTATCCAATGCGTGTAGCAACCAAATACATAAAACCATGACTTCATGCGCGAGATAAAGCATCCACTCGAAGGGGGGCAAAGTACCCAACAAGGTGAGCGGTACGACGACGAAGCTCACCAAAGGAATGGCGAAGGCATTGGCAAGAGGCGACACCAGCGAGAGTTGTTGGAACATCACTAACAGGGGAGGGATGAGGCCGATAGTCATCGCCCATTGCACTTTTCCGTATTCCATCAGCCAATGCACGCGACCGATTCGATTGCCCGTGACGTAAAAAATAAGCGCCACTGCGCCAAACGAGAGCCAGAATCCGGGAGCCAAAATCGCCCAAGGATCAGCAATCAGCACCACCAGCAAAGCCGCCGCGAGGAGTTGGCTCAAGGCGATGTTGCGCGACCACAGCAGCATGCCTGCAAAAGTTGCCAGCATATATAAAGTGCGTTGCGCGGGGATTTCAAATCCAGATAGCAGTGTGTAAGCCAGTGCGGCCAGCAAACCCACGATGGTGGCGGCTTTGCGGGCGGGAAAGCGTAGCGTCAAGGCGATGTTGCGCCGCCACAGCCAATAGGTAAGCGCAAAAAATAATCCCGACAGCATGGTGATGTGTAAGCCAGAAATGCTCATCAAATGGTTCACGCCCGTGTGCGTGAAAAGCGTCCACTCATCGGCTGAAATGCTGGCTTGGTCGCCAATCGCCAGCGCGACCAAAATGCCTGTGTAGGGCGCATCGCCTAATGTTTTTTGAAAGTGGCTGCGGATGGATTCGCGCGTCTGCTCAATAAAATACGCAGGTGTTGTGTCCTGCCCGAGCAACACATTGGGGCTGTCCTTGCGGACCACATAGCCTGATGCGCGCAAATTGCGTTCTAACGCCCACACCTCAAAATCAAACCCATTCGGATTGGAGGTGCCGTGAATTTGCTTCAATCGTACTGTGAGCTGCCAGCGTTCGCCCGCATGTAACTCAAGCGGTGTTTCTTTTTCATTGATATAGGTGGCGAGCTGAATGCGTTGTGGCACATGGGCATCAGGGGTTTGCACACTCTCCACTGCAAAGGCAAAGCGCTGCCCTTTGTCGTGCAAGCGCGGCAACTCCGCCACCACACCCGTCAGCGTGATATTTTTGCCTTGCCACGCATCCGGCAAGCTATCTGCCAAACGTGACTGCGCCACCCATGCCGCATAGCTAAACCCCAATGCGGCTGCGCCTAATAAAATGAGTGCGCTGCGCAGCGCACGTGGAATGGCGTGGTACGGAATAAGTAAAGGCAGCGCAGCCAATGGCCATAAAAATGGCAGGCTAGGGAGGCTGGTTTGTTGTTGTAAAAACCAAACCCCCAACGCGAAGAATATTGAAAATGAAACCATACGCGCAGGGTAACCGAGCATTAGAATCCCGTCATGCGTAAATTTCTGCGTGAAAAATTACCCACTCAACAGAGTCTTCAGCAAAACCGCTGGTTGCGCCCATTGGCGCATTGGTTGAGTCATCCTAATTTATGGCATCTGCATCGTAGGTCGGTGGCGGGCGGGGTGGCGGTGGGTTTGTTTTGCGGACTTATTCCCGGCCCCTTGCAAATGTTGAGCGCTGTTTTTTTGGTGGTGATATTGCGCGTCAACTTACCTGTCGCTTTATTCACCACGCTGTACACCAACCCCTTCACCATCGTGCCGCTGTACCTATTTGCTTATGAAATTGGGGCATGGATTAGCGGTGCTCAACCCCTCACGCAACTGCCTCCGCTACCTGCGCTGCATTGGT
Source organism: Sideroxydans sp. (assembly GCA_013140695.1). GTDB lineage: Bacteria > Pseudomonadota > Gammaproteobacteria > Burkholderiales > Gallionellaceae > Sideroxyarcus. Next base: position 10,246 of record JABFSI010000008.1, on the reverse strand, counting down.
TAGACTGGTTTAATCCGCTCTGGCAATGGTTATCTGCACTAGGCAAGCCCCTGTTGATTGGCGTTCCCCTTTTGGCCATCAGTTTGGCCTTATTAGGATATGTGTTGGTGCGCATTGCTTGGCGCATGGCGGTGCTCATTCGTTGGCGGCAACGCAAATCACACTAAGGTAGTCGGGAACTTATTGGCTTAAGCCACCTCATAAGCGTGTCTGGTGTAACACGCTAGACACCGTAATAAACTATTCAATGAGGTGATGAAATGAAAAATGCTTATGCAGGTGTTGCAAAATTTGTGCGTTGGGTTGTGACGGGCGTGGTGTCACTAATCGTCGCCATTCCTACCGTGACATCCGTCAGCACATCGCTTTAAGTCTTAAAAACAAAACGCCCCCGAATGCCAATTCGGGGGCGTTTTATTTGAGCATCAGAAATTAGCTTGTACCCCAAACGAAATAGGCAGCACAAAAGGATAGACGGGTTTTTTCTCGGTGTAGGTAGGGTCGTAGCTGTACCCATCCACATTTTTTTGTTGATATAAATTGTTCCACTCGAAATACATTTCAAGCGTATAGCCATCCATCTGTAACGCTCTTTCAAGACGCACGTCTAAACGATGATAAAAGGGCAAGGTGGCGGAGTTAATACCTGCGTAGTTGGGTTTGGGACGACCGTCGGCAAACGTGCCGCTCGTACCATTGATGGGCGTATAGGGTGTGCCGGAATGCGCATTCCATTTCGCCCCCAATGTCCACTCTTCATCCAGTAAATACGTAGTGACCAGCGTGGCATTCACAGGCTGGTCTAGCTCGAAGCGGAATGACTCTCCCGTGAGATCGTTGCGACGCAATGATTTTGAAAGTGATAAAGCGAACCAGCCAGAGAGCTGCTCGCCAGGATTTTTCTTGAGCAAAAACTCTAGCCCATATGCCTTACCACTTGCGCCATTCACATAGTTCAGCAGCGGCTCATCCACAATTAAATGGTCGAATTTTTTGTAGTAAGTTTCGGACTTCCACGACCATAGCGCATCCAGTTTATGCGACACGCCGAGCACGACATGGTCGGCGCGCAGATGCGAGAGTTGTGGATTGCCGAAAGTTTTGGCGACCTGTTGCCCAGTCGGCATTTGGTTATGTTTGCCCCAACCTGCGGTGAGCAAAGTGTCTGGTGTGGTTTCCCACTCCACCCCTAAACGCGGCTCGGTGTAAGCCTTGCGCAGATAATCTTCATAGCTATAGCGCACCCCAGTGACGAGCGTCACACTGGAAGCCACGCGCTTTCTATCTTGAGCAGAAGCATCCCAACCGTTGGAATAGAACTGATCTTTCAATTGTGCTTGTGCGGCACTGGTGGTGTCGCAAGCGGGATTAAATTGCGTGCAGGTTGCGTTCTTCAGATTGGCATCTATCTTGACCAGCGCACGTTCGTAATTAGCGCTTAAGGCAACTTCATGCCCCTCTTCGAGTGGCAAAAGCAGGCTTTCGCGCACCATCCAACTATCTTGCGCGAGATACAAATTACCCGCGCCGCCAATCGTATTGTTGAAGTCGAATTTCATATGTTCCAGCGCGAGTTTATTAAACGCGCTGTCAAACAACACCGAATCAAATATCAGCGCTTGCATTGAATTTTTATTATCGAAAGCAAAATTTCCCGCAAGGATAGGTTCTTTTTTTGCGATGTCAGCATTGCCGCCAATTTTGAGTCGAAGCGTGTCGCTAGCCCCTTGCATTAGAAACGTAAGTTTGCTGCCATTCCCTGTTTTGATGATGTACTTACCTTGATAATCTGCATAGTTAGGAATCTGAACCGTCACCCCCTCTTGCTCAACTTGCTTTAAGAAAAGGTCAATGTAACTGCGGCGTGCGGCGAAGTAGAAAGATTGGTCCTCGTTAATTGGCCCTTCAATCAAAGCATCTGCGCCCAATAAATTAACGTTCACTTTGCCGCCGAAGCGATCCGTACGCGGGTCGCGCAACGCTACATCAATAATCGCACCGGTCACATCGGTGTAATGCGGCGCAAAAGCCGCGCTGTATAAATTGAAATCCTTAATCAAGTCAGCATTGAACACGCTGATGCCACCAAAGTGAAAAATGTTGCCGCTGGGTAGGTTGTCCACGTAATACGCATTGTCGCCCGGCCCCGAACCTCGTACCGCAGGCACACTCAAGCCCCCCGCAGAAACCACACCGGGTAAGGCTTGTAATCCACCTAATGGATCGCCACTGGAACCCGCCAACTTTTTTAACTGCTTTCCTGAGATAACACTTTTGCTAATGCGATCAGGGCTGCGTTCACTGACTACGTTTATTTCCGAAAGCGACTCGGGCGTTTTTTTATTGTCGAGTGGTGTAGGTGTAACGGCAATCTCTTCGGCTTGCGCGGCGAGGGAGAACGCGAATAGAAATATCAAAGTGAAACGCATGATTCAACTCCGTTGTGGTGTTTGTTTAAGCAGTAGAAAAGGTGTGGCATCGTGATGCAAAATTAGGAAATTTGCAATTTACCCATACGCCCATTTTGATTGGGGTTCGTGTCTACCAAAGGCAGCATGGTTTGCAAGGCGATGACGTATTTTTTCAACGCGGCGCGCCCCGTTTTAGTGAGAGCGTAACAAGTCTGAACACGCCCAGCGCTATCGTCTTTACGCATCGCTACATATTCGGCGGCGATGAGTTTTTTTAGATGCGAATCTAGATTGCCATCGGATACATCTAGCTGTCGTTTCAGTTCAGCAAAGGTGGTTTCACCTGCACCTGCTAAAAAAGCGGCGAGTTGCGTGCGCAAGGGTTGGTGCAGCAAAGGGTCTAGGGTTTCCATAGCATCGCCAATATAGGTAGGGTTAAAACGCAGGCAAACCAAGCGAGTGTTTGTGTGACACGAAACCAAGCCGAACGAATGCTTCCGCGATCCAGCATAAATGCCAGTAGCGGCAATCCGATGCCTGTCGCCGCCGAGGCGATCCATTTAATGTGCGTGTATTCCAAGCGCAGCAGCAATATGCCGACACCAATACTGATAATGCTTACACCAATCCACTCCAGCAATTCTTCAGAGAATAGCCCGTGGATGTAGAGCGCGATGCCACACAACACCAGCCACACCGAAACCGTTAAATTCGCCCCCCCCAGAAAGGCGGAGGCGAAGGTGTATAGCGTGCCAATGCTCATCAACAACCAAGTAACTTTTAGCACCTGCCGATGGATGAACGACCAAGATTCATTGCGTGATTGCTTTACTTGGCGTGTGAGATGCCAGTCCAATAGAGAGACGCCCGAGATGACGATGATAAGCAATATCAACCAAGCGACAGCTTGGGTCGCTCGGGCGGGGAATTGCGCATCGGTGAATAGGTCATCACGAAAGAAAAGCAGAAGCCCCGTCGTCAGCCCCCATAAGATCAGGCTATGTTTCTCAACGCGCAGATTGCGCTGCCCAGCAGACAGCATGGCGTGGATGGCATCAAGTTGTTGGGTGGCGTGTTGGGTCATGGCTTCTTTAGAAATTGAGATGGATAAAAAACAGCGGAATCTTTTGTTTGTTCATTCTGTGTAGAGACCACGCGCTATAGGCGAGCAAGCCAACCGCAAACAGGTGTGGATTGCCGCCTTGACTTTCAAAATGATCCAAGTCGTTGCCTGTGTAGCCATCTTTGCCAACATATTGTGTGTAATAGGTTTGCACGTGCCTCACGTTGGAGACCAATGCCGTTCCGAGCATGCTTTGTGCGAAAGCGGATGAATGCATCTTTGGATTCTGGATGACGATTTCCCCTGCCAAATTTGCGGCGACCAGCCCCGCTGCTGAAGTGATCAGTGCCTCACGTTGGGTGAATTCATCTTTTGGAATCGTGGCGGTGGTGAGCCCACCGAATATCTTTCCCTTCATGGGGACTTCGATTGAAATTTCCGTTGCACCCAAAGTTTTATATGCGATGGCGTGCCCTAACTCGTGAATGTAGATGCTGCTATAGATGCCGCCTACGGTTTGTAAGGCATTGAATAGGTCTGACTCCAATGCCTTTACCGAGCTTGTCTGTAAGCACGCAAGAGTGAATAAAATTTTTAGCCAGCTTTTCATTGAGAAAAATAGGACATGTTGAAAAGGTGACTGATTAGAACGTTTGCCCCAATTTGAAATACAGTTGGTTGCCACTATTTAGGTCAAAGCCGTGCGCCATACCGATGCTTAAAGGTAGGGGGAGTCGGTAGAACAGTTTTGTTTCGGCATTGAATTCAATGCCCATGCCTTTATAAACTGGTACGGCGGATGTGCCTTGATTCCATGCACTACCCGCATCGAAAAACACAGTCGAGGAAAGGCGGTTGATACCTACGGGAGGCGACATGAAGTGGTGGTCGATATCGACGAGTGGCATCTGCCAGCCCACACTCAAGGTGTGCGCGTTGCGGCCTTGCAAGTCCCACTCGTTGCCTACATAACCATGTAAAGGTAGCGCGCGTTGATTGAGGGCGGGGGCGATGAACGGGCTGGTGATGTTGTAAGCGCCGCCGAGTTGGAATGGCTCGGTAAGTCCCGTGGCGTGGGCTTCTGTCCAGTGTGCGCTCAACACACTGCTGCCGAGCGGCCACAATTTTTGGGCGTCGAGTCGTACGACGTTGCCATCGTAAGCCGTGTTGAAGGGGCGGTAACTTTCCAATAGCAGACGCGCGAATGTGCCTCGGTTATACGCGGTGGCATACCACGCGCTTTCGCGCGAATCGTATTGCGCAAAAATGGCCGCGATGCGTTCCAATTGCGGACGGATGCTGGTGTTATTCACAAACACGCGGTCAGTACTTTGCTGTGCCGCGCCGATGCCGATATAGATGCGTCGTTCACTGTGCAACCACGGCTGCATGGATACCCACTGTGCACTGGTGGTGCGGTCGTAAATAGTGGTCTTTTCTTGCCCATTCAGCCCGCTCCATTGTTTTGCCCACAACTCACGGGTGACGTTAAAAAAGTGTCGGTTGAGATAGTTGTAGCTGATGCTGCCGATGGGTTCGCCTTGCGAAAATTCCCATAGGGCATTCACGCTGTAGTTGTGCCATTGCATGACATCCGAGCCGTTGCTGATGATGCCGTAAGCCAGCAATCCTCGATCACTAAAGGCACTGGGAAACCAGCTGCGCGGATAAATAGAATTGAGTGCAGAGTAGTCCTGTGCTGTGCCCAGCAAGGTGTTGGCGGGGGCGGGGGGCGTTGTAAGCAGGGCGGTGCGGTTGCTCACGGGCAAGGTGGATTGCGGGCTGATAGGGGAGAGACGGCGCAACTCTGTCCCCCCGGCTGCTAGTACGCCTAACACCACCGAATCATCTTTTGCTACGCCGCTATGTAAGGTCACACCGGTATAGGTATGGCTCAAGCGCGTGAGTTGATCTGTACCGATGCGATAGCGCCACAAATTTTGCACGCTGTCTTGGCTGGCGATGAACTCCAGCTGCTGACCATCGGACGAGTAGCGTAAGCCTTGTAACGGCGCATCGTAATCAAACAGAACGCGCAGGGAAGAGTGCGCGGTTTCAAATTCAATCACCTGCCACGCGCCATTCTTTTTGAGAATCATCGCCACGCGCGAACCGTCTGCATTGGCCGCGACATCAATGGCTTCCATGCCATCTGTGCCGGCATACAGCGTTTTAATTTTGGATGCATGACCTGAATTTATTTCCAGTAAATCCAAATTGGGGATGCCGCCTTCGTGCTTCAGCGCAGCAATGGATGAGCCCGCCCACACGGCACGGCGATAGCGCTGGCCTTCGGTGAGGCGCTGCATGCCCGTATTTGCAGTCCACGTGTACAGGTCGTAATACAAATTGTAGTTGTTGAAAATATCTGGCTGGGCAATCAGTATCGTACCGTCTGTGTGTGTGTCGATGTGGGCGTTGGCGCGTAGTTCGGTGAGTTCTTGGCTTGCACCTTGCGCATCAAGATGTAGCAGCTTGGTGCCTAACAGTCCCGCATTGACCACTGCCAATACGCCATCTTGCACGGGTGAAATCGAGCTAATACTGTAGTGCGCAGGCAGGAGTGGCGTGCCATCCGCGCGTGGCGTGGCTTTGAGCGGGGCAGCGCGCGCATCGACTTGTTCAGCTAAATCAACGAGGAATTCTTCCCACAATTCAGACAACGCTTTGCCAGTAATGGGCATGGGGTTGGATTGCACCATCGGCACAATGTTGTTGCTGTAATTTTGGATGTAACGCGCGGCGGCATCACTGCCGTATTTGCGATTCAGAAAGTCGTAAAAATACACGCCATACAGGTATTGTTTGGAGGCGGGTAGCCTGCGCCCATCCGCGTGTAATTCAGCTAAAGAGATAAAACCGCGTTCACGTTCGATGCGCATTTGCGCTTCAAAGGGCGCGTTGCGGAGACGACCTTGACCTAATTCAGGATGACTTTCATTTAAGGTAGCGATGCCTTCCAGTCCCCAAGTGGGTTGGATGAGGTTAGGAAACAGCAATTCAAAGCGCCCGAAAATACTGCGCAAATCGCCCAACATGCCCACCTTATCCAAATGCACGGCATGTGTGAATTCGTGGGTAATCAATCCTTCCAGCCAGTTGTGGTTATGCAGTAGCTGTCCATCGTCAGGGGGCGATAAAAGCAGTACGTTTTCATTGAAGGGGAGTGGAGTGGAGAAGCCGTTGGAGAAGTCGCTTGCATCGAGCAACAACATTTCTGTTTTATCTTGGGGCTGCCATGTCAATTGCCGTGTGATGCGCGTGTAAGCCTCTTCCGCATGAATTGCGGCACGCTCTGCTTGAGGGCGCTGTCTTGCTAGGTAGTTAATGCGAAAGTGCGGCGTGTCCGCGCTACGCCAGTCTTGAGCAGGGTCAGGACCTTCCGCGTAAGCAGGCAACGCAATGAAAACACTAATCGAGATGAGTTTTCGCAACATAAAAAGTCTCCAAAAGCGACGGATGAAGTGTCTTGAGTCGTGAGAATGTAGACGCATTAATCTAAAACTCTGTTTGACAGAGTCTAACGCTCTGCAAAACAGAGTGTCAAGCGTGCGGTGAGGAATGGAGGTAGATCAGGCCGCTTGCAACACGCCATCCACCAACTTCAACTGGCGCTGCATCTTGCCTGCCAGTTCGAGGTCGTGGGTGACGATGATGAAGCTGGTGTTGAGTTTGGCGTTGAGGGTCTGCATCAGGTCGAACAGGGCGAGGGCGCTGGCGCGATCCAGATTGCCTGTGGGTTCGTCGGCCAGTACGCAGGCGGGTTGTGTCACCAGAGCACGCGCAACTGCGACACGTTGGCGTTCGCCACCAGAGAGCTCGGCGGGTAGGTGACGCACGCGCTGTGCGAGACCGACTTGTTCCAACATCGCTGCCGCTAGTGGATGTGCTTCGGTCGGTTTCATGCCGCGAATCAACAATGGCATGGCGACGTTCTCCAAAGCGGTGAATTCGGCCAGCAGATGATGGAACTGATAGACGAAGCCGAGTGACTTATTCCTCAACTCGCCGCGTTGTGTCTCGTTCATCTTTGAAACATCTTGGTCGAGGATGCTGACGCTACCGCTGGTGAGTGTGTCGAGTCCACCGAGCAGATGGAGCAGAGTGCTTTTACCCGAACCCGATGCGCCGACGATGGCGATGCGTTCACCTGGAGCGACCTCAAGATTGACGCCCTTCAACACGCTGACGCTCAAGTCGCCCTGCGAGTAGGTCTTGTTCAGATCGCGGCAAGAAATAACAGGCTTCTCACTCAATCCTAAATCCTCGCTCCTCGATCCTGATTTACTCATAGCGCAATGCCTCCGCAGGTTGCACCTTGGATGCGCGCCAGCTTGGATAGAGTGTGGCGAACAGGCTAATGAGGAAAGACATTCCAGCCACGATGAAGACATCACTCTTCTGCAAATCAGACGGCAGTTCGCTGATGTAGTAGAACTCTTTGGAGAGGAACTGCACACCGAATAGGTGTTCGATAAAAGGAACAATCGTGCCGATATTCAGCGCCAACACCACACCACCCAACACACCCAGTCCCATGCCGATGAGGCCGATCAACATGCCTTGCACCATGAATATCTGCATGATGCTCTTAGGCGATGCGCCCAGCGTGCGCAGAATGGCGATGTCGGCTTGTTTGTCAGTGACGGCCATCACTAGTGTAGAGACGATGTTGAAGGCGGCGACCAATACGATGAGCGAGAGGATGATGAACATCATCTTCTTCTCCATCGCGACGACGGCGAAATAGTTGGCGTTCTGGCGCGTCCAATCACTCGCATAAACATCGCTCGGCAATTGTTTTTCCAACTCGCGCGCCACTTGAGGGGCTCGGTCAAGGTCGTTCAAGCTACCACTGATACCACTCACTGATTCGCCCATGCGGTAAAGTTTTTGCGCGTCTTCTAGGTGAATGAGCGCCAGCGCATTGTCGTAAGGAGCCATGCCAATTTCGAAGATGCCGACCACGTGAAATTGTTTTAGGCGCGGCATCATACCTGCGGGAGTGACTTGGCCTTGCGGCGTAATCAGTAACACTGTTTCACCCACATGCGCGCCCAATGTCCTGGCTAAATCAACACCCAGTACGATATTAAATTCACCCGAACGCAAAGCACTCAACTCGCCGCGTTTCATCTTGTCGCCGAGCGCGGTGAGATGCTGCTCCGCATCGGGCAAAATACCGCGCACCATTACCCCTTCCATACGATCACTCACCGACACCATGCCTTGCCCGTTGATAAATGGCGCGGCGGCACGTACTTCAGAATGTTGCGCCACGATGTTGAGCGAGGTTTTCCAGTCGCGCAACTGACCATCCTGACTGGTAATTTGCAGATGGGGCGTAATGCCCAAAATGCGCGCACGAATCTCTTTTTGAAATCCGTTCATCACGGATAAAACCACAATCAACGCCATCACCCCCAGCCCAATCCCCAGCATGGAGATAAGCGAGATGAAGGAGATGAAATGGTTGCGGCGCTTGGCGCGGGTGTAACGCAGGCCGATAAAAAGTTCGTAGGGTTGCAAGATGATTTGGGGTGGATTCAGAGACGGCCGCTAGTTTGCCACAAGACGCAAGGTGAGCGGTTTGATTGTTGAGTCAATATGGTTTCCTTTCATGAGATATTTTGGGAATGTTAAATACGAAAAAATTCCGCCCATAAATCGTGGGCGGAATTGGGAGAGTTACAACTGGAATGAATTATGGAGTGTCGGTATATCCTGACACGGTGGGTGTTCCTGCCAGTGTTGAAACCACGCCTGCCGCTGTTATTTTGCGAATGACATTGTTGCCCGTATCTGCAATGTACAGATTATTAGCCGCATCAACCGCGATGCCTCCGGGTAAATCAAAACGTGCGGCTGTCAAACTTCCATTGGCATAGTATAGGTTTGATACATTTTGAATGTTGGGCAAGCCAGCATAGGTTGAGACGAGGCCTGTCGAGGTGATTTTGCGGATGGTGCTATTCATTTCATCTGCCACATACAAGTTGCCCAAGCTATCCAATGCAATGCCTTGCGGGGTATCGAATCGAGCTGCCGCACCCTGACCATCAGTGATGTCTGGCATACCCGCCGTACCCGCCAACGTTGATACTACGCCGCCAGAAATTTTGCGAATGATGTGGTTGCCCGTATCGGATACGTAGACGTTGCCCGCGCTATCCACCGCGATGCCTTGAGGGGTATTGAACTTTGCAGTGGCAGTTGAGCCATCGGTGCTACCAGCGGCGCAGCCTACTGCGGTGGTGCAACCAGCAAAGGTGGTCACCACACCGGCAGGGGTGATTTTTCGGATGTTGTTGTTAAATGCGTCTGCAACATAGAGATTGTTTGTGGAATCGATAGCAATCGCATGCGGAAAGACGAATTCTGCAAGCGTTCCCGTACCATCCTTGTTCATTCCTACGTTGGCCGAACCAGGTACGGGTACGAGCCCCGCAAATATCGTGGCGACCGCTGCCGAAGTAACCTTGCGGATGTTGCCATCGTCCATGTTGGCGACGAATAAATTTCCTGTGCTGTCCATCGTAATGCCTGTAGGAGTGATGAAAGTCGCCGTTGCCCCCGTACCGTCAAGGCTACCGCCGATTAAATTCACATTGGCCAATGCGCTTCCTGCAAACGTGGTGACTACGCCCGCACTGGTAATCTTGCGTATTGTGTTATTACCTGAATCGGCAACATAGACATTGCCCGCCGCATCCACCGTTAATCCAATAGGCATATTGAATTTGCCAGTCGTCCCCGCTGGAGGGGTGGGTGT
>JABFSI010000049.1 GCA_013140695.1 Sideroxydans sp. | reverse complement strand
TTTTTTACAACTGTACTGCGGTTAAAACTTTACGACTGGCGGAGAAGGAGGGATTCGAACCCTCGATACGAGTTTTGTTCGTATGCGCCCTTAGCAGGGGCGTGCCTTCGACCACTCGGCCACCTCTCCGAAGGCCGCGAATGATACTGATTCGAGGCACTTCGGTCAAACGATTTATGCTTATTCTTGTTCTAGGTTGAATGCTTTGTGCAAAACACGCACTGCGAGCTCTAGATATTTCTCGTCAATGACGACTGAAATTTTGATTTCCGAAGTGGAAATCATTTGAATGTTAATGCCCTCTTCCGCCAAGGTGCGGAACATTTTACTAGCGATGCCGACATGCGAACGCATGCCTACGCCCACCACAGAAACTTTGGCCGCCTTGTTGTCGCCCATCACATCACGCGCACCAATGTGGGGTTGCACCTTGTTCTTCAAAATCTCCATCGCTTTGGTGAATTCGTTGCGATGTACGGTGAAAGAGAAATCGGTCGTGCCATCCACGCCCATATTTTGAATAATCATGTCCACGTCGATATTGGCATCACTGACGGGACCTAAAATTTGATAGGCGATACCGGGTTTATCAGGCACGCCGATGACGGTAATTTTTGCTTCATCGCGATTGAATGCGATACCTGAAATGATGGCTTGTTCCATTTTATTTTCATCCTCAAACGTAATCAGCGTACCTTCACCCTCTTCGGCAAAACTAGATAGCACGCGTAATTTAACTTTATATTTTCCAGCGAATTCAACCGAGCGGATTTGCAGTACTTTAGAGCCCAAACTGGCCATCTCTAGCATCTCTTCAAACGTAATGCTCTTCAGGCGTCGTGCTTCGGGCACCATGCGCGGGTCGGTGGTATAGACCCCATCCACATCGGTGTAAATTTGACACTCATCCGCACGTAAAGCCGCTGCAATTGCCACACCCGTTGTATCTGAACCGCCACGCCCCAGTGTGGTGATATTGCCTTCTGCGTCCATGCCCTGGAATCCGGCAACAACGACCACGTTACCGTTAGACAAATCAGTACGGATGCTCTGCTCATCAATACTCACGATGCGCGCTTTAGTGAAAGCGCTGTCGGTCAAAATTTTGACTTGCGCACCGGTATAGCTTTTTGCTTCTATGCCAATGTCTTTCAACGCCATCGCCAATAAGCCAATCGTCACTTGCTCGCCGGTTGAAATAATCACATCCAATTCACGCGGATCAGGATGTTGCTGCATCTCTTTAGCGAGTGCGATGAGGCGATTGGTTTCACCACTCATGGCGGATAACACCACCACCACTTGATGCCCTTGAGCTTTGTATTTAGCGACGCGACGCGCAACGTTTTTAATGCGCTCTGGACTGCCGACGGAAGTGCCGCCGTATTTCTGAACAATCAATGCCACGATAGTATCCGTGTGGTTAAAAAGTGGGCGGCATTCTACCCGAAGTGTTCTAAAAGACGAACCCCCCTCTGCTACACTGCGCCTCACTTTTACTTCCTCGCCGCCATGAGCAAAATCATCCAGCGCCCCTGCCCCAACGACATCGCGATGCAGCTTGAGCGGGATGGCTTATCTCCCCTGTTGGCGCGCATCTACGCAGCACGAGGCATCACCACCCGCACGCAACTCGACACCGACATTCAACATTTACTGTCCTTCAAATTGTTAAAAAATGCGCAAGCGATGGCCTCTTTATTAGCGGATGCCATTGCTCAACAGCAAAAATTATTGATTGTGGCGGATTACGATGCCGACGGCGCAACGGCTTGCAGCGTCGGCTTACGTGGTTTGCGCGCGCTAGGTGCGCAGGTCGATTTCATCGTGCCGAATCGCTTTGAATATGGCTATGGGCTCACCCCTGAAATTGTGCGCCTTGCCGCTCAATCCAAACCCAATATTATTCTCACCGTGGATAACGGCATCGCCAGTGTAGAAGGCGTTGCCGAAGCCCATCGCCTCGGCATTCAGGTATTGGTGACTGACCATCACTTGCCTGGCGACACACTACCTGATGCAGAGTGCATCGTGAATCCAAATCAACTCGGCTGCGAATTCCCCAGTAAAAATTTGGCCGGGGTGGGCGTGATGTTTTATGTGCTCATGGCGTTGCGTGCAGAGCTGCGCGCACGCGGTACATTTGCCACTCGCCCCGAGCCCAATTTAGGCAGCCTGCTTGACCTCGTAGCGCTTGGTACGGTGGCTGATGTGGTGAAATTAGATGACAACAATCGCATTCTCGTTCACCAAGGTTTGCAACGCATTCGTGCGGGTCGTGGGAGTGCGGGTATTCAAGCCTTGCTGCGACTCATGCGTCGCCCCGCCGCCCAAACCACCTCCTACGAATTGGGGTTCATTGTAGGACCGCGCTTAAATGCGGCGGGGCGTTTGGAAGACATGAGCCTAGGCATTCGCTGCCTCATTTCGGATGACACCACTGAATCCGATGCGATTGCCGCTCAACTAGACGCACTCAACCACGAGCGGCGTAGCATCGAGGCGGACATGCAAGACAGCGCCTTGGCGGCACTCAATTTATTCAATCCAGCAGACAGTTATTCGCTGTCACTTTTCAACGAAGATTGGCATCAAGGCGTGATTGGCATTCTTGCCTCGCGCCTCAAAGACAAGTTTCATCGCCCCGTGATTACCTTCGCCCATGCGCAAACAGGAGAAATTAAAGGGTCGGGAAGAAGTATTCCAGGACTACATTTACGCGATGCGCTGGACTTGGTATCCAAACGCCATCCACACCTAATTCTGAAATTTGGCGGACATGCGATGGCCGCAGGATTAAGTATTCGCGAAATGGATTTAGCCCAATTCCGGCAAGCCTTTGAACAGGTATGCAGCGAATTACTGGATGCCGATGCTCTGATTAAAAGCATCGCCACTGATGGCGCACTGCAGCCCGCTGAATTTTCACTGGAGCTGGCGCGCGAACTGCAACAACAAGTGTGGGGACAGGGCTTTGCAGAGCCTCTATTTGAGGGAGATTTTGATGTCGAATCACAACGTGTCGTGGGCGAAAAACATCTCAAGCTAAAACTCAAGTCGGCAGCAGGCAGTGTCGATGCCATTTACTTCTTTTATAACGAACCCGTCGCCGATACGGTGCATGCGGTATTCAGCTTGAGTATCAACGAATACAATGGAAAACAAACGCTGCAACTCATCGTTCGACATTGCATGTGAGGTGATGAAATGGATAGCATCGACACCCTTCCTCAATTTTTAACCAGCCTCGCCATTGGCTTGCTTATTGGCTTGGAACGCGAACGTAATCCTTCGGCCAAAGCGGGGCTGCGCACCTTTGCGTTGGTTTCTCTGCTAGGCACATTGCTTGCCCTCATCGCTGAAAAAAGTGCATCACCTTGGATAATAGCCGCTGGGCTTATCTGCATCGCAGGCATGATTGTCGCGTCTTATATCACTGCTCCCACTGAAAACAACGACCCCGGCACCACCACGGTGACCGCCCTACTTATTGCTTATGCGCTGGGGGTGCTAGTGTGGATAGGCTATTCAAAGCTCGCGGTGATGCTCGCCATCGCCACCACCACACTGCTCCATCTCAAACCCGAATTGCAAGGCCTCACACAACGCCTAACCCGCCGCGACTTGGTTTCCATTTTGCAATTTTCAGTGCTGAGTCTGGTCATCCTGCCCATTTTGCCCAACCAAAATTTTGGCCCGTATGATGCCTTCAACCCCTATCAAGCTTGGATGATGGTGGTGCTCATTTCAGGCATGAGTTTAGCCGGCTATGTTGCCTTACGTTGGACAGGACAGCGCTATGGCGCGCCGCTACTGGGCTTCTTAGGGGGATTGGTTTCCAGCACTGCCACCACCCTGCTCTACGCCAAACACAGCAAACTCAACGCAGGTATGTTGCAACTCTCCGCCGTCGTCATTTTGATTGCCAGCCAAGTGGTGTTAGTGCGATTGATTGTTGTCAGTGCCTTCATCGCCCCCAGCCTACTTCAACAACTTGCTCCCGCATTGGGGCTAGGCTTGCTATGCGGTCTGATCGCGACGCTGTACAACTGGAAAAAGCTCAATTCTGCGGGCAATCTACCCCTTCCCGAAACATCCAACCCGACCGAAATTCACGCGGCCTTGGGCTTTGGGATTTTATTTGTAGCGGTCATGTTGTGCGCCTCTTGGCTCACCGATGTAGCTGGGAGTTCAGGCTTATACGGCATTGCGATTGTGTCTGGACTGACCGATGTTGACCCTATCGCCCTCTCCAGCTTGCGTTTATTCAATCTCGAAAAACTATCTCCTCACCAAGTCGTCATTTCAATCGCCCTCGCTTACATCGCCAATCTCGCCTTCAAGTTCGGCATGGCCGTTTCTATTGGCGGCATCGCACTGGCTAAACACCTTGCTGGAGGATTCATCGCCATCGCAACGGGCGTCACCCTAGGCCTGTTATTCCTATAGGGCTTCCCTCATTCGATTCAAGCGGTACGTGTATAATCTGCGCCTTTCCGAACACGCAAAAACACACTCAAATGGAAGCCGAACAACTCAACGCCCTCACCAACAAAATTCAAGACCTGCAAACCCGCAACCTCGAACTTCGGAGGTATCTTTGACTACGATGGCAAGCAAGACCGCCTCGCTGAAGTCGTCGTATTAGCCGAAGACCCTGCCGTGTGGCAGGACAGCAAACGATCCCAAGAGTTGGGCAAGGAACGCAAGATGCTGGAAGGTGTCGTGCTCAATCTGCAAAAAGTAGCGCAATCCCTTAACGACAATACCGAGCTCATTGAAATGGCGCTCGAAGAAAATGACGACGAGAGCTTGCATAGCATCGTGAACGACATTGCAATCACGGAGAAAATCGTGGCTGACATGGAATTCCGCCGCATGTTCTCGGGCGAACTTGATTCCGCAAACTGCTTCCTTGATATTCAAGCCGGTTCAGGCGGTACAGAAGCCCAAGATTGGGGCTCGATGCTACTACGCATGTATCTGCGCTACGCCGAACGCAAAGGTTACCAAGTGGAAGTATTGGAACAATCCGATGGTGAAGTCGCGGGTATCAAAGGCGCTTCCATCAAGATTACGGGAGAGTATGCGTACGGTCATCTGCGCACTGAAACTGGGGTACATCGGCTAGTCCGCAAATCGCCATTTGACTCCGGTAACCGTCGCCACACCTCGTTCTCCAGCGTGTTTGTGTATCCCGAAGTGGATGACTCGATCCAAGTGGACATCAACCCTGCCGACTTGCGCATCGACACCTATCGCGCTTCTGGCGCGGGTGGACAGCACATCAATAAGACCGATTCGGCAGTGCGTATCACCCACATCCCGACCAACATCGTGGTGCAGTGTCAGAGCGATCGTTCGCAACACAAGAACCGCGCCGAGGCGATGTCCATGCTCAAGTCGCGCATGTACGAAGAAGAGCTTCGCAAGCGAAACGAAGCCAAACAGGAATTGGAAGACGGCAAGTCGGATATCGGCTGGGGACATCAAATTCGCAGCTATGTGCTCGACCAATCACGCATCAAAGATTTGCGCACCAACCACGAAGTCGGCAACACCCAAGGCGTGCTGGACGGCGACCTCGACGATTTCATCGCAGCCAGCTTGAAACAAGGCGTTTAACTTTAGAGAACCATCATGACTACTGAACAAACACTTCCCGCAGTTGATGAAAACCAGATCGTTGCAGAACGTCGCGCCAAACTAAAAGCTATACGCGAGAAAGGCATCGCCTTCCCGAACGACTTCAAGCGCGAACATCTCTCGGATGATCTGCATAAGTTGTATGGCCACCTGACACACGATGAATTGGAAGCCAATCCGATTCACGTGTCCGTTGCAGGCCGTATGATGTTGAAGCGCGTGATGGGTAAGGCTAGTTTCGCAACCGTGCAGGACATGAGCGGACGTATCCAACTCTTCTTGAGCAACGACAATATCGGCGAAGCAGCCCATAGCGACTTCAAGCACTATGACCTAGGAGATATTCTCGGTGCCGTAGGTGTTCTATTCAGAACCAAGACCAACGAGTTGTCCGTGCGTGTCACACAGATCCGTCTGTTGACCAAATCTTTGCGCCCTCTGCCAGAGAAGTTCCACGGCTTGACCGACCAAGAGCAGAAGTATCGCCAACGTTATCTCGACCTCATCACCAATGATGATTCGCGCAATGTATTCCTCGCGCGCACCAAAATCATTCAAGCGATACGCGAATTCTTCATTCGCCACGGCTACCTAGAAGTCGAGACACCGATGATGCATCCAATCCCTGGTGGCGCGTCGGCCAAGCCTTTCGAGACTCATCACAATGCGTTGGATATGAAGATGTACCTGCGCATCGCGCCTGAGCTGTATCTGAAACGACTAGTGGTGGGCGGTTTCGAGAAGGTATTCGAGGTCAACCGCAACTTCCGCAACGAGGGGGTCTCCACCCGCCACAACCCCGAGTTCACCATGATCGAGTTTTACGAAGCCTATCGTGACTACAAATACCTGATGGGATTCACCGAAAAATTGTTTGCCGAAGTGGCACTCAAGGTACTCGGTACCACAGTCATCAACTATCAAGGTAAAGAACTGGATTTGGGTAAACCTTTCCACCGTTTGACGATGGTGCAAGCTATCCAAAAATATCACCCGCAATTCACCGATGCCCAACTGAATGACCGCACCTTCTTGGTCAATCAACTAAAAGACCTGAAAGCCAAATACAACCCTAAAGATGCGGTAGGTGGCTTGCAGTTGTCGTTATTTGAAGAGATGGCAGAGTCGCATCTGTTCGAGCCCACATTCATCATCGACTATCCAGTGGAAGTGTCACCATTGGCTCGAAGCAGTGACGCCAACCCAGAGATCACCGAACGCTTCGAACTGTTCATCGTAGGTCGTGAGATCGCCAACGGCTTCTCCGAATTGAACGATGCCGAAGACCAAGAAGCACGCTTCGACGCGCAAGTTGCTGCGAAAGATGCGGGCGATGAAGAAGCGATGTTCAAAGACAGTGCGTTCGTGCGCGCGTTGGAATATGGCTTACCTCCCACCGCAGGCCAGGGTATCGGTATAGACCGCCTCGTGATGTTGCTCACCGACAGTGCCAACATCCGCGATGTGATCTTGTTCCCACACATGCGTCCTGAATAAACGTGCTGAATAGCGACACACGCCTTCGACTGCTACAACACTATCCAATGCTGGCTGAAGTGCCAGCCGCCAAGTTGGATGAGTTGCTCGCACAAGCAATGGTGATGTCGCTGCCGGCGGGAACGACTGTATTCGATGAGAACCAAGCCTGCCAAGGTTTCCCGTTGATTTTGTCTGGTAGTTTGCGCGTGATCAAAGCGTCCGCAAATGGACGTGAACTACAACTGTATCGAGTCATCCCCGGCGAAAGTTGCATACTCACTAGCAGTTGTTTGCTTGGCCATACCCGCTATCAAGCCAGAGGCATCTGCGAACACGATGTCGAAATGGTTCTGTTACCCGCAAGCGCTTTCCATGTCTTGCTCGAAAGCCAATCCAGTTTCCGCAGCTACGTGTTCCACCTCTTCTCGGATCGCCTCACAGACCTGATGCAACTTGTTTCGGCAGTCGCCTTTCAGAAACTAGATCAACGTTTAGCTGCCCTACTCATCACTAAAGAAAGTCCTATCCATGCCACACATCAAGCACTGGCTGATGAGCTTGGTAGCGCACGTGAGATGGTGAGTCGACTACTAAAGGGGTTCGCCGACCAAGGTTGGCTAGTATTAGGGCGCGAACACATTGAAATTTTGAATCGTACTGAATTAAATCGCCTAGCCTCAAATTAGAGCTGATACGCCACTTGAATAGCTATTTTAATATAGCTAAATGAATTCTTTGCGATGCTATATTCGCTGCTTGATGCGCAATATACCCAATCAATCATCCAAACAAAAAGGAGTTATGCTTTCACATAACTCCCTGTATTTATTGGTCAGCGTGAGAAGATTCGAACTTCCGACCCCTACCACCCCAAGGTAGTGCGCTACCAGGCTGCGCTACACGCTGAAGCGCGGCATTATAGCAGAGCGCCGAACCCTCAAGCAATTTTAACCAACACAATCCACTTCACGCTCGCAAAAAATAAAGTAAATCGAACAGTTCTTTTTTAATGTTGGATGTATCGATATTTGTTGGTTTAGGCGCAACTATTTCAGCTTGTTGAGTTGTGAACTGCCCCTGATCTAATCTGCCGCGCGCACCACTAATCGTAAAACCTTCTTCATACAATAATTCACGTATGCGACGAATCAATAAGACTTCGTGGTGTTGATAGTAACGACGATTACCGCCACGTTTGACGGGCTTGAGTTGAGTGAATTCCTGCTCCCAATAACGCAAGACATGCGCCTTCACCCCACACAGTTCGCTAACCTCACCAATCGTGAAATAGCGTTTGGCGGGGATGGCTGGCAGGTCTGAATTAACTATTCGCTGTTCCATGATAGGTGTTCTCTACCATGCTTTTGAGCTTTTGACTGGGATGGAAAGTCACAACACGGCGTGCCGAGATGGGTATTTCTTCCCCTGTTTTTGGATTGCGTCCAGGGCGCTGTGGCTTATCACGCAACTGAAAATTGCCGAATCCTGACAGCTTGACACTATCCCCTTGCTCTAACTGAATGCGAATTTCTTCGAAAAAAGTTTCGACCATGTCTTTGGCTTCACGTTTGTTCAATCCGACTTTCTCAAATAGCAAATCAGATAATTCAGCTTTTGTTAATGTTGTTGTCATCTCGCCCCCTCAACTACGCAGCTTTACGCCGTTTTTTTCTAGTGCCAAAACCAGCAATTGAGTGCTACTTTCAATGTCTGATTCGGCCAGTGTTTTTTGAGTATCTTGTAATAACACACGGAATGCAAGGCTTTTTTTGCCTTGCTCCACACCTTTACCACGATACAAATCGAACAGTTCGATATCTTTTACATACGGTGCTTTAACTTCGTACATTGCGCTTAATAAAGTGCTCACCAGAACACTTTCATCCGCCAAAACAGCAATGTCTCGACGCACCAAGGGAACACGAGAGATTGCTGACACCTTCGGTAGCGAGGTGCTAGTTAGCGCGCTCACATCCACCTCAAACCATACGGGAGGATTGGGTAAATCATATTGTTGTTGCAATTGCGGGTGTAGCTCGCCTATCCAGCCAATTTCTTTCCCATCCAATAGAATTTTGGCTGACTTACCTGGATGCGAAGCCGTATGCATGACAGCTTTAAAACTCAAAGAAAGTGGCGAGAACAAAGCCTCGACATCTCCTTTTACGTCATAGAAGTCAACATGATGCGCGGGTACGCCCCATTGTTCCGACTGCGCACCACCATAGGCAATTCCTGCCAGTCTTTCTTGTTGCAGGTAGACATTTCCCACTTTTGAGAAACATCCGCCAACTTCAAATAACCGAACGCGCATCTGCTTGCGTGCCAAATTTGTGCGTAACGACTCAATTAAGCCGCCGAGCAGACTGCTACGCATGACACTCATCTGACTAGCAATCGGATTTTTTAGCGTAATGGGCGAGCTGTTACCACACAGGTCACGCTCCCAAGCAGCATCCACGAAAGCATAATTAATTGTTTCTTGATAATCGCGCGCCGCCATAGCGTGCATCAGTTTTGCCAGAGGGCGTTGTGATTCCTTGCGCGGCAAGATGCTCATGCGCGCTTGGATTGGAGCTGGCTGGATATTCTCGTAACCATACACGCGTGCAATTTCTTCGATGAGATCTTCTTCAATTTCAATATCGAAACGGTAACTCGGCGGTGTAACCAAAAATGCTTCGCCTTGTTGCACGAACGACATACCCAGACGTAACAAAATCTGTGCAATCTGATCAGTAGGTAATGCAATACCCAGTACGCGAAGCACACGCGAGGCGCGCAACTTAACTGGGTGACGCACGGGCAATTCACCTTGAACGGCTGTCACCGCGCCCGCTTGGCCACCACAAATGTCTAGAATTAGTTGCGTCGCACGCGCGAGTGCGTAGCCGGCGGCAGAAAAATCAACGCCGCGTTCATAGCGGTATGCAGCATCAGAACTAAAGCCAAGACGGCGCGATTTACCTGCAATAACGCTAGGCGCGAAGAAGGCGCTTTCCAAAAAAATATCTGTTGTGGCATCGCCGACCGCACTATCTGCGCCACCCATCACCCCAGCCAATGCAACGGGTGCATTAGCGTCCGCAATCACTAGCATATCGTCTTGCAAATCGACCATTTGCTCATTCAATAATTTGAGCTTCTCACCCGCACGAGCAAAACGCACCTCAATGTCGCCATTCAGCTTACTCAAATCAAACGCGTGCAAAGGTTGTCCAAGTTCCAGCAAAACATAGTTGGTCACATCAACCAACGCGCTGATGCTGTGCAGTCCACAACGTTCCAAACGCTTCACCATCCATGCTGGTGTCTGCGCTTGAGCATTAACCCCAGAGATGACACGTCCGTTGTAACGGGGACACGCGCTCGCCGCCGTTATTTTAATTTTTTTAGCTTGAGTGCCTGCTTCATTGAAGGTAATGGCTGGCAAAGATGCCATCGCAGTGCCCGTCAAGGCCGCGACTTCGCGCGCAATCCCATTCAACGACAAACAATCACAACGATTCGGGGTTAGCTTGAGGGTGATGAGATGGTCATCTAAATCCAGATGCGCGCGGATACTTTGTCCGACCGTCGCTTCAGCATCCAACACCATCAAGCCAGCACTCTCTTCTGCCAGCCCCAGCTCTTTTTCAGAACACATCATGCCGAAGGACGCGATACCACGCACCTTGGCTTGTTTAATCTCGATGCCAGGAAGCTTGGCACCTACCAGCGCGCAGGGCGCTTTCATACCGATGCTCACATTTCCTGCGCCACAAACAATGCTCAATGGCACGGCTTGACCAACATCTACCGTCAGCACATTCAAACGATCCGCATCGGGATGCTTTTCTTTCGTCAGCACTTGCCCCACCACAACGCTATCGAATGCAGCAGCGACGGGCTTCATCTCTTCGACTTCCAGGCCCGCCATCGTCAACAGATGTGACAGCTCCTCACTGGACAGCGACGGATTAACCAGACTACGTAACCAAGATTCAGAGAATTGCATATCAATTAAATTGTTTCAGAAATTGCACATCATTCTCAAAGAACAACCTGAGGTCATTCACGCCGTAGCGCAACATGGCCAAGCGCTCTACGCCCATACCGAAGGCAAAACCAATGTATTTTTCACTGTCGATCCCGACGTGCTTCAACACATTCGGATGCACCATGCCGCAACCGCCAATCTCCAACCAGCCGCCCTTCCAGCTCATGTCCATCTCGGCCGAAGGTTCAGTAAAAGGGAAAAACGACGGACGGAAACGCACTTGCATGTCTTCAGTCTCAAAATAATTTTGCAGGAAATCGGCAATGATTCCTTTCAAATCCACAAAGCTCACTCGCTCACCTACCCACAGACCTTCCACCTGATGGAACATAGGCGAATGCGTCGCATCGGAATCGACACGATACACACGCCCAGGAGCGATGATACGAATGTCCGGCATCGCATCCAGATGCTTGTACTTCTCCATATGCGCTTGCATGTAGCGAATTTGGATAGGCGAGGTATGCGTGCGCAACACATGCTGATCGTCGATATAGAACGTATCGTGCATCGCACGCGCAGGATGATCTTCTGGAATGTTCAACGCAGTGAAATTGTAGAAATCATTCTCAATCTCGGGGCCTTCCGCCACGTCATAGCCAATGGAATGAAATAGCGTCTCAATACGTTCCAAGGTACGCGTCACAGGATGCAAACTACCCATGCTTGCATTGCGTCCAGGCAGCGTCACATCGAGTGATTCTGCCGCCAATTTAGATTGCAATGCGAGTTGTTGAATAGCATCACGGCGCGCCTGAAGGGCCGCCTCGATTTGCTGCTTAATTTGATTGATGCGCGCACCCGCAGCAGGACGCTCTTCGACAGAGAGTTTGCCCAAGCCTTTTAATAAGCCCGTCAGACTTCCCTCTTTGCCGAGGTAGCGTGCTTTTGCGTTTTCCAGCTCCACTGCGTCATGAATCGCAGCAAAACTTTTCAGCGCATCATCGAGAATTGTTTGGAGTTCTTGCATTATAAAGTAGTCAATCTAGAAACAAAAAAGGAGGCACTAAGCCTCCTTTTTTATAATGCGCAATACTTACGCGCCGAGGCTAGCCTTAGCTTGAGCGAAGATTTGTGCAAATGCTGGCTTATCAAACACAGCCAGATCAGCCAAAACCTTGCGATCGATCTCGATAGCAGCCTTCTTCAAACCATTCATGAAGACGCTGTAAGGCAGACCTTGCTCACGTGCAGCCGCATTGATACGTGCAATCCACAAAGTGCGGAACTGACGTTTCTTTTGGCGACGGTCACGATATGCGTATTGACCAGCCTTCATCACCGCTTCTTTAGCGATGCGATAAACGCTATTACGACGACCACGGTAACCCTTGGCCTTAACTAAAATCTTCTTATGACGCGCGCGCGCCGTTACACCACGTTTAACTCTTGCCATTTTTCAAATCTCCTTATGCGTAGGGCATCATGGCGCGAACAGACGCCGTGTTGGTTTCATGCACACCAGTCGAACCACGCAACTGACGCTTATTCTTGGTGGTTTTTTTGGTCAGGATATGACGCTTAAACGCTTGACCGCGCTTGATAGTACCGCCAGGGCGAACGACGAATCGTTTCTTCGCACTGCTCTTGGTTTTCATCTTTGGCATAACAACTCCATTTATTTGATGACGCCGGGAGGTCTCTGACAGAAACACTTGAAAACCCGGAACCACTTGTACGGGACTCTATTCACAACCACCGCAACGGCGAGCCCCTTGCTCCGTCGCGATACAAAACTATTTCTTCTTGGGACCGAGCACCATCACCATCTGACGGCCTTCAAACTTTGGATATTGCTCAACCACACCATGCTCGTCCAAATCAACTCTGATTCGTTCAATCAGGCGCATGCCAATCTCTTGGTGAGCCATCTCACGACCACGGAAACGCAAAGTAATCTTGGTTTTATCACCGTCAGTCAAAAACTTAATCAAATTTCGCAACTTAATGTTGTAGTCGCCATCATCCGTACCAGGACGGAATTTGATTTCTTTAACCTGAACTTGTTTTTGCTTAAGCTTGGCTTCGTGTTGTTTTTTGGCTTCGGCATATTTGAATTTGCCGATGTCCATAATGCGACAAACAGGCGGTTCGGCCAAAGGCGCGATTTCCACCAAATCTAATTCCGCCACATCTGCCAAACGCAGGGCTTCCGCCACCGCCACGACACCTAGCTGCTCTCCCTCCGCGCCGATGAGCCGCACCTGAGGTGCTGTAATCTGCTCATTCATCCGCTGCGACTTATCTTGTGCTATTGCAAATTCTCCATTAAAAAATTAAACCGTGCTATCCGCCTAGCAGTTCGGTTTTTAAGCGCTGAATCAGCGCCTCCACCGACATCTGCCCAAGGTCTTCACCTTGGCGGTTTCGCACGGCAACGAGCTTGGCAGCGACTTCCTTATCACCCAGAATTAACTGGTAAGGCAACTTCTGCAAGCTATGTTCGCGTATTTTATAGGTAATCTTCTCGTTGCGCAAATCCGATTGCACACGGAAGCCAGCTGCATTGAGCGCTTCAGTCACTTGAGTGCTGTATTCCGCTTGGCCTTGCGAGATATTCATCACCACCATCTGTACAGGAGCCAGCCACAATGGCATCGCACCCGCATGATTTTCGATCAACATGCCGATAAAACGCTCCAACGAACCGAGAATCGCACGATGCAACATCACGGGTGTCTTGCGCGTATTGTCCTCGTCCACGAATTCCGCCCCCAAACGACCGGGCATAGAGAAATCCACTTGAATCGTGCCGCACTGCCACGAACGACCAATCGCGTCTTTAATGTGGAACTCGATCTTCGGACCGTAGAAAGCACCCTCGCCAGGCAACTCGATCCACTCCAGACCTGAAGCACGCAGGGCGGCACGCAAAGCATTTTCAGCCTTATCCCAAATATCGTCAGAACCTACACGACTCTCTGGCCGTAACGCCAACTTCACCGTCACATCATTAAAGCCAAAATCCTTGTAGACCTTGAGCACCAGCGCATTAAACGCCGTCACTTCTGATTCGATCTGCGCTTCGGTACAGAAGATATGACCATCATCCTGCACAAAACCGCGCACACGCATCAAACCATGCAAGCCGCCCGATGGCTCATTGCGATGGCATGAACCGAACTCACCGTAGCGCAACGGCAACTCACGATAGGAACGCAAATCCGCGTTGAACACTTGGATGTGTCCTGGGCAATTCATCGGCTTGATCGCGTACTCGTGCTTCTCTGATTCGGTGGTGAACATCCCCGCTTTGAAGTGTTCCCAATGGCCGGATTTTTCCCACAACACACGGTCGATAATTTGCGGGCAACGCACTTCCTGATAGCCGTTATCGCGATAGACACTGCGCATGTACTGTTCGATTGCCTGCCACAATGCCCAGCCCTTGGGATGCCAGAACACCATGCCTGGCGCTTCATCTTGCATGTGGAATAAATCGAGCTGCTTACCTAACTTGCGATGGTCGCGCTTTTCAGCCTCTTCGATTTGCATCAGATACGCATCGAGCTCTTCCTTCTTAGCCCAAGCCGTACCGTAGATACGCTGCAACATCTCGTTCTTGGAGTCACCACGCCAATAAGCACCCGCCACCTTCATCAACTTGAATGCTTTTAGCTTCCCAGTCGAAGGAACGTGAGGGCCGCGACACAGATCGGTGAACTCCCCCTCGGTGTAAAGCGACACATCCTGATCGGCCGGAATTGATTCGATGATCTCCGCTTTGTAAGCCTCACCGATAGATTTGAAATAAGCCACCGCCTCATCGCGCGGCAACACCTTACGCGTTACCGGCAAATCTTTTTTCGCCAACTCCGACATACGTTTTTCGATGGCAGTCAGGTCTTCAGGTGTGAATGGGCGCGAATAGGCGAAGTCGTAAAAGAAACCGTTCTCGATGACGGGGCCGATAGTCACTTGCGCTTCAGAGAACAACTCTTTAACCGCATAGGCTAGCAAGTGTGCCGTCGAGTGACGAATGATCTCAACGCCATCCGCATCTTTGTCTGTGATGATGGCTAAATTCGCATCGCCAGAAATTAAGTGCGAAGTGTCCACCAATTGACCGCCTACTTTGCCAGCTAAAGCAGCACGAGCAAGACCCGCACCGATGCTCTGAGCCACTTCAGCAACGGTTACTGGACTAGGGAAAGTTCTTTGCGATCCATCAGGCAAAGTAATGATTGGCATATTGATTCCTAAAAATACAAAGTGCGGCAGAGCCGCACTTTGAATTGGTAGGCACGATTGGACTCGAACCAACGACCCCTTGGATGTCGACCAAGTGCTCTAACCAGCTGAGCTACGCGCCTGTAAAAGGACGCGCATTGTAACTGAAGAGTTTCGACACGCCAAGAATTTAGTGCGGATTTAAGGTGAGGAAGCGGCGTGATTTGGGTTACGACATCACATGCTTACGCATATGAGTCTTCGCCGAAACCACACTCATCCTTAATACTGCCCAGAGGTGTAGTTTTGGTTACGACGTCACATGCTTGCGCATATGAGTCTTCGCCGAAACTACACCCATCTTAATACTGCCCAGAGGTGTAGTTTTCAAAGCGGGTGAACTCGCCACGGAAGGTGAGCTCGACTTTACCGATTGGGCCGTTACGTTGCTTGCCCACGATGATTTCAGCTTTGCCTTTATCCGGCGAATCTGGGTTATAGACCTCATCGCGGTAGATGAATAAAATCAAATCGGCATCTTGCTCAATCGCGCCTGACTCGCGCAAGTCGGACATCACAGGGCGTTTATTCGGGCGTTGTTCCAAGCTTCGATTCAGCTGCGACAGCGCAATAACGGGCACGTGCAATTCTTTTGCGAGTGACTTCAACGCACGAGAAATTTCGGAAATTTCAGTGGCGCGATTTTCACTATTACGTCCCGCTGGCGAACTCATCAACTGGATGTAGTCAATCACAATTAAGCCCAAGCCGCCGCCTTCAACTCCCTGCGCATTGGGCTTTCGATTCTGTCTATCCAAACGGCGCGCACGCGAACGCAATTCCAATGAATTCAAACCTGCCGTTTCATCTATGAATATCGGGGCATCATTTAACTGCCCCAGCGCCAGCGTCATACGCGACCAGTCTTCTTCTTCCAAGCGCCCTGTGCGCAAATTTTGCTGATTCAATCGCCCTACCGAACCAATCATACGCATCGCCAACTGCGCCCCGCCCATTTCCATACTAAAAATCGCCACCGCTTTATTGGAATCCAACGCAGCGTTCTCTGCGATATTGATAGAAAAGGCCGTCTTACCCATACTCGGCCGTCCCGCCACAATGACGAGGTCGCCAGGTTGCAAGCCAGACGTCATCTTATCCAAATCCGTAAAGCCCGTAGCCAGCCCTGTTACCTCATTTGCATCGCGCCCCATAAGCGATTCAATGCGCTCGACCACTTGCGTTAACAACGGTGGCATCGCCACAAATCCTTGCGCGCCGCGCTCCCCTTCTTCGGCGATGGCCATCACACGGCTCTCTGCCTCATCCAGCAATTGCCTTGCATCGCGCCCACTTGGATTGTAGGCACTGGTTGCAATATCACTCCCCACCGTGACCAACTTACGCATGATGGCGCGTTCACGCACGATTTCGGCATAGCGCAAAATGTTCGCGGCGGAAGGTACGTTCTGTGCCAGTGCGCCCAGATACACCAACCCACCGACCTTCTCCAGCTCTGCACTGCTTTCCAAGGATTCCGCCAGCGTAATCACATCCACCGGCTTAAACTGTCCACTCAAACGGCCAATGTGACGCCAAATCAAGCGATGGTCGGTACGATAAAAATCGTCCTCACCCAACAAATCACTCACCTTATCCCAAGCGCTGGTATCCAACAAAATACCGCCCAATACCGACTGCTCTGCCTCTACAGAATGTGGCGGTAAGCGAATGGCTTCAAGTTGGGAATCTGGAATAGGCGAAGAAAAATTTTGCATGGTGTGACCGCCAATTTAAGGGAGGGGAATTTTACACTGCGGAAAGTAAAATCTATGCGGCAAATTTAGGCAACAAAAAAGGGCTGTTGCCAGCCCTTTTTTGCATCAAAACATCGCAGAAAAATTACTCTGCGCTGATCGAAACAGTCACATTCACAACCACATCTGAATGCAGCGCAACGGTGATTGCGTGTTCGCCA
The DNA here is from genome assembly GCA_013140695.1 of Sideroxydans sp. Classification (GTDB taxonomy): domain Bacteria; phylum Pseudomonadota; class Gammaproteobacteria; order Burkholderiales; family Gallionellaceae; genus Sideroxyarcus. The sequence continues at coordinate 861 of JABFSI010000049.1, read as the reverse complement.
ATTTGCTTCAAGTGACCCGTTGGGGTACGTACTTGACCCTTCTCAACTTGGTGACCTTGAGCAACCAGCGCGGTAGCGATGTCTGCATTCGTTACCGAACCGAACAACTTACCGTCAACGCCCGCCTTTTGAACGATGCCAACCGTAGCACCTTCCAATTTAGCGCCGCGTGCTTGCGCATCAGCCAATTTAGCAGCTTCGCCCGCTTCCAATTCAGCACGACGTGTCGCGAAGTCAGCGATGTTGCTTTCTGTCGCGCGCTTTGCCTTGCCTTGAGGAATCAGAAAATTGCGTCCGAAACCATTCTTTACTTTGACAACATCGCCCAACTGGCCGAGGTTAATTACTTTTTCCATCAGAATAACTTGCATGGTCTACTCCTTAGTGCAAATCGGTGTAAGGCATCAAAGCCAAGAAACGTGCACGCTTCACAGCCACGCTCAACTGACGTTGATAACGTGTTTTAGTCCCTGTGATACGCGCGGGAATCAACTTGCCGTTTTCAGCGATAAATTCCTTCAGGATGTTCACATCTTTGTAATCCACTTCCGCGATCTTATCGACAGTGAAGCGGCAGAACTTACGACGCTTAAACAATTGACGTGAAGAGCTACCCTTCTTGTCATCTTTTTTCTTAAATACACGAGCCATTTTTTGCTCCTATTTCAATGTGACGTTATCAATGTGCAACACCAACTGCGCGATCTTCAGACTACGTTGCGCTAGGAAACCTTCGGCTCTCACCTGCTGACCGGGTTGCACACGGCAAACTTGCTGTGCCGCTTCACCGAGTGCCAGTGCGGGTACATCACACTGAACTTGGCGTTGCATCCCTGCTTCCTGCTGCATCGAGGTGTGGCG
>JABFSI010000002.1 GCA_013140695.1 Sideroxydans sp. | reverse complement strand
AATTCCAGCACGTCGCGACGCATCTTTTCAATTCGCCACGCCTCATCGGGCAGCATGTCTTGAATATATTCAGGTAACAACCAATTCATTATTTAATCCAGTAAATCAGCAACAGTCCGCTCAACATCAAAGACAGTCCGATAAAACGCACTTGTCCATCTTGAAATTCAGCCACTTTGCGTAGTGTTTCACGCCATTCGCGCGGGAAGATAAACGGCATGATTCCTTCCAGCACCAACATCAATCCCAAAGCAACGAACCAGTAATCATTCATCATGCAGACTACTTGCCGCCGCCCTTATTGGAGCTTTTCAAATACTTAAAGAAGGAGGAGCTAGGGTCCAACACCATCACGTCGCTTTTGTTTTTGAAGGTTTGCTTATAGGCATCCAAACTACGATAGAAGGCGTAGAACTCAGAGTTGCGACCGAATGCACCCGCGTACAAAGCAGACGCTTTGGCATCGCCCTCACCCTTAATTTTTTGTGCATCGCGATACGCTTGAGCCAGCGTTACTTCACGTTGCCGATCTGCGTCCGCACGGATTTTTTCGCTTTCTGCATTACCCGTGGCACGCAACTCATTGGCGACACGCTTACGCTCTGCTTCCATACGGCTATATACGGACTGGCTAATTTCAACGGGAAAATCCACGCGCTTCAAGCGCACGTCCAACACTTCAACCCCAATTTTTCGCGCATCCACGTCGGTCTTTTGCTGAACCACGCGCATCAGCTCATCACGCTTGCCCGACACCACATCGTGAATCGTGCGCTTACCAAACTCTTCGCGCAAAGCCGAATTAACGGTCTGCATCAAGCGCGTTTGCGCACGAGCCTCATCGCCGCCTACGCTTATGTAGTACTGCTTCACATCCACAATGCGCCACTTAACGAACGAATCCACCAACACGTTTTTCTTTTCTGCCGTAATGAAACGCTCGGGATCTTGCGAATCAAATGTGAGGATTCGAGAATCAAAAAAACGTACGTTTTGTACCAGTGGAATTTTGAATTTAAGGCCTGGCGTAGTTTCTAGACGAACAACTTCACCCAGCTGAAATACGATAGCCGTGTTGCGTTGATCCACCACAAACGCACTCAAACCCATCAAAACCAGCACCACAATGCCAGCCACCAAACCATTTCTTATTATCGGATTCATTATCTCGCCTCCCGATCTCGACTTAAATTCCCACTATTTACACGGGGCGTTGGTATCACTTCATTCGCACCCGCTGTAATCGCTGCTTGTTCCGCCGCCTTAACGCCTTGCGCAATTTCTGCGGCCGTGGGTGCTGTGCTTTGAATAAGCTTATCTAACGGCAAATACAACAAGCTGCCATTACCTGATTTCTGATCTACCAACACCTTGCTACTGCTTGAAAGAATCTGCTGCATCATGTCAATGTACATACGCTCGCGTGTCACACCAGGCGCTTTTTCATATTCAACCAAAATTTGCTTGAAGCGACTTGCATCACCTTCCGCATTGGCAATCACGCTTTGCTTGTAACCGTCCGCCTCTTGCATCAAACGCGCCGCCGCACCTTTGGCTTTAGGCACAACATCATTCGCATACGCTTGGCCTTCATTTTTTTGACGCTCTCTATCCTGCCCCGCCTTCACTGCATCATCAAACGCGGCTTGTACTTGTTCAGGTGGCTGTGCATTCTGCATGGTCACCTTACTCACCACGATGCCGGATTTGTATTTATCCAAAATATCCTGCATGAGCTTGGTGGTATCAGCAGAAACTTGCTCCCGCCCTTCGTACAAAACAAAGTCCATTTTGCTGCGCCCCACAACTTCACGAATCGATGTTTCAGCGGCTTGGCGCACGTTTTCATCTGGCCCGCGGTTGTTAAACAAATACTCGCCTGGGTCTTTAAGGAAATACTGCACCGCAAACTGAATATCAATAATGTTTTCGTCATCCGTCAACATCAATGATTCTTTCAACATTTTGTTTTTGACGTTCTCGCGATAACCCACTTCAACGGTGCGCACTTGGCTTAAATTCACCACTTCAACCGTTTCGATAGGATAGGGAATGTGCCAACGAGGGCCTGCATCCGTGACTTCCACTTGTTTGCCAAAGCGCAACACAACACCGCGCTGACTTGCATCGACAATGTAAAAACCACTGGCAATCCAAATTAACGCGACAATCAAGGCAATCAATCCAACGCCACCCATGCCACTCGGCGTGCCAGCGGATTTATTTCCGCCACCATTACCCGAACCACCAAACAGTGATTGGATTTTGGCGTTTAATTTACGCATTGCCTCTTCCAAATCAGGCGGGCCACCTGCATTTTTATTACCCCATTGCGGGTCGTTCAATCCCATGATTCACACCTTCATAGATTTATTGATTGTTGAGAGGATGCCACTCGGCTACAGGCTTTTCGACTTTAGGCGCATCTCGAAATTGCGCCAGGGCCGCACGCAAATCATCGATTCCATCGCCTGTGATTGCGCTTAAATTAATGGACGCGATATTACCATATTCATCACGCTTCACGCCTGGCTCCAAGCCCGCCAAATCAACCTTGTTGTAGATAACGATTTGCGGAATATTTTGTGCGCCCACCTCGGCTAACACCTTATTTACTTCAGTCACTTGATCATTACGCTCTGGGCTATTCACATCCACCACATGCAGCAATAAATCTGCCATAGCGGTTTCTTCCAAGGTGCTGCGAAATGCTGCAACTAGGCCATGCGGCAGATGACGAATAAACCCCACCGTATCAGACAAAATGACTTGCGTGGGCGTGTCACCTTCTAAAAATATCTTGCGCGCGGTGGTATCCAAGGTCGCAAATAGTTGATTCGCCACATACACATTGGCATTGGTGAGGCGATTAAACAGTGTTGACTTGCCTGCGTTGGTGTAACCCACAATCGACACCGACATCACATCTGAACGATTGCGCGCTTTACGTTGTAACTCACGATGACGCTTGAGTTGTGCCAAGCGCTCATTTAACAAATGCATGCGCCTGTCCAGCTTGCGCCTATCCAATTCCAACTGGGTTTCGCCCGGTCCACGCGCCCCAACGGCAAATTTCTGTTGCCCCATATCCATATTCATCCCCACCAAGCGTGTAGAGAGATATTTAAGCTGCGCCAATTCAACCTGCACTTTACCTTCGTGACTTTGCGCACGTAAGGCAAAAATATCCAAGATTAGCATGGTGCGATCAATGACGCGGGTTTGCACTTTGGCCGTCAAATTGCGCATCTGCGCAGGGGACAAATCATGATTAAAAATGACCAGTGGCGCTTCTAATTCTTCCACCAACGCCGCTATTTCATCCACCTTGCCGCTTCCCGCATAGGTAGAGGCATCAGGACGCTGACGCTTACCTTCCACCAGCGCAAGCGTCGTCACGCCAGCACTTTCGGCAAGGAGTCGAAGTTCTTCTAGGCTTTCTGCATAATCGGGTGCGCCAAAATCAAGACTGACCAATATCGCCGTATTCGGCGCAGTCGTTGCTTCAGACATTATTCAGCATCATAGGGAATGGTCACGGCACGTGCAGGCACGATAGTCGAAATGGCGTGCTTATAAACCATCTGTGTGACCGTGTTTTTGAGAAGTACCACGTATTGATCAAATGATTCCACTTGGCCTTGCAATTTAATGCCATTGACCAAATAGATGGCGACCTGCACGTGTTCCTTGCGCAATGCATTCAGGAACGGGTCTTGTAGTTGTTGCCCTTTTATACTCATGGTGTCGGCTCTTGTTGTAGTTGAGACGGCGGCACTTTACTGGAAAAGCGCACTTTGCGGAAGCTGCGCGTTTTAGATTCTCACTTTACGTTACTTAACCAAGTCAATTTCACCTTACCTTAAAATGGGCGCGCTTTTAATTGATGCCATTTATTCAAAAAAGCTGCATTACATTATTAACGTCAATTCACTTTTTATTTAAGGTTGCACTATGTCTAAACTGATTACATCCGTTTTTTTACTCGCATTAATTAGTCCTCTCGCCCAAGCCGCTGACCCTGGCACTTGGCAAGGTAACATTGCCTTGGCACTCTCACGTGCTGCGGGCAACACTGAAAGCACGACCTATTCTGCTGCGGTAGATGAAGTTCGCGCCACACCTGAAAATAAAATTTCAGCTTACTTATCCGCCTTATACGGTGTTAGTCAGGGTATCAAAAGTGCCGACAAAGCGCGCCTAGGCTCTCGATACGACCATAATTTAAGCACCAATATATTCGGCTTCGGCTTGCTGGAGTTTGAAAATGACCGCTTGGCGAATTTGAACTTACGTAGCGGTATGGGGGCGGGTTTGGGTTACTACTTCATCAAAGAAACTGCGCATAGTTTCGATGTGTTTAGCGGTTTATCCTATACGCAATCTGACTTAATCCTGGGCGCGAATACGCAAGGTGCTGAAGTGCTACTAGGCGAAGAATCTACGCATCAATTAAGTGATAGCGTGCGCCTAAAACAAAAACTGACCGCCTTCCCCAGCGTCGAAAAATCTGGGCAATTTCGTAGCGTATTTGAAGGGGGATTAGTAGTGGATTTAAGCAGCACGATGGGTTTGTCTGTCAGCTTGCAAAACAAACACAACAGTGCAGTTGGGCTTGGCCTCAAGAAGAGCGATACCGTTCTACTAACCGGCTTGAACATTAAAATATAAGTGACTTATTGCTACATCTCGCGACGCTTTATTGAGCAGCGTTGCGAGATAACTGCATCACCTCTGGCATCTTATTAGAGCGCCCCATCAAGTACCGCCCCACTTCTTCAAGCAAACTGGTTTGCAATAATTCTGGCGTGAGTTTCGCTTTAGAGGCACCAAAACCTTCCACGTTATTACACTCCAGCTCCACTCTGCCTTCTGTGTAGTTGGCCTGAAAATGCAGCCGAATAAGCAATTCAGGTTCTAACGTAACTTGGAATAGCGGCGTTGCAGTTCGGTTACGCCAAAGGTCATGCATGTCTATTTGTGACTTCAATCCAAATGCGTTGATGTCTTTGCGTGTCACTTCGAACTGCTCCCAACGACGCGAAATAATGACGGGACTGGGCGCGCTCATCTTCACTTGAAAAAACACATAATCATAAAGCGCGCTATCCGCAAGACTTTGCTTGCGCGACTCCACCATGCCGCGTTGCCATTTCAATGGGGTGAATTGCGCTTTGGTATCGAGTGCATAGCTGCGCGCTAACGTAGGTTCCAGCGCATTCAGGTGCTTAACAAACTCGTTAAAGAAAAGAAAGGTGCGTTGCAAAGCCGCGCTCACACTTTGCGTCATCGCCTCACGGTCAATTTGTTGAACTTGTTTAGCGGCCAGCGTTTGGGTGGCCTCGCCTGCCAACTCGGATAAAAAACTACTCATACCATTGTTCGATGAAGTCATACCCAATTACCCGTATTTGCGGCGCCCCCGAATGCGTGCGCGATGCGCGGCGCGTTCTTCACTTTCGGTCAGCGCACGCGGTGCTTTATCCGCAAATGGGTTGGCGCCCGATTTGAATTCAATACGCAAAGGTGTGCCTGAAATTTTGAACGCATCGCAGAAGCATTTCTCTAAATAGCGCTTGTAACCATCCGCCACTTTATCCAGCGCACTGCCGTGAATCACAATCAATGGTGGATTGCTGCCGCCTTGATGTGCATAGCGCATCTTGGGGCGGAAGATACTGCCGCGTGGCGGTTGTTGTTTTTCCACAGCGGCCAATAGCACGCGTGTTAATTGCGGCGTAGGCAGTTTAATCATGGCCGCTTCATAGGCTTGATTCACCGACTTGAGCAGGGCATCCACCCCCATGCCATTCAAGGCGGAAATGAAATGGTGTTTGGCAAAACTCAAAAAATGCAACTTGCGTTCGATGTCGCGTTTGGCCGTATCACGTTTGTATTCATCCAAACCGTCCCACTTATTCACCGCCAACACCAGTGCACGCCCTGTTTGCAACACGAAGTCCGCTAGGTGGGCATCCTGTTCGGTAATTTGATCGCGCGCATCCACCACCAATACGATGACATTGGCATCTTCAATGGCTTGCAAAGTCTTCACCACGGAAAATTTTTCCACTGCTTCATCGACCTTGCCACGACGCCGTATACCTGCCGTGTCGATGATGGTGTATTCCTTGCCACCCCGCTCAAAATCAATATAGATAGAGTCACGAGTGGTGCCCGGTTGGTCGAACGCAATGACGCGCTCTTCGCCCAAAATCGCATTCACCAAAGTGGATTTACCTACGTTAGGACGACCCACAATGGCGAGCTTAGGTTTGTCAGACTTCTCTTCAATTTCAGGCTCGGTGACAGGCAATTCGTCTAATGCAATTTCAATCATCTCGGCCACGTTATCGCCGTGCGCAGATGAAATAGGAATCGGCACACCTAAACCGAGTTCGTGGAAGTCAGCGGTGACACGCGCGCTTTGCATCCCTTCAGCCTTGTTCACCAACAACATCACGGGGCGACCTGTTTTGCGCAGTTGCGTGCCGATAATGCGATCTTGCGGTGTAAGCCCAGCACGACCATCCACAATAAACATCACCAAATCAGCTTCATCAATCGCTTGGCGCGTTTGCTTGGCCATCTCATGCATGATGCCTTCTTTGGCGACAGGCTCTAACCCCCCTGTGTCAACGACAAGAAAAGGACGCTCACCAACTCGTCCACGCCCGTAATGGCGGTCGCGCGTAAGCCCTGGCAAGTCTGCCACCAGCGCATCACGACTGCGTGTGAGGCGATTGAACAGAGTAGATTTGCCGACGTTAGGACGACCGACGAGTACGAGTGTAGGTAACATGAATTCTTATTTATTAAGTGTGATGGAATATAAATTCCCGTCACTGGTTTGAATCAAAGCCCCCTCACCCAACAATACAGGTGAAGTTAGGATGGGACTCCCATCCGTTTTATAACGAGCCACAAATGCGCCATCTTCCTTATTTAATACGTGAACATAACCTGCGTAATCACCGACCAATAAATAATCGTCAAGTGGGAATGCGGCCGTTGAGCCTCGCAAAGACAGCTGGTCATTTTTCCACAGCGAACTCCCACTGCTTCTATCCAATGCCAACACATGACTGTCTGCATTCGTTAAATATAACTGGCTGCTGGTTAATGCCAAACCTTGATTGCTTGAAATATCTTTCGTCCACAACGTGCCACCCTGCACCGCATCAAAGCAAGCCACGCGACCTTGGAAGGCAACCGCACACACCTGTGAATCATCCACCGCCGGCAAACTGGTGATGTCACTGATGCGCTCCAACTCGGTATTACCTTTAGGTTGCGATACGGCTGATTCCCAAATCACCACCCCTTTAGTCAAACCGATTGCGGCTAATTTACCCGCTGCAAATCCGGCATACACCATGCCATTACGCACCGCGATGCCCGCGTGATTGCGCACAATCAGCGTGGGCGTGGAGCGTTCATATAGCCACAAGCGCTTACCATCCGCTGCACTCAACCCTGCAATACGACCATTGCCAGTTCGCACCACCACCACGCCATCGGCAATTTTCGGTGCGCTCAACACTTCGCTGGACACTTTTACCTTCCAACGCAGTGCGCCTGTTGCATCGTCATACGCTGCCACATCCCCTTTGTCACCCCCCAGCAACACCAAACCATCGCCCGCGCCTACCCCACCAGACACCGTAAAGTTTGGAACAATTCGCCACACCTGCTTGCCGCTAGCCCGTTCAAAACGGGCGAGCGATTTAGTACTGGCAGCGAAAACACCTTCGCGCGTCACCGCTGGCATCAACACATTGAATCCTGCATCGCCTAAACTCTGCTTCCAACGGGTTGTCAGCTGCACAGTGGGCTTAAAGTCCACTAATTTGGCGGGTTCAAGTGCTGCTTTATCGCTACTGCATGCGCTCAACGTAGCGATGAGTGCCAACAAGCTGGGGCGAATCAATCTCATTTGGCTGCGCCCAATCCATCTAACTTCAGCTGAATCAAGTTACGGTACATACTTTTCTCATCCGTTTTATTCAAGGCGAGTTGATAAGCCGTACGTGCCTCTGCATTTTTACCCATTGCGCTCAACACATCGCCTTTTAAGTCAGCATACAAACCTGTAAAAGATTCTGGATGTGCTGCATCCAATTGCTTGAGTGCCTCTTCAAATTTCTTTTCATCCAACAACACGCTGGCTAATTTCAAACGTGCAGCATCTTGCAAAGCGACCTCATTGGCATGTTCAGTCACCCATAGCAATTGAGTTTTAGCACGGGACACATCTTTGGCTTGTAAGCTAACTTGAGACGCCAGCAATTGCGCGCGCGGTGCATAAGCGCTACCTGCAAAACGACTCACCAGTGCATCTGCCGCATCGCCCACACGCTTGGCATCATTACTCGTGGCTTGCTTCACTACCTCGACATACAACTTTGCAGCATCGTCAGCTTGCGAGCTTTGATGTTTTTTCCAAAATTGCATCGCAGCAAACGCCAGCAATCCCACGATGAGCACGCCCATCACGTATTTGCCATTATCTTTCCACCATGCTTTAAGCGCATCAACCTGTTCCTGCTCATGCAAATCCAACTCTGCCATGCTTATCCCCTCACTTAATCAATTGACGAATATGTTGCTGCAACCCATTCACTGCTACGCGTTGTTGTTCGCCCCCGCCGCGCAGGGGTTTGAACATGACAGCCTGCGCCAGCACTTCATCGTCACCGATGATAAGTGCACACGCCGCAGCGCTACCGTCTGCCTTCTTCATTTGCGATTTGAAACTGCCGCCACCGCAATGCAACAGCACTTTTAAGCCTCCATCACGCAAGTTCTCAGCCACTTGCCAAGCCAAAGACTGCGCTTGTTCACCTTGATGCACCACATACACATCCAAAGGTGCGGCAGGATTCTGCATGCCATCGTCCTGCAACAAAGCCAACAGGCGCTCGACGCCCATCGCAAAACCACACGCGGGCGCAGGTTTGCCGCCTATCTGTTCGATCAGCCCATCATAACGGCCACCCGCGCAGATCGTGCCTTGCGCGCCCAGACGGGTGGTGACCCACTCGAACACTGTGCGGTTGTAATAATCCAAGCCCCGCACCAAACGCGTATTGATCTCGTAAGGGATGCCATGTTGTTTCAAGATGGCCTGCACCGCTTCGAAATGCTTGATCGCATCCTCATCCAGCTCGTCCATCAATTTCGGTGCCGCACTCACCAAATCCTGCATCGCCGGATTCTTGGTATCGAGAATACGAAGAGGATTGCTGTACAAACGGCGCTGCGCCTCAGCATCCAACACATCTTTGTGCTGCTCGAAATAAGTGATGAGTTTCTCACGATGACGTTGGCGCGAAGCGACGTCGCCCAGCGTATTGATCTGCAACGCTACATCGCGGATTCCCAGTTTCTTCCACAAGCGAGCGCACATCACGATCTGTTCCGCATCGATATCTGGCCCAGCAAAACCTAACGCCTCCACACCGACTTGATGGAATTGGCGATAACGCCCCTTCTGTGGGCGCTCGTGACGGAACATCTGGCCTTGGTAATACAAGCGCTGCGGCGCGTTATACAGCAGATTGTGTTGCAATGCTGCACGCACGCAGGAGGCCGTTCCTTCTGGACGCAGTGTCAGTTGATCTCCATTGAGGCTATCTTCGAAACTGTACATCTCTTTCTCAACGATGTCGGTCACCTCACCGATGGCACGTTTGAACAGCGCAGTCGGCTCTACCAAAGGCATGCGGATGTTGCGATATCCGTAGCCTTCTAGCCAATCGCGCACCGTATCTTCGAACCACAGCCACAGCTGTGCCTCGTCCGGCAAAATATCGTTCATGCCTTTTACGGCTTGTAAGGGGGGATTACTCATCTTGAATTAGATCGCTTTGATTTCGATACGCTTGGACGGTTTATCACCCGCCGCACGCTTTGGATACTTGTTGGCAACATAGTCGTCGACGATCTTCTGGAATTCCTCGGCGATGTTCTCACCGCGCAGTGTCACTGTCTTTTCGCCATCGACATACACGGGTGCGGAAGGTGTCTCTCCGGTTCCCGGCAGGCTGATGCCGATGTTGGCCAACTTACTTTCGCCCGGTCCATTGACGATGCAACCCATCACGGCCACATCCATCTCCTCCACGCCCACATACTGCTCACGCCACACCAGCATCTGCGAACGCAAGTAACGCTGGATGTCCTGCGCCAATTCTTGAAACACAGTGCTGGTAGTACGACCGCAGCCCGGACAAGCCGTCACCATCGGCGCGAACGAGCGCAAGCCCATAGTCTGCAATATCTCCTGCCCCACCACCACTTCTTGTGTGCGGTCACCGTTCGGTTCAGGTGTCAAAGAGATGCGGATGGTGTCGCCGATGCCTCGCTGCAACAACACGGATAACGCTGCGGTCGATGCAACGATGCCCTTTGAGCCCATCCCCGCCTCGGTCAAACCTAGATGCAATGGGTAGTCACTGCGCTTGGACAGTTCGGTATACACCGCGATCAAGTCCTGCACCGCACTCACTTTGCACGACAACACGATACGGTCATGCGGCAAGCCCAACTCCTCAGCGCGTTGTGCGCTTTGCAAGGCGGAAACGATGAGCGCCTCGCGCGTCACTTCATTCGCTTCTTTAGGCTGCGCTAATTTGGAGTTCTCATCCATCATGCGCACGACCAGATCCTGATCCAGACTGCCCCAGTTGACACCTATACGTACCGGCTTGTCATATTGTTTGGCCACCGCGATCATCATAGCGAACTGGTCTTCGCCCTTACGGTTCTTGCCCACGTTACCGGGATTGATTCGATATTTCGCCAGCGCTTGAGCGCATTCTGGATATTCGGTGAGTAAACGATGCCCGTTGTAATGGAAGTCGCCGATAAGTGGTACGTCGCATCCCATATCATCCAACATTTTGCGGATGACTGGCACTTGAATGGCCGCTTCGGTCGTATTCACCGTGATGCGCACCAGCTCAGAGCCCGCTTGTGCCAACTCATACACCTGCTTTGCCGTGCCAGCCGCGTCAGCCGTATCCGTATTGGTCATGGATTGGATGACGATAGGCGCATCACCACCAATGTGGATATCGCCGACACGTACTGAAGTCGTCTTACGACGCAAGATTTTCAAATGACTCATGCTTTTATTCCAGTACCAAGTGGGTGACCCCGCCTTGTTTGTATTGCGACAAATCGACTTCGCGTCCACGGTAGTAAATTTTGACCGCCTCCACTTTACCAATCGAAACTTGATAGGGCGCGCGTCCTCGTCCACCAATCCATTTTTCAGAACCTGCCACCGTCATGCGAGATAGCAACACATCACCTCTTGTATCCACAATTTCCATCCAAGAATCTTGTGTGAATACAATATGAATTGGACGGCGTTTGAGCAAAGCCAACTCGGCATCACTCACCGCTGTAGCGGGAGTTGGCACAACAACGGGCGTCACCACATTGGGGGATTTAGCTGGCACACTTGGTATTGATTGGGGGGCAGCAGGCGTTACAGCAGGCGCTTTTGCAATGGCAGGCACAGGTAGCGGGGCAACGACCACCACGGGTGCACTTACAACAACTGCCGAAGCTTCAACAACTTGACTGTCACTTGCCGAGACCGAAGAGGCAGCCTCAAGTGCAGGCAAAGCAAGTTCCTCCAAAGTCACTTTGGACATCACAGATTCATTCGGTTTAGTCAACAGGAAGATTCCCAAGCCCACTACCAATAGCGCGGCGGCACCCAATATGTAAGCGTTGTTTTTTGTGGTCGCAGATATGCTTGGCAATACGGTATCGTTAGCTTGAGATGCACCTAGCTCAATCGTTGATAAAGGTGGGGACGCTAGCGCAGCGATCAACGGCGCCTCATCCAGCTGTAAGGCGCGCGCATAGCTACGCACAAAACCCCGCAAGAATGCCCCTTGCGGCAACAACTCCAAATTATTCCCTTCTAATGCTTCTAACTGACGCACACTAAATTTAATGCGATCCGCCATATTTTCTATCGTCAAACCTTGTGCTTCGCGGGTGGTACGCAAGATAGCCCCCACACTTTCAGTGCCAGATAGTCCGCTTAAATCAGTGAGCGTATTTTCCATTATTGACCTGCCTGTAATAATTGAACTTCACGAGAATCAGGGAATCTTTTTTGCAACTGCAAGGTGTAGCTGGCTTCGGAATTGCGATCAAACACTTTGCGTTCAATTTGTACGGCCAACCATAATTGCGCCGCATTCAATTCATTCATGGCTTGCTGAAAACGAAAGAAATAATTCTTTGCGCTATTAAAATCATTTTGTACAAATGCTACTTTAGACAATCCAAATAGCGCTTCTGGCATGCCCGGACGCAAAATCAACGCACGCTGCAAATGCGCGCCTGCCAATTGCATATCGCCCGCCTCAATGGCGCACATTCCCGCATTGGCATAAGCCACTTCAGGGGTCGCATACAGTGGATTACTCACTGCTTCAGCAAATTGCGCTAATGATTCTTTTGGCTTACCGCGTTGGCACAAAAACCAACCATAGTTGTTGTGACTTTCAGAGCTTTTAGGGTCTAAACGCAAACTCCGTTTGAAATCGGCTTCAGCCAACTCATCTTCATGTAAAGCCATGCGCACCAAGCCACGCACACCATAGCCAGGCGCATAGTTAGGGTCGGCTTGCAACGCCACGCCCAACTCTTGCAATGCTACGGCATACTGTTGCCGACCATAGTACGACCCCGCCAACTCGGTATGTGCCTGTGCAATTTTGTCAGGACTTTGCTCGGGATTTTTGGATGTAGAACAGCCCGTCAACGTGAGCGACAAAGTAACAGTCACCCACAACAGGGCTAGATTTTTAATGTTCATGACGTATCTCCACAATGCGCTGTCCAGTACGTTTGGTTTTATCTTGCACCTGCCCAGCCAATTGTCCGCACGCCGCCGCAATATCATCGCCACGCACTTTGCGAATGGTGGTCACGATATTGGCCTGCATCAACACATCACGAAAACGCTTAACCACATCCATCTCTGAGCGTAAATAAGGTGCTTGCGGAAAGGGATTAAAAGGAATGAGATTGAACTTGCATGGGACATCGCGCACCAGCTCAATTAACTCACGCGCCTGTTGTGCACTGTCATTCACCCCCGCCAACATGACATATTCGAAGGTGACAAAATCACGTGGCGCTTTAAGCAGATAGCGCTGACAGGCTGCCATCAAGTCACGCAGGGGATATTTTTGATTGATAGGCACCAACTCGTTACGCAACGCATCGTTCGGTGCATGCAATGACACCGCCAATGCCACCGGACATTCATCACGCAATCTATCCATCGCGGGCACAACGCCCGAAGTAGAAACCGTCACACGACGCCGCGATAATCCATAAGCGTTATCGTCCAACATTAAATTCAAAGCACTCACCGTGCTTTCAAAATTTAGTAGCGGCTCGCCCATCCCCATCATCACCACGTTGCTGATAGGCCAGTTGCCATCCGCGTTCTTACCTAGCTGGCGATTCGCCCACCACACTTGTCCAATGATTTCAGCCGTGGATAAATTACGATTGAAGCCCTGCTTACCCGTCGAACAAAATGCGCAATCCAGTGCGCATCCCGCTTGGGTAGAAACACACAGCGTGCCTCGATCGGCTTCAGGGATGTACACGGTTTCCACCGCATTGCCCGTCCCCACATCCAGCAGCCATTTGTGCGTGCCATCGGATGCGGTTTCTTCACGCATAACGGTAGGGGTTTGAATACAGGCTTTTTGCTTCAACATCTCGCGCAGTGATTTTGCCAAATCACTCATCGCATCAAAATCAGACTCCCCGTTTTTGTAAATCCAGCGCAACACCTGCTTGGCGCGGAAAGGTTTTTCACCTTGTTCCGCAAACCATGCAGTGAGTTGCTGCGCATCAAAATCGAGGAGGTTTTGCTTCATTCGCTACGTCAAACTTAACGAGAATAAACGTTCAATGCGGGGAAGAAATAAGCGATTTCAACGGCAGCTGTTTCAGCCGCGTCAGAACCGTGAACTGCATTTGCGTCGATGCTGTCAGCGAAATCAGCACGGATGGTGCCTTTGTCTGCCTTCTTGGGGTCTGTTGCGCCCATCAAGTCGCGATTCTTCAGAATTGCGCCTTCGCCTTCCAGCGCTTGAATCATCACTGGACCAGAAATCATAAATGCAACCAAATCCTTAAAGAAAGGACGTGCACGGTGCACAGCGTAAAAACCTTCCGCTTCCGCTTGTGACAATTGAGTCATGCGCGCAGCAATAACTTTCAAGCCAGCGCCTTCAAAACGGCTATAAATTTGACCAATAACATTCTTTGCTACGGCATCAGGTTTGATGATTGATAGAGTACGTTCAACAGCCATGCTTCTTCTCCAAGTATTTAAGGTAATTCAGAAATTTCTGAGGGCGCGATTCTAACAGGCTTTGCCCGCCCTGTCGCAGGGCGGGCAAACTCAAATCACATTAAATCAAGGAGCTCGAAGACTTTTAGACGGCTAAATCATGCCCAGCATGCGCGGCAACCACAACGACAACCCCGGCCAATAGGTGACCACCATCAAGAAGCCCAACATCGCCAATAGCCAAGGCCAGACGGCAATGGTGAGCTCGGTAATCCCCATCTTGGTAATACCCGAAGCGACGTAGAGATTAAGTCCGACTGGCGGATGGCACATGCCGACTTCCATGTTCACCACCATGATGATGCCGAAATGCACGGGATCAATCCCCAGCTTCATCGCGACCGGGAACAGAATAGGCGCAAAAATCAGCACGATGGAGGATGGTTCCATGAAGTTACCCGCCAGCAACAGGATGATGTTGCAGGCCAACAAGAAGGTAATCACCCCCAAGCCGTTACCCAGCATCCAATTTGCCAATGACTGAGGGATATTCTCATTGGTCATAATGAAAGAGAACAACATGGCGTTGGTGATGATGTAGAGCAACATCGCGGACATATTCGCCGAATTAAGCAGCACTCTCGGCACGTCTTTGAAGCTCAAATCCTTATACACAAACACGGCAATGATGAAGGCATACACCGCACTCATGGCAGCGGCTTCTGTTGGAGTGAATAGTCCGGTGTAAATGCCACCCATCACAATCACGATGAGTAGCAACCCCCATACCGACTCACGGAATGTCATCCAACGCTCCCCCCAACTCGCCTTCGGCAAACGCGGGTAATCGAATTTGCGCGCACGGTAGTAGGTCACGCCCCCCAGCACTAACGCTAAGGCGATACCCGGCACAACACCTGTCATAAACAACGCCCCGACCGAGGTGTTCGTCGCGACCGAGTACATCACCATCACGATAGAGGGTGGAATTAAGATACCCAGCGCCCCCGAGGTGGTAATAATGCCCGCCCCGAACTTCTTGGGAAACCCCGCTTTAACCATCGCAGGCAACAGGATTGAACCAATGGCCACCACGGTAGCAGGCGAAGAGCCGGAGATGGCCGCAAACAAGGCGCAAGCCAGCACGCCCGACAAGCCTAGACCTCCGTACAAATGCCCCACCATAGACGAAGCAAATCGAATCATGCGTTTCGCTACGCCGCCATGTGTCAAAAAATTCCCCGCCAGAATGAAGAAGGGGATTGCCATAATTTCAAATTTTTCAATGCCCGTAAATAGCTTAAGTGCTACCGATTCCAAGGGCACTTGTGTGAACAAAAATAGAAAACTTAAAACGGTCAGCCCCAAGGAGATAGAGATGGGCATCCCCGTCAGCATGAGCACCAATAGCAAAATAAAGATGAATGAGGCGCTCATTTTTGCCCCCTCTTATCTTCCTCATTTTTTTGAGGACGATCGGATGGATGCAGATTGTCTTTCATCGCATATACATTGATATCAACCTTTGGCTGCTCATCGTCCAAGCCGTCCACATGTCCATGGTCATGGTGCGGCAACTCGCCTGTTTTGAGGTAGCTCACCAACACTTGCAGGAAGCGGAAGCACATCAGACTAGTGTCTAATGGAATCGCTGAATAGACAATCCAAGTCGGCCACTCCAAATCTGGCGTGGTCGGCCCTTCAGGCACATCACCCAAGGGGCTATTAGTCAGATTAAGGAATGCGTAGTGAGCGCCGTTCTCCCACACAAAATAGGCGCCTAGGGAAGCCACGATGACTGTAAAAAGTGCGCCGGAGAGCAGTCCAAACACGATGAATTTGCGGCGCATTTTTTCATCCAGGCGGTTAATCAACACATCCACTCCAACGTGAATGCCTGTGCGCACACCATAAGCCGCACCAAACTTCGCCATCCACACAAACATGATGATGGTGAGTTCCTGTGCCCAAGTGAAATTAAGGGTCAGCAGCCAATCTTGCACAACGGGGATGCTGCCCGTATTGCTGGCCGCATAACGATGAATGACAGCGGCGAAGATAATCAGCGTCGCAGTCGCCATCAGAAAAGTGATGAGCCATTCTTCGAGATGATTGAGATATTTCACAGACGCCCCCAGTGACAGACTGCTTTTTAGTTTTATTAGAAATTATCCCGCTAGCGAGTGACGCCAGCGGGTCAAGCCTGTCTTACAACTTGCTGGGGTCGAAACCTGTTTCTTTATAAATTGAATTCAACAAGTCAGCCCCTACACGATCTGCCATCTTGCTGTGGACGGGAGCCATCGCTTTTTTGAACGCCATGCGCTCTTCTTTGGTTGGCGTATAGACTTCAGTCTTACCGCTCTTCCTCACTTCGGCTAGTGCATTGTCATTTTCTTCTTGCGCAATTTTGTTGGCATAGATTGTTGCCTCTTTCATTGCTTGCTCTAGTTTGCTACGAATGTCCGCAGGCAACTCATCCCAGAATTTCTTATTTACGATGACTGCATAGCCAAGATAGCCATGATTGGTCAAGGTTAGATGCTTCTGCACTTCATGCATCTTTTGCGTATAAAAATTTGAAATCGGGTTTTCAGTCCCATCCACCACGCCCGTTGATAAGGCTTGATAGACTTCGGAAAAAGCCATGACTTGCGGCAATGCACCCACTGAACGCATTTCCTCGTCCAGCACTTTAGAAGATTGAATGCGCATCTTTTTAGCTTTCAAATCAGCGGGCGACTTGATAGGCGTATTCGCAGAAAATGATTTGAAACCGTTATCCCAAAAAGACAGACCTTTAATCCCCTTAGGCTCTAATTTGGCGAGCAAACCCGCGCCAATTTGACCTTGCGTAATTTTGTGCAAATCAGCGGTATCGTCAAAAATAAAAGGGAAATCAAAAGCCTCGAATTCTTTTACGCCAAGCGGGCCAAATTTAGCCAAAGAAGGCGCCAGCATTTGCACGGAACCCATTTGTAAAGCTTCCATCTCTTCTTTGTCTTTGTATAAGGCGCTATTTGGATAAACCTCTACCTTGACTTTACCCTTGGTCAATTCATCCGCTCGCTTGGCAAAAAATTCCGCGGCTTTTCCTTTGGGTGTGCTGCTGGCAACAACGTGACTGAATTTGATAACGACGAGCGGTTCGGCAGAAATAGACAGCGACAGGCTTAACAACAAGGCACCACACAACGCGCTTACATTATTCATTTTTTCTCTCCCAGAGTGAATGAGCGACACTGTTACGACAACTGACTGCCGGCGGATAGTAAGTCAATTATTCCAATGACACCAGCAGACTTCTTTCTCCTGCTTGCGCCTGAAAATCGGCATGAATCGCTACCCCTACAATCGCCACTAACTGCGTGCCGCAATACAGCAAAGGCAAGCGTTGGCGTTGCCAAGGCGGAATGTGATTCTCTTGCAAAATGTTCTTCAAACTACGATTCGCACTATGCGTGTGTAAGCGCAATGTTTCACCACCTGAACGGTGGCGTAGTGTAATGGGCGAGTCATTCAATTTTGCCAAGCTAATGCCTAATCCTTGCGTCTGCGTGAACAACACACGTGATGCCATTGCAGGCCATTGCAAACCATTTTGGCCAGACCAATTAAGAATCAAACTCGCATCAAACTCAATCAAAGCAAGCATGACATAACAGCGTGCGCGGTATCGCCTGACTTGCCAATCGCCAAATGACACACACACCGACGCGCCTATGTCGGCCGTGCACAGCTGTTTTAACATTTCATCAAGCTGCACCGACTGCGGCATGGGCGCACCTTGGATGTACAGAAAATAGCGCAGTAAATTTTTAGCCCGTTCATGGCTCAAAACCTGCAAGGCCTCCACCCC
>JABFSI010000140.1 GCA_013140695.1 Sideroxydans sp. | reverse complement strand
CGCGCACTTGTCGACGTAGGCGCTGTACGCTGTCCGTCAACTCCATCAAGCCAGCCTTGGGGCTGCGTAATTCGGTCTCAATACGTGAACGCGTGACACTTACTTCGCCCGCCTCATTCACCAAACGATCCACAATATCCGCACGCACGCGTAACAAGCCGGCTTGGTTGGCGCGCTCGGCACCAATATCAAGCACCGCCGCTTTTTGGGGAACGGCGGCAGTAGGTGCCGTTACACTGGCAACGCGAGCAGGGGCGTCATGGGGATTTTGTAATTCTTCAATCGCATGGGCGATACGGTCGAGGTAGGCATCGAGCTCATTCCACAAAGCATCATCTAGGCTTTGTTGGACAATTGCTTGATCAACGCGATCTTCAACGCGGTGCGTCAATTCACCTAGGCGCATTGCACCCGCCATGCGTGAGCTGCCTTTGAGTGTGTGCAAGCTGCGTTGTAAATCGCGCCCCAGTTGGGCATCGTGCGGGGCAGCACGCCAAGCGCGTAAAGTCGCGCCAATTTGCGGGTACAGTTCGTGTGCTTCTTCCAAGAAAATGGGCAGTAACTGATCGTCCACTTCGTCATGCACCACGCGCTCATGTGCGGTGTCAGATGGCGCTGCTTCGGTCTGTGGTTTAACGTCGAGAGACGCAGTAACAAGCACGGCTTGTGTGTCGAGAGGCCGCTCAAACACAGGTTCGGCGGGGATGAACTCAAGCTCGGCAGGTATTGTTTCTGGCGTCGATACGGCCGCAAAAATAATTTCAGCGGCAGGTTTACGTTCAAGTGATACGACCGCTGGCGGTGCGGCCACTTCGCTACTCATGAAGATGTTGTTGTCGGCGTGTAGGCGATCAATTAAATCGCTGCGCGGCGTTGGCTCTGCTTGATTGCGAATCGACAAACACATGGTATCCAGCGCAGAAATAACGGTGTGCAACAGCGACAGCTGGGGGTCGTTGACCACATTGGGTTTGTCCATGCGCGCGTCCAACCACAACTCCAAGGCATGTGCCAACTCGGCGATGGAGGTGAACCCCATGGTGCGATTAACGCCAGCCAGCGTGTGTGCGGCACGCATAAAGCTGTGGCTGATGCTGCTGCCCTGCGTCAACGATAAGTCAATAAAGCACGCCTGCAAGGACTGCATGTTTTGCAGCGCTTCTTCGGTGGCAATACGGAATAGTGCGGGCGATAGGCTAACTGAGCCAATCACAATTGGCAGTTCTTCAAGCGGCGTAGCGGTTGCTTGTGTCGTGGTGGTGAATGCCAATGCTTGCGTGGTGTCCTGCGGGATGTCGGGTGTTGCCACGGCTGTCTCAACGACGGAAGCGGGCGTTGCGGTTACCTCGGGCACGGCTTGTCCTAGTTCAACGGCTTTAGCTAGTGCGAGTAATGGAGCAGGCTCAATGTGTGCTTCAACATGACCTTCACGTAGCAAATCTACCCATTGTTGGAACACATTTTCGGCTTCGGTGAGCAGACTGAACAAGGTGGGCGTGGCGGGTTTTTCTTCTGCTAACCATTTGTTCATGGCGCGTTCGACATTCCATGCGACTTCGCCTAATTCAGTAAGACCGACCATGCGCCCACTGCCTTTTAAGGTATGGAAAGCACGCCGAATGGTAATCCAAGATTCTTTGGTGTTAGGCGCCGCACGCACGATTTCATGTTGGGCGCGCAAGTTAGCTAACACCTCGTTGGATTCTTCCAAAAACACTTCGAGCAACTCATCATCTTCATTGCCAGAACGAATCGAACGGGTGGTTGATGCACTGGGCGCGGCCACATTGACCATTGCTGGAGCCGTGCTCGGCACAGCAATTTCTGCGGCAGGGCGTGGCACATTCAAGGTGTGTGCATCGGGCACAAAGCCTTGCGACAAGGCTTTTGCATATTGATTAAAGCTGGAAATCGCATTCAATGCGAATAGGCCTTCTTCGGGTGAAGGCGTGCCCGCTTGTGAGAAGCGCTCTACCCAATGATGCAACGCCTGCACCAATTTTTCGGCTTCAGGCAAAGCCAAAATATGTAAGCCACCCTGTATTTGACTGAAGACGGTCGCGGTTTGCGCCATGTCATTGCGGGCCGCAGGATTGGTGAGAAAAGCCGTGATGGTTTTCTCGATTAAATCGAAGCAGGTCTGCATGGCAGAGGCAACGGGCAGCATTGCATCGCGGGATTGCATGGCGCAATACAAATTGGCAAGCTGGATAAAGCGCGCCGGGTCTTCGGCTTTGAAGATGACCGCATCTTGCAAACGCAAACTTAACAAGCGCACTTGTTCGTGGAAGTCGTCACTTAAATGTTGGTAGTGTTCAAGACCCGTGCGCAACAACAGCAAGGCCATCGCTATATCCACCGAAAAACGCTGTGCTTGGCCGGGATCATCGGCATGAATGGCGGTCGCGTTAATTTGCTTGCACAAAAATTGCAGCGAATTGCGTTCGAGTTTTTCAGCCAATTGGTAAAGCTGTGCGGTCAGCTGCTCGAAGCGTTGGCAGGCAACGGCATCCTGGCCAATGCACAGCTCCCATGTTTCTTCAGCGTTAGCCAGCGCACCACGCATTTTTTCAATGAGTGCAGCGGTTTCGCGGGGTGAGAGCTCTGACTCTTCAGGAAGATACGTTTCCAGGGCATAGGTTTGCTTGATGGACTGAATTGCTTCGCTCACCGTATGGCTGCGCGCGATCAAATACAGCATCTCGTGCAAGGCTTCATCATCATTGAAAGCACTATTTTCGAGAAGTGCGCGCATGCGCTGGTCAATGCGCGTTAGCGATTTTTTAACATTCAGGTCGGCAGGTACGCCTTCATGTTTGATGCAATTGAGCAGTCCACCTGCTACCCACCAAAAGGCGCGTTGTTGATTTTGCGGTGTGCAGGTGAGCGCCACGCGCACTGCCGCCATCATTTGGCTCAAGGCTTCGCCTGCATTATCTTGGCGTAGCCACTTAAGTAAGTATTGTTGATAACGCGCACGCTCAACTTTGAGTTGTGTGGCGGCATCGGAGAGTAAAGGCTCGGTGAGAATGGAGTCGGGCAGGCTCACGTATAAATTTGGGAAGAACAGATCAATCTCAAATGCCATATCAATACCGCGCGTTTGCAGCAGGTCTTGATATTCGCGGAACAAACGCAGGGTGGCATTGGGGGCACCTTCACTCACGGCATCCAAGTAATGCGTTAAACCAAATAAGGCATTGCGGATCGCCCCTTGATTCATCTGACTGGCACTGCTTGGATTTGCTTTGAGCTCTTGCAACACCTTGCTCAATTGCTCGCAATACACCAGCAAGCCGGGCATAGGCAGGGTTTTAATAATCTCAAAAGCGCGCGCAAATTCTGTCTCGGCGAGTCCCAACGCTTGCGTGTCTGGACGGGGAGCAAAAAATTTATCAAGTTGCACACCCACGTTGGCGAGTGCGCTATCCAAGCCGAGTTTAACAGGCAGTAAAAGCGAGGGGCTGAAGGGGGCGTTCACAATTAAGCCTTATAGTTTGAAGCGGGCAACTGAGCCGTTGAGTTCTTTCGCGAGGGCTTCCAATTGCACAACGGATGCACTGGTTTGTTGTGTACCTTTGGAGGTTTGTTCGGAAATTTTCAGAATGTCCGCCATCACCGTCGCCACTTCTTGCGCCATGTCGGTTTGCACTTGAGTGGATACCGAAATACTGTTCACCAAGTCGGTCAGTTCGCGGGTGGAGCTTTCAATTTCCTTCAGCGACTTACTCGCCTCATCAGACAAGCGCGCACCGTCCACCACACCCTGCGTACTTTTTTCCATCGCAGACACCGCATCTTGTGTGTCGCCCTGAATCGCTTTCACCAGCAAACCAATTTGCTTGGTCGCTTCAGCGGAGCGTTCCGCCAAGCGTTGCACTTCGGCTGCCACCACCGCAAAGCCGCGTCCGGCTTCGCCCGCAGAGGACGCTTGAATCGCCGCATTCAACGCCAGCACGTTGGTTTGTTCGGTAATGTCTGAAATCAAGTCCACGATTTCACCAATTTCCTGTGAGCTTTCACCGAGGCGCTTAATACGCTTCGCGGTGTCTTGAATTTGTTCACGAATACTATCCATGCCAGCCACGGTGTTGCGCACCGCTGCGGCACCTTGCTCGGTCACTTCTAGCGTGCGGCGCGCCACTTGGGACGATTGCGCTGCGCTGGTATCCACCTCTTTAATGGACTTGGTCATCAGTTCTACCGCACCCCCCGCATCGCGAATTTCATCCGCCTGTTTTTGTGTGGCGAGCATCAACCCTTTGGTGACCGTACCTGCTTCGCCAGTGGCTTTGGACACCTGCGCCGAGGCTGAGATAACGCGTGAAACTAGCTTACGCAACTCATCGGTGGTGTAGTTAATCGAGTCTGCAATTGCACCGGTGATGTCTTCCGTCACGGTCGCTTTAGCGGACAAGTCGCCGTCCGCCAAGTCAGATAACTCGTTCATCAAACGCAAAATCGCTTGTTGATTTTGATTATTCGTAGCTTCCGCTAATTTGGCGCGTGCGCGTGAGTCGTGAATCACCGTTTTTGCCAACAAGGCTAATAAAGCGAACACAAGACCAAATGCCAGCAGAGAAATTGAAGTGGTGGCACGTCCTACCAGTGAAGTTTGGCAAGCACCAACCAACGCACGCGCGTTGCTTAAGAATGGACCATTTTTGCTTTGACTCACGCTGTCGAAATAATCTGACACCGCTTGCTTGGCCGCAAACAAACCTTGCGCCTGACTAATCACCGCCTCTACCGAGTTGCGATAACTATCAAACAGGTCGATCACTTTAGCCACCGCAGGGTCGGCCGCATTAAAAGTGGCTAAAATTTCTTCGGCATCTTGCGTATCACTCCCCAAAGCGGCCACGTCTTCGGTGGTGGTTTGGCCACCCAGCATGGCGCTGGCATCTTTACCAATACGCTCGGCTAACAAAGCAAAACGCGTGATACGTTGGGGGTCGCCCCCCGCCGCTTGCCATTGACGAATCGCTTCGCGCAATTGCGGACCAATCACTTCGGTGGCTTCCACCGCACGCGATACGGTCAAAATACCGGGGCGGCCTTCTTCGATAATCTCAATATCTGACAGGGCAGCGCGAGCGGCGGGCAACAAGGCATCCAAGGCGGCGCGTACGTCACCCGTGGCAGGGGCTAGGCCATCGCCGCCTTTGTCTAGCTGCGCCAAAATTTGCGAGGCTTCTTCGCGCGCTAAGGGCAAACCTTCAATCGCGGTTTGTTTACCTTGCATGGCCGATGCTGCATCTTTTGCGAGACGTTGTGTCAAGAACACCAAGTCGCCCGATAATTTGAGCTGGCGTGTCACTTGTGACGTGGCGCGGGTGTCGAGCACCGCAGACGTAATCCCCACCAACATAGCGATACCCGTGGCAACACCCAAAATTTGGAATTGTTTGTTAAAGGTCAGTTTGCCAATCAGCGGAAGCGGTTTTTCTAACCAAGGAACAGTCGTCGCATCTGATTTTTTAGTTGACGCTTTGGAGGTGGGGAGCTTGATGTTGAGTGCCATGTTGTTGTCCTTAGGTAGCGCTAAATTGCTAAACGCTGATTTGCAAGAATTCAGGTTGATTGATGAGGGTTTCAATATCGAGCTTGTGCCACACAGCGCCTTCTTCATCTAGCAGAAAACTGTTGTCTTGGGCAGTTTGTAGTTGCCAGCTTTGCGAATCACGTAAGCCCAGGACTTGTGAAACGAGTAGCCCCGTGTTGAAACCGAAGCGCGCATTGAGCAACAGCACCCGATTGCGCGCTTCGCGTGGCGTGGCGGCTTGTTGCATAAAGGCGGCCAAGTCGACGACGCTACATAGATTGCCACGCACATTGGCCACCCCACAAAACCAATCTTGGGTGAGCGGCACGGCAGTGAGCGCGGGGGGCGGTAAGACTTCACCAATATCGGCCATATCAACCAGCCAATTTTCAGCGCCAATTTGAATACCCAAGGTGCTAATTTGCTTACCACTCGTGGCTTGGGCTTGTAATTTATCCAGCACTTCTTGCTGGAATTCACGCAGATTGAAGCGTTTGGACATGGCGGCTGATTAACCGAGCGCGGCGATTTTGCTAAGCAACTCGTCCGCATTGACGGGCTTGGTTACGTAGTCTTTAGCCCCTTGGCGCATGCCCCATAATTTGTCGGTTTCTTGACCCTTGGTCGTGCATAGGATGATGGGAATGTGCTTGGTCGTGTCATCTTGCGTAATGCTGCGAGTGGCTTGAAAGCCATTCAGGCCAGGCATCACCACATCCATTACGATGAGATCGGGGGCTTCAGTCTTGGACATCGCCATACCTTGCTCACCATTTTCAGCAAACACCACTTGGTAACCTTTTTTGCCCAAAATATCGCCCAGTACATGACGCTCTGTTGCCGAGTCGTCCACTACCAACACTTTTTTAATTGCCATGATCCACTTCCTTATTTTGATGAGAGTATTCCATTACGGCTTCAATCAACCCTTTCTTGCTGAAGGGTTTGGTTAGATATTTGTCTGCCCCCACTAAACGACCGCGCGCACGGTCAAATAGGGTGTCCTTGCTGGTGAGCATAATGACGGGCGTGTGTTTGAATTCAGGATGGTTCTTAATCAGTGCGCAGGTTTGATAGCCATCCAGACGGGGCATCATAACATCCACAAAAATGACATCTGGTTTGCTTTCAACCACTTTGGCGATGCCATCAAATCCGTCTTCAGCCAGTACCACCGTGATGCCCGCTTGTGCCAAAAATATCTGCCCACTGCGGCGTATGGTGTTGCTGTCGTCGATGAGAACGACGCGAATTTCACTGACGTTGGTGTTCACTCCTAGACTCCCATTTTTAGTTATAGACACTCAATCCACGTGCGAAGAAGTGTTGCCGTGATGCTAACTCACAAAGCGTATCCGCTCAACGCATCTGTAGGTCTATATGCTTATTTTCTCCAAAATTGCGGGGTAAATAAAATGAGCACCGTAAAAATCTCCAATCGCCCAATCAGCATGGCGAAGGTACACACCCATGTTTGGAAGTCCGTCAAAATTTGGTAATTAGTGGAAGGGCCTACCACCCCCAAACCTGGGCCGCAGTTGTTGATGGAAGCCAAGATGGCGGTGAATGCCGAGATGAAATCCAACCCCGAAATAAGCAAGGCGAAGGTCAGCGTGGCGATGACCATGAAGTATAAAAAGATAAAGCCAAGTACGGCGAATACGATGTTGTTGGCAATCACTTGTCCCCCTATTTTCATGGGGTTCACCGCCGAAGGATGCAGCAGTTTGAGGAATTCTCGCCCCGCTTGTTTGAATAACACCAAGGTGCGAATCATCTTGATGCCGCCGCCCGTAGAGCCGGCACTGGCCACCGTTGCAGTGAGTAGCATCATCCAGAGGGGGGCAAAAATAGGCCATTGCGCGTAGTCCACGCTGGCATAACCAGAGCTGGTGGCAATCGACACCAAGTTAAAGCTGGCATGACGCAAAGCCACCCAGAAATCAGCATAGGTGTTCTGCCACCACAAAAAGAAGGCGATGCCGATACAGCTCCCTAAAATCAAAATCAGCGAGGGAATTGCTTCCGGATCAACACGATAAATTTTGAAGCTACGACTGCGCAAAGCGATGAAATGGGTGGCGAAGTTGAGTACCGCAATCAGCATGAACACAATTAAAATGAATTCAATTAGCGGAGACTGAAACCAACCGATGCTGTTGTCATGCGTGGAGAATCCGCCCAAGCCCATTGCCGAAAATGAATGGCAGATCGCATCCAACCATGACATACCCGCCCACTTCAAAGCAAGGATACAGGCTAGCGTGATGCCTACATAAACAATCCACAGATTGCGCGCCGTATCGGCGATGCGCGGGGTGAGTGCGGAATCCTTCATCGGTCCCGGCGTTTCGGCCTTGAACAGTTGTCGTCCGCCGATACCCAGCAAGGGCAACACGGCGACCGCCAACACGATGATGCCCAAGCCGCCTATCCAATTGAGTTCATGCCGCCAAACATTGATGGCGGGAGGCAAATTGTCTAGACCCACCAGCACGGTAGCACCAGTGGTGGTCATGCCCGACATGGTTTCGAAGTAAGCGTCGGTAAAGGACAAGTTGGGAATGCTCATCAACAACGGGAGGGTGGCGAAGGCGGGCATCGCCGTCCACATGCCAACCACTAGCAAGTAGCCGTGACGGATGGACAACTCGCCTTTGTGACTACGCGTGAGTAACCAAAGAAATAAGCCCGATGTTGCTGTGCCAGCCATTGCAATCAGGAAGTCTTGCAGCATGACCATGTCGTTATAAATCAATGCGGTGACGACAGGCATAAGATAGGCGATGCTGAAAACCACCAGCAATAAACCCAGTGCATTAAGGACGGTGAAGGCTCTTTTCATTTAGAAGAACCCGAGTTTCACTTGGAACAGTTGTTCCACCTTGCCAATCATCTTTTTGTCGATGACGAATACGATGACATGATCGTCGGACTCAATCACCGTATCGTGATGCGCGATGATGACTTTATCGTTGCGCACAATGGCACCAATCGTTGCGCCGCGCGGCGATTGAATCTCATCAATGCGACGCCCCACGACTTGCGAGGATTCGCGGTCACCATGTGCAATCAGTTCCAGCGCTTCCGCTGCGCCTCGGCGTAAAGAATGCACGGCGGCTACATCGCCTTGACGCACATAGGCGAGCAACGAGCCGATGGTGACATGAGCAGGAGATAGCGCAATGTCGATTTTGCCGCCTTGCACCAGTCCCACATATGCGCTGCGATTGATGAGGCTAATTACCTTGCGTGCGCCAATTTGTTTGGCCAGTAGCGCCGACATAATGTTGTTTTCATCATCGTTGGTAAGTGCGCAGAACACATCCACCTCTTCGACATGTTCTTGTTGCAGCAAATTTTCATCCGTGCAATCGCCATGCAAAACCAGCGTTTTGCTCAATTGGCTGGCCAAGCGCTCACAGGATTTTTTGTTGAATTCAACCAGTTTGACTTGGTAGTTATCCTCCAGCGCTCTGGCGAGACGCATGCCAATGTTGCCGCCGCCCACAATCATCACGCGTTTAGTGGGTTTGTCCATGCGGCGCATTTCTTTCAATACGCGGCGGATGTTTTCGGTGGCGGCGATGAAAAATATCTCGTCCCCAACTTCAATCACGGTGCTGCCTTCAGGGCTAATCGCGCGGTCTTTACGGAAGATGGCTGCGACGCGCGTTTCCACTTGCGGCATGTGTGTGCGCATAAAGCTTAAGGGTTTGCCCACCAGCGGGCCGCCTTCAAAGGCGCGTACCGCCACCAAGGAAACCTTGCCGTGCGCAAACTCCAGCACTTGCAATGCCTCGGGAAACTCAATGAGTTTAGTGATGTAGTCGGTGAGAATTTGTTCGGGGCAAATGGAGAAGTCCACGCAAAAATTGTCAGCGCTAAATACTTCGTCGCGGTTGAGGTATTCAGAAGAGCGAATGCGCGCGATGCGCGTGGGCGTGTTGTACAGGCTAGCGGCTAATTTACAGGCGACCAAATTCACCTCATCGCTTTGTGTCACCGCTAATAACATGTCCGCATCAGCAATCCCCGCTTGTTCCAAAGTGGACGGGTGCGCCGCGTTGCCCACCACCGTGCGCAAATCAAGGCGGTCTTGCAACAGGCGTAACTTTTCACCATCCGCATCCACTACTGTAATGTCGTTCGCTTCATTGACTAGGCTTTCTGCCACCGTTGAGCCGACTTGCCCAGCGCCCAGAATCAAAATTCTCATGCTTCATCCTTCCACTTAATCGAGCAACCCATGCTGGCGATTTGTTCGCGTGGGCCTTGCCCTGTCTGGGCTACTTGCAGCATGGCGTTGAACAAGTCACGAGGGGCATCGGGAGCGGCTTCTTTACGCGAAGCATCCAGCCGGCCGCGATATTGCAATTCCATATGGGCATTGAAACCGAAGAAATCAGGCGTGCATACCGCACCGTAATCCTTGGCGATCTGTTGTGACTCGTCCCATACGTAAGGGAAAGGGTAGTCGTATTGTTGGGCGATGAGCTTCATGTTGTCGAAGCTGTCTTCTGCGTAGTCCGCAGGGTCGTTCGACATGATGGCGAGGCTGTTGATACCGTGAAGCTGTAGTTCGCGTACATCACGGATGATGCGGTCGCGGATGGATTTGACGTAAGGACAATGGTTGCAGATGAACATCACCAACAGGCCGTTCTTGCCGCGAGCGTTTTCTAATGTGTAGCGCTTGCCATCGATGCCCAACAAGTCGAACGGGCGTGCTTTCCAGCCAAAATCACAAACAGGGGGGTGCAGACTGACCATACTTCTTCTCCCAAATTTCAACGCAGTTTTTATCCTCGTTATATTATCACGCCCGTTCTTACTGCCATTGACTGACCATGTCTGCTCCTCGTTTTTACTGCCCGCCGCCATTACCCTTCAGCACGAATGCCGAATTGCCTCCTGATGCGGCGCATCATGCCAGTCGTGTATTGCGTTTGCGTGTGGGCGATGCAGTGCAGATATTTGATGGCTTGGGTAATGCGCTGGATGCCACCATTCACGCCATCAACGGGAAGCATGTACTCCTTGGAAATTTGCAGACGGTGCTGGATACCAGTTCGTCGAACTTGCACATTCATCTGGCTCAAGCCATGTGCACCAGCGAGAAGATGGATTGGGTCATCCAGAAGGCGACTGAACTGGGCGCGACTAGCATCTATCCCGTGCAGACCCAACGCAGCGTGGCGAAACTCTCCGAATCGCGCGCCGAGAAGCGCGGTGCGCACTGGCAAGGGGTGACTGTTGCCGCGTGTGAGCAGAGTGGTCGCAATACATTGCCCATCATGCATGTGCCGATGGAGTTGGATGCCTGGCTAGAGACGCAACGTGCTAACGCGCATAAGAAATTCATCCTGTTGCCTGAAGGGGCGACAGGCTTACATGAACAGTCGGGAATAGAAAAAGAGGTCGTGTTGTTGATCGGCCCCGAAGGCGGATTCACCTCTGATGAGGCGTTGAGAGCGCAACATGCGGGCTTCGTGCCCATCCGTCTTGGCCCACGTGTATTACGCACCGAAACTGCCGCCATCACGGGTATCGCCGCCTTGCAGACGCTATGGGGAGATTTTCGATGAAGGATTGCGGTTGATTTAGTAACCGGAGGGATATTGATGAATGCAAGGAATACGGATGACGACGTATTGCGGCTATCCCGCGTGCCATTTAGGGAGCGCACCCGGATCGACAATCTCTACGATGTACTCATCATTATTTCTGCGGCCACCCTCTGCGCTACCATTTTTATGGCTGACCTTGATGTGGTGGGGCAGCTCTTGTTTGGTGGTGTTGTGATATGGCTTGCGATGAGTTCGGTCACGCCGGAGGTGGTCCTCATCAACAAGAAAGACAGAACCTTGACGCGGGAGAGAAAGTTTCTGGATCGTGTGGAAGTATCCAAACAAACCTTATCACTGGCCGAATATTACGGCGTGAGAGTGCGTAGCGCGGACGGGGGAAGCGCCAATCTACAAGTGGAGCTGGTCGGGAAATATGGCGCGGTGATGACATTGAACAATTTTGACGAAATTGCCGAAGCCCGAGAATTTAGAAGCATGGTTGCTGAATTTCTAAAGTTCAGAGTGGTGCTGGATCCCACCAATCCTAACTACACTTAATGAAACAGCAGGTACGAGACATTCAATCTATAAAGAGGAATCACTATGCCTTATGTGAATATCCGCATCGCTGGAACCCTGGGCCGCGAGCAAAAAGCCAAGATTGCTGAAGAAATCACTGATACTTTGCAACGTATCGCGCATAAACCTGCGTCCTATACCTACATTACTTTTGATGAAGTGTCAGAGGAAAATTGGGCTGTCGCGGGAAAGTTGCTAGATGAAAATTAGCGCGGCAAGATGCGTCTCTAAATTGAAAGGAATGACATGCCTGCTGTAACAACCCCAGTGGATTTCGTCGCTTGGTTCCGCTCCGTCGCACCCTATATCAATGCCTTTCGCGGCAAGACATTTGTCATCGCGTTCGGCGGTGAGGTGGTGGCAGACGGCAAGTTCGTCGAGCTGACACACGACTTCAATCTGCTTGCTGCCCTGGGTATTCGCCTCGTGTTGGTGCATGGCGCACGTCCGCAGATTGAGCAGCATCTATCCAAGAATGACTTGGCGGGCACCTATCATCAAGGCATCCGCCTGACTGATGCCGAGACTATGCAATGCGTGAAAGAAGCTGTCGGGCGCACACGCCTTGAGATCGAAGCGTTGCTCTCCATGGGATTGGCTAACTCACCCATGGCGAACGCCGATATCCGCGTGGCCGGTGGCAATTTCATCACGGCGCAACCCATCGGAGTTATCAACGGGGTCGATCTACAACACACAGGCACGGTGCGTAAGGTCGATGTCGCAGCATTGCGCGACCGCATGGAGTTCGGCGAAGTGGTGTTGCTTTCACCACTGGGCTATTCGCCTACGGGCGAGGTGTTCAACCTCACCTTGGAAGATGTCGCCACCGCGACTGCCATCGCCCTGGACGCCGACAAGCTAGTGTTCATGATGGACACCGACGGTGTACAAGACAAAAAGGGCAAGCTCGCCAAAGAACTCACCATCGTGCAGGCGCAGGACATCTTGAGCAAGAAGAGCAAGCTGCCTGACGACATCGCCATGTTTTTGCCATGTGCCGTCCGTGCTTGCGAGGCCGGTGTGGCACGTACCCATCTCATCAGCCGCCATACCGACGGTGCTTTGCTGCAAGAGCTTTTCAGCGACGACGGTATCGGCACCATGGTGGTGGAGAGCACGCTCAACACCTTGCGGGCGGCGACCATCGAGGACGTGGGGGGTATCATCCAACTGTTGCGTCCGTTGGAAGAGGACGGCATCTTGGTGCGGCGTTCGCGCGAGTTGTTGGAGCGCGAGATCGCCCGTTTCGAGGTGTTGGAACACGACCATCGCATCGTCGGTTGTGCCGCTTTGTATCCGTTCCCCAACGAGGCGTCGGCAGAGCTCGCTTGTCTAGCGGTGGATGCGCAATGTCGTGATCGTGGTTACGGCGAGGCCATCCTCAATCACATGAGCAGTCTGGCGAAGTCGCAAAAGATGAAGAAATTGTTCGTGCTGACCACGCGCACGGCACATTGGTTCGTCGAGCGTGAATTCAAAGAAGCGGATGTGGATCAACTGCCGAAAGAGAAGAAGGCGCTGTATAACTATCAGCGGCGGTCGAAGGTGTTCGTAAAGAATCTGAAATAGGCGTGTAACAATTCGTCGTTAATCTATCAATGGAGAAGCAAATGGCAAGAATGGTGCAGTGTGTGAAATTGGGTCGTGAAGCAGAAGGACTAGAGCGTCCTATGTATCCGGGTGTTTTAGGTGTGCGTATTTATGAAAATGTGTCGAAAGAAGCATGGCAGGGGTGGATAAAATTTCAGACGATGCTGGTGAACGAGAACCGCCTCAATCTGGCCGATCTAAAAGCACGCCAGTACTTGGCACAACAGATGGAGAACTACTTCTTCGGAGCGGGGACGCAGATGCCAGAAGGCTACGTTCCTCCGAAGGCGTAAGTAGTTCGAGGCACGTGGCAAAATCTTACTCAGCGCAGAACTTTCTTAATCGCGAACTCGGTTTGCTGGAGTTCAATCGTCGTGTATTGGCGCAAGCGGAAGACCCCAGCGTGCCCTTGCTGGAGCGCCTCACCTACTTGTGCATCGTCAGTAGCAATTTGGATGAGTTCTTCGAGATCCGCGTCGCTGGGCTGAAAGAGCAGATCAAGCTGGGCGGTATTGCATCGGGTGCGGATGGCTTGGAAGCCTCGCAAATTCTTAAGCGCTTGTTTGCCCCTACGCACCAACTCATCTCTCGACAATACGAATTATTCAATAAAGAGTTGGTGCCTGCGCTCGCCGCGCAAGGTATCAAGTTTATTCGCCGTACTCACTGGAACGAAGCCCAACAAGCATGGGTGAAACAATTTTTTCTGAATGAGGTGATGCCTGTGCTCACCCCAATCGGGCTAGACCCCTCGCATCCTTTCCCGCGCGTGGTGAACAAGAGTTTGAATTTTGTGGTCGAGTTGCAAGGTAAAGATGCCTTTGGGCGTAACTCTGCCAAGGCGATTGTGCAAGCGCCGCGCGTATTACCGCGCGCTATCCCAATGCCTCCCGAGATCGCAGGCTGCGCGCATGCTTTCGTGTTCCTCTCCTCCATCATTCATGCCCATGTAGGCGAGTTGTTCGCGGGGATGGACGTGTTGGGTTGTTACCAATTCCGTGTGACACGCAACAGCGACCTGTTCGTCGATGAAGAAGAAGTGAAGAATCTGCGTGTCAGTCTGCAAGGTGAATTGCCGCAGCGGCATTTTGGCGATGCAGTACGTCTGGAAGTGGCGGACAACTGCACGTCAGAATTGGCGAATTTCCTATTGCGTCAGTTCGAGCTGAAACCCGAAGATTTGTATCGCGTACATGGCCCCGTGAATTTGGTGCGCCTGATGCGCATCCCTGCTCAAGTGCCGCGCCCCGATCTGAAATTTCAACCCTTCGTACCGGGTGTGCCTGCGCTCATTCAGAAGAAGGGCGCGGATATGTTCAAGGCGATCCGCAAGGGTGATTTGCTGGTGCATCACCCCTACCAGTCGTTTAAGCCCGTCATCGACTTCATTCAGCAAGCCGCCAACGATCCTGATGTCGTCGCTATCAAACAAACGGTGTACCGCACGGGCGAAGATTCCGCGCTCATGGAAGCGCTCATCGTAGCCGCGCAACAAGGTAAAGAAGTGACGGTGGTGGTGGAGTTGCTGGCGCGTTTTGACGAGGAAGCCAACATCAACTGGGCAGGACGCTTGGAGTCGGTGGGCGCACATGTGGTGTACGGCGTGGTCGGTCACAAGACCCACGCCAAGATGCTCATGGTGGTGCGCCGCGAAGAAAAAAAATTGCGCCGCTACGTGCATCTCGGCACAGGCAATTACCATCCGCGTACTGCCAAGTTTTACACCGATTTTGGTTTGTTCACTTGCAATGAAGCGATGTGCGTTGATGTGAACGAGATATTTACGCAGCTGACAGGCTTGGGCAAAGCCAAGAAGCTCAACCACTTGTGGCAATCGCCATTCACCTTGCACAGCAAAGTATTGGAGGCCATTCGTAACGAGACCAAGTTAGCGAAAGCAGGCAAGACCGCACATATCATCGCCAAAATGAATGCGCTACTCGAACCCGAAACTATCAGTGCTTTATACGAAGCGTCGCAAGCGGGCGTGAAGATTGATCTCATTGTGCGTGGTGTGTGCGCCTTGCGTCCCGGCGTGAAAGGCTTGTCCGAGAACATCAGCGTGCGCTCCATCATCGGGCGCTTTCTTGAGCATTCGCGCATCTTCTACTTCCGCAATGACATGAAGCATGATGTGTATTTAGCCAGTGCGGATTGGATGGATAGAAATTTCTTCCGCCGAATTGAAGCGTGCTTTCCTGTGCTGGATGCCAAGCTGAAGAAGCGCGTGTTGGATGAAGGGCTGAAGATCTATCTGAAGGACAACTGCCAAGCGTGGGAGATGGACTGCAACGGCTTCTGGCATCGTAAGACCAATGCACGGGGCGCGCAAACTTGCGCGCAGGCAGCACTCGTAGAAATGTTAGGGCAGCCGCTTGGGAATGACGAATAAATCAGTTCCTGGGCTGGAATTTGCAAGTTAGCACCTAGTGTAGGAACCCGATTCATCGGGCGAGGGCACTTTCAATAAAAACATATCGCCCGATGAATCGGGCTCCCACATTGAAGGCTAGCGGTGCAGGCACACTCTACGACCGCTTACGCCCTCAATAACTTATCTAAATCAGCCCTTCTTCGGCCGCCCCGTTTTGATAATTTCCAACGCAGCAATTTCGCTCTTTAATTGCGTGGCACTCACCTTGATTAGCAAATGCAAGCCCGCACGTAACAACTCACTTTTCTTCGCATGCACCCCGCCACTTAAGGCTTTAGCTTTTAAGGTGGCGATTAAGTCGTAATCGTTTTGCGGCATGGTGAAGCTATCGCGCACAACTTTTAATTTGTCTTCGTGGCGCTTTTCTTTTTTGTGTTTCTTGGACACTTTTGCCGCAACTTTGGGAGCGCTGATATTTTTAGCAACTACTTGGGTAGGGCTGGCGGGTGCGCTTACTTTCGCAATAGCGGGTTTGCGAGCTGGAGAAGGTTTGCGGGCGGCAGTCGGTGTACGTGTAACCATGATTTATCTCCCTAATTTGAAAGTGGCAAAAACAGTATATACGGTATAACCTGCGAACTCGACTGTCATATTTGCAAGGGGAATCATCATGGAACTCATCCTATGGCGGCATGCAGAAGCGCATGATGGCGCGCCTGACATGGCGCGTGAGCTAACCGGCAAAGGGCAAAAGCAGGCTGCCAAAATGGCCACTTTTTTACGTGCACGCATTCCCGAAGACACGCGCATCTTGGTCAGCCCTGCGCTTCGCACACAACAGACCGCACAAGCACTCACCCAACATTTCCATACTGAAGATGCCTTGGCACCAGGGGCCTCTGCACAAGAAATTTTAGATGCGGTGGGTTGGCCAGACTTGGATTGCACGGTGCTAGTGGTTGGACATCAACCTACATTAGGGCAAATCGCCGCGCTCTTGCTGGCCAATTCAAAAGGAAGTTTTAGCGTAAAAAAAGGCGCGGTGTGGTGGCTCAGTCGACACACCAGTGAAGGCGATTTTCAGACCAACTTGCGACTCGCTATCGCCCCCGACAGTTTGTGATTTATTAAGGAGTGCATCATGTTTGAATCAGCTGAACTCGGACACAAAATAGACAAAGCCACCT
Organism: Sideroxydans sp.; assembly: GCA_013140695.1. Lineage (GTDB taxonomy): Bacteria > Pseudomonadota > Gammaproteobacteria > Burkholderiales > Gallionellaceae > Sideroxyarcus. Next base: position 1,818 of record JABFSI010000140.1, on the reverse strand, counting down.
ACAAAGCCGAAGAGCCCAAACTACGTGAAGCGTTATTAAACGCACAATTTGATTTGGCGCAGAAAGCTAAATTTCCCGTCATTATTTTGATCGGTGGCGTGGATGGTGCGGGCAAAGGTGAGACGGTCAATCTGCTCAATGAGTGGATGGATCCGCGACACATTCAAGTGCATGCCACGGGCGAGATGTCCGACGAAGAACGTGAGCGCCCGCCCATGTGGCGCTTTTGGCGCGCACTGCCACCCAAGGGCAAAATCGGTGTGTTCTTTGGCTCGTGGTACACCGCCCCAATCGTGCAACGTGTGCTCAAAAAGAGCAGTGCCGCTACCCTTGCGCAACACATTGAGCAAATTAACCGCATGGAAAAAATGCTCACTGACGAAGGTGCGCTGGTGCTGAAATTTTGGTTTCATTTGTCTAAAGAAGCACAGAAAAAACGCCTCAAATTTTTAGAGAAATCCCCTAATACTCGCTGGCGCGTCACCAAATTTGATTGGGAACGCTTTGAGCTTTACGACAAGTTTCGCAAAGTATCAGAACATACCTTGCGCGAAACCAGTACGGCCGAAGCACCTTGGATTGTGGTGGAAGGCACAGACGCGAACTACCGCAGCTTGACCGTTGGCAAGACTCTATTGGATGCGTTGCGCAAACGGCTAGCGGCAGTTTCCGCAAAGGCCAGTGTCGCAAAAGTTGCACCGCTGCAAACCGCCATTGATGAGCTTGATGTGTTGGACAAGCTGAATATGACGCAGAAGATTGCAGACAAAAAATTCGATGCCGAGTTGGAGAAATATCAAGGCAAGCTGGCGCTGCTCACACGCAACCCAAAATTCAAAAAGATCGCGGTCATCGCCGTGTTCGAGGGTTCGGATGCGGGCGGTAAAGGCGGCGCTATCCGTCGTATCACCGGCGCATTGGATGCTCGCCACTATCGCATCACGCCCGTTGCCGCGCCCACTGAAGAAGAACGCGCACAACCCTATCTGTGGCGTTTCTGGCGCAACGTCCCGCGCATCGGTCGCTTCAACATCTTCGACCGTTCATGGTATGGCCGTGTACTAGTCGAACGGGTGGAAAAATTCTGCACCGAAGCCGATTGGATGCGTGCCTACGGCGAGATAAACGACTTTGAAGAGCAACTCACCCACAACGGCGCAGTGGTGGTGAAATTCTGGCTCGCCATCACCAAGGAAGAGCAGCTACGCCGTTTCAAAGAGCGTGAAAAAATTGGCTTTAAGCGCTTCAAAATTACTGCTGATGACTGGCGAAATCGTGAGAAATGGGATGACTACGAGCGAGCCGTGTGCGACATGGTGGATAGAACCAGCACCGAGATTGCTCCGTGGATACTGGTGGAAGCCAACGACAAAAATTTCGCCCGCATCAAAATTTTGAAGACGCTGTGCGAACGAATTGAAGCGGCGATGCAGAAGCTGAAATGAATGGAGTGAATGAATCTCTGATTAAGTCGTCACACCGGCCTGTCGACAGGCTCAAGATAAACTGACCTGCGGTCAGGCCGGTGTCCAGTCAAAAAAATAGGCCGTGCAACAGACGGATGAAACGGCATGTTTAATTAAACCCGCTGGATTCCGGCCTTCGCTGGAATCACGATTGAGGACTTAATCAGAGTCTCCTTAAGCAGAAATTTCTGACCCTATTTGCTTTCCGAAAATAGCATTTCTAAGCGCAGCAAGAAGGCGGGACTGGAGTGGAAATGTTTGTCGATGGGGAAATGCACTTGCGGTGTCAGCTCCAAAAATAGCCAATCACGATGCAGGCGATGCCGATAAGAAAACAGCAACACATAATCAG
>JABFSI010000001.1 GCA_013140695.1 Sideroxydans sp. | reverse complement strand
GTACACCTTCTGGCGTGCGTTGATAGTAGCCTTGCAGCCCTGATTCGTAGATAGCGCCACACACCGACTGGCAACCGAAGCAACAAAATGAGCGCGCCTGCTGCGCCAGCGTTAATTGAAAATGTGCATCGGCGGGGATGGGCAATCCGCAGTGGAAACAATCGTGCAACGCTGATGGAGCGGCTTGCGTCATTTACCCAACCACCAATTAGATGTGCTCTTCGACCTTGAAGCGATCTGTATCCACGGTAAATTCGTCGTTGCCGCGTTTAAGATGAATGTGCAATTCCCAATAGCCCTTCAATGGAAACGTGACATAGCCTTGATAATTTCCAGTAGAAACTTCTTTGAATGGCGTCATGAAATCTTTGCTGGCATCGGCGGCACGATAGGCCTCTACTTCCATTATGCCGCTCACTGGCTTGCCTTCTTTATCCAACACGCTGATTTCATACATCGTAGGTTGATTAAGCACCAAGGCTTTCGGTTTTTTTATGGTTGTTTGCCATGCCAGTGCTTGTTGCGTACCTAATTCACTCAACATTTCTGCATTTGTTTTACGATCTTTGGTCTTGTACTCTCGATCCACCAACATGGATTTATTGTGCGTTGCATACCAAATGAAGGTCGCATTAACAGCCAACACCAGCACAATTAACCCAACCAAACTTAACACCCACGGATTGCGAAAGCCTGATTTTTGTTCTTGAGAAATCATTTTATAGCCCTTATTTTTTCGGCGCGTAGAACTGGCTCGTGTATTCAGCGAACACCATCGGGTCCTCCACACTTTCAACGCGGAACTGGATTGGTGTGACATCTTTATTAGCAAACTTACCTGGCGCTTTAACAAAGATAGTGAACGACGTGCCACGACCATGATGAATCATCGGATTGTTTTCAGCCCCGATGATAATTTGATCTTTGATGCCGCCTTCCGCTGTCACTTTGACTTGAAAATCTTTATCCGTTTTATTGAGCAGCTTGAAGTCGTATTTGTTTTGGATAGAGCCATCACTCATGCTCACATAAAGCGGTTGACGCTCATGCATAATTTTCAAAGTCATCGAACCTAGATGTGTTAAACCCCAAACGATTCCGCCAAGCGCCAAGGTAATAATGCCAATGTAGATTAAGGTGCGCGGATGTTGGTACATCTTTTTGGCAGGCTTACCGTCTAATTCATCCAACGAGGCATAACGAATTAGCCCCTTAGGCTTGCCCACTTTGTCCATGATGGAGTCACACGCATCAATGCACAGTCCACAGGTGATACAGCCCAATTGCTGACCATTACGAATATCCACACCTGTCGGACAAACTTGTACGCATTGGAAACAATCAATGCAGTCTCCTTGTGGCGCGACCACTTCAGTACCACGGCGGATTTTCCCGCGCGGCTCACCACGCGTGTAATCGTAAGTAGGCATGATGGTCTGTGAATCATTCATCACTGCTTGAATACGCGCATAGGGACACAGCCAGAAGCAAGTCTGCTCACGCAACAATCCAGCAAGAATATAAGTGCCAAAGAAAAATGCAATCAGTGTTACCCAGCCCACCAGAGGTAGTTGAAAATGAATCAGGCGATTCCAATAATCAAATGCATCCACAAACCAAATAGAAAAACTAATGCCTGTCAATAAGGCAATGCCCGCCCATGCTGCATGCTTCATTGCTTTCTTTTTAATCTTGTCTGCATCCCACGCCGCCGAATCCAATTTTCGCCGCGCAGTAGGGTTGCCTTCAATTTTCTCTTCCAGCCAAGTGAACCAATCTGTCCACGCCGTCTGAAAGCAGAAATAGCCACACCACACACGCGAGGCAACGGATGTCACCGCAAACAAGGTCATTGCCGCTACCAATAAAATAAGCGACAACATCCAGATATCTTGCGGCAGCACTGTCAAATTAAAGAAATGGAACTGGTTGTGATCAATATCGAACAAGATGGCTTGCTTGCCATTCCAACGCACATAAGGAAAGAGAAAGAAGGGCAACCACAAAGCGAGTTGTGCGCGATCTTTGAAAGTACGGAAAAATCCTGGCATGCGCTTGGCATGAATCGTTTGCCCGCCCGTATTAACCGTCCACGTTTCAAACTCACGATAAATGGTGGTGACTTCGCCTGCCTCTTGTTGCTGGCCTTCTGGTTTATGGACTTCTTGATTCACGCTCGCGCTCCTAAAGGGAAGGGGAATTATCCAGTCTTGCGCTGGACTCCAAAATAACATCGGGACGATTCTACTGCTTGAGCAAAACCGCTTCAGTGATATTTTGTACAGAATGAAAAAGGAGGAGAGCGAACTCTCCTCCTTTTTGCTTGAAGCAAATTATTACGACTTCTGATTCTCTTTTTCTTCTGCGGCTTTAACTGCGTTTGAATAAGCCTTATAAAACAACCACACTGGAACAATGATGGAACCCACCAGTGCAATGATCACGCCCCAAAAAACCATATCATTATTCATTTCAATCGCTCCTTATGCTTAAGGTGTGCGGGACTACTCCCGCACAGAATTACACAGCTTACTGAGCTGCGGGAGCGTCAGCCTGACCGCCACCGAACTTGTACACATAGACAGCCAGTTTCTTGATTTCAGCATCAGACAGTTTAGCGCCTTGGAACGCTGGCATTACAGCCACACGTGTTTCGGGTGTGCCTGCATTAACGCCATTCTTGATAGTGTACTTGATGCCTTCAATAGAGCTATCAAAACGCCATACACTATCAGTTAAGTTTGCAGAGCCCATCGCTTGCATACCCTTTCCATCTTCACCGTGACATGCAATACAACCTTTTTCCGCAAACAGTGGCGTGGAAGTTGGCTTGCCTGCTGCAACTGCGTTAGCCAATGTGTCGACTTCAGCTTCAGACAACATATCCTTGTGCGCCATCATCATGCCTTGGCGACCACCAGTGATCGTTGTGTGGATGTCGTCAATCTTACCGCCATACAACCAGTCATCGTCGTTCAAGATCGGTGCGAACAGACCTTGTTTGTCTTTCGTACCCACACCATTTTGACCATGGCAAGCTGCGCAGTTATCGCCGAACAGCACTTTGCCAGAACGTGTAACGTATTCTGTCAATTCGCTGTCAGCCAAAATTGCTGCGGGCGTCATGTCCTTGAGCTTGGCTTCATACTTGCCGCGCACTTCGTCCACCACACTCTTGTCGGCTTCCATTTCCTTAATCGCTGTCCAACCGCCCAGGCCCTTGAAGTAGCCGTTAGCATTTGAAACAGGAATAGAAGGATAGAAAATCCAATATACAACGACCCAAATCGCGCTGGCTGTCAGACCCAGCATCCACCACTTTGGCGGCTGATTGATGTAATCGCCCAAGTCGTCATCCCAAACGTGGCCAGTAGTTGGCACGTCACCTGCATTATGTTTATCACTCATCTTTTTTCTCCCAATTTGATAGGGTCTTCGTCATCCAGCGCCATGGCGGCCTGGGATTCGAATCGTTCCTTGTTGGACGGCCGGAATACCATGACATAGGTAGCCACCATGCCGACCGCCGCCACCAGCAGGAAGAAGACTCCCAGCCAGTCGTTCGTGGTCATGGCCTGCGCATCCATGCCAAAGTATTCCAACAGTTTAATCACGGTAGTTCACGCCTTCTTCAAACTTAACGTGGTTGCCCAGCCCTTGCAAGAACGTAATCAGCGCGTCCATGTCGGTCTTGCCTTCCAATTCAGCAGCCGCACCAGCAATATATTCATCGCTGTAAATCGTCTTAGGGACTGGGTTGAACGGCATGATTGTCAACACTTTCATGGTCTGTACGGTCTCTGCCACATCGACTGGTTTAGCTTCCAACCAGAAGTAGTTAGGCATCACAGATTCAGGAACGACATCACGTGGATACTTCAGATGGCGGCGATGCCATTCATCTGAATATTTGCCACCGACGCGGGCCAAATCTGGACCAGTACGCTTGGAACCCCATTGGTAGGTGTGGTCGTACATCGACTCTTCAGCGATGGAGTAGTGACCATAACGATCCTTTTCATCACGGAAGGGACGAATCATTTGCGAATGGCACAAGAAACAACCTTCGCGGATATAGACGTTACGACCCGCCAATTCCAAAGGCTTGTATGGACGTACACCATCACCAGGCACCCAGTCGTTCAACGTTTTGTGCGCTGAAGTTTCCGGATTCCAAATGATTTTATCCATCGGAATTACATTGCCATTGGCATCTTTGTGCTGCGTGTTGTTACACGTTGCATCTGCCCCAGCCAAAGCACTGGAACACATCGCTGTGTTAGGCAGATAGAACAGAGGAACGATTTCTACGATACCGCCAATCGCCACTGCGATTGCGGTAAGAACAAACATCAGGAGCGTACTGCGTTCTACTTTGTCCTGAAGTTTGGTCGAATAAAGTGTGTCGTGATCAGACATGTTGTCACTCCTTATGCGTTAGCTGGAACAGCGTTAGCACTGCGCGCAGCACTTGCGGTGCGCACAGTCATCACGATGTTGTAGAGAGCGATCCAAGTACCGATGTTGAAGATCAGGCCGCCGATCGCACGCATCGCGTAGTACGGATGCATTGCGGAAACCGATTCAACGAAGGTATAGGTCAGTGTGCCGTACTCGTCATAGTCGCGCCACATCAAGCCTTGCATGATGCCAGAGACCCACATCGCAACAACATAGACCACGGTACCGATAGTCGCCAACCAGAAGTGGACGTTCACCAGACTTTCGGAGTACATCTTCTCTACGCCCCACAATTTTTTAATCATGTGGTACATCGCGCCGTAGGCAACCATCGCCATCCAACCCAACGCGCCAGAGTGAACGTGACCAACCGTCCAGTCAGTGTAGTGAGACAGTGCATTCACAGTCTTGATGGACATCACGGGGCCTTCGAAGGTAGACATCGCGTAGAACGCCAAAGCCACAACCAAGAAGCGCAAGATGTAGTCGGTACGCAATTTGTCCCATGCGCCGGACAAAGTCATCATACCGTTCATCGCGCCACCCCAAGATGGGATGATCATCGCCAGAGAAACTGCGGCGCCAAGGGAGCCAGTCCAGTCAGGCAAAGCTGTGTATTGCAAGTGGTGCGCGCCCAACCAAACGTAACCGAAAGACAGTGCCCAGAAGTGCAACACAGACAAACGATATGAGAACACTGGCTTGCCAGCTTGCTTAGGAACGAAGTAGTACATGATGGCCAAGAAGCCGCCAGTCAAGTAGAAACCCACCGCATTGTGACCCCACCACCATTGGATCATAGCGTCTTGGACGCCAGAGTAGATGGAGAAGGAGTTAGTCATGCTGACAGGGATCGCCATGCTGTTCACAACGTGCAGATACGTGATCATCACGATCATGCCCATGGTGAACCAGTTGGACACATAGATATGCGAAGTCTTACGGATGCCAATGGTCATGATGTAATTGAAACCGTACATCAACCAAACGACCGCGATCGCGATATCAATCGGCCATTCCAATTCAGCGTATTCCTTACCAGAGGTCCAGCCCAAAGGCAGGGTAACCACTGCGGAAACGATGATCAGATTCCAACCAATGAACGTCGCCCATGCCAGCTTGTTGCTCCACAGAGCAGTCGAGCCAGTACGCTGAACGATATAAAAACCTGTTGCCATCAGCGCACAACCACCAAACGCAAAAATCACCGCGTTGGTATGTAAGGGACGCAAACGACCGAATGTGATCCATTCGAGGTCAAAGTTTAAAAAAGGCCACGCCAATTCGGATGCAACATACACACCGATAAGTGTACCTACACATGCATATATGGCGGCGGCGATGGTAAACCAACGCACTACCTCCATGTCATACTTTACTGGTGTCGCTTGGATAGCTGCCACAGTAATCTCCTCCCCAGAGCAAGTTAAAATTTGTGCATCGCCCACATTTAGCAACTGTTTGCGATGCACCCTTTACTTCTTGTTACAAACTTAATTACTACAGACTTACAAAAGCTAAAGCGCGGCAAATTGTCGCAGTGCCGCGCCGACAAGTAAAGTCTAAATCAGTTCCATCGCTGGAGTACCGCACTAAAAAGGTCAGGCTGTCACTGTCCAGGCTTTGAAATCTTTGAAGTTTTTAATCCCCGATTTAGAGAAATTCAAAGTCAGCCTCTTTTGAAGAGTATTAAACTGAAGAGGAAAATTAACGAGATGGAGCGGGTGAAGGGGATCGAACCCTCGTCACTTGCTTGGGAAGCAAGAGCTCTACCATTGAGCTACACCCGCATGTAGTAGAATGCGGCGCGCATTTTAACACGGACCAATTGAGCAAAGTGATTACCCTCACCATCAATGGCGTATCTCGCCAATTTCAAACAAACATCACTGTCGTTTCATTCATCGAGGAGATGGGCTTGACAGGGAAGCGCATCGCGCTGGAACGTAACGGCGAGATTGTGCCGCGTAGTACGTTTGCATCTCAAACCTTGGCGGAGGGTGACCAACTCGAAGTGGTTGTCGCGGTGGGCGGCGGCTAATCAATATCAGGAAAAAATTATGACAGACAAACTTATCATCGCTGGCAAAAGCTACTCTTCTCGCCTGCTGGTCGGCACGGGCAAATATAAAGACTTCACCGAGACGCGCGCCGCATTGGATGCCAGCGGCACCGAGATCGTCACCGTGGCGATCCGTCGCACCAACCTCGGTCAGAACGCCAACGAGCCAAACCTGCTCGACGCAGTGCCTCCTTCTAAATTCACCTACCTGCCCAACACCGCAGGTTGCTACACCGCAGAAGACGCTGTGCGCACATTACGTCTGGCGCGCGAACTGCTGGATGGCCACAGCTTGGTCAAACTCGAAGTGCTGGGTGATCCGCAATCGCTCTACCCCAATGTGATCGAGACCATCGCTGCTGCAAAGACGTTGGTGGCGGAAGGTTTCCAAGTGATGGTGTACACCTCGGACGACCCTATCATCGCCAAACAACTGGAAGACATCGGCTGTGTCGCCATCATGCCGCTAGCCTCGCTCATCGGCTCTGGCATGGGCATCCTCAATCCGTGGAATCTGCAACTCATCATGAATAGAGTGAGCGTACCCGTGATCGTCGATGCAGGCGTAGGCACCGCGTCTGATGCCGCCATCGCGATGGAACTGGGTTGTGCAGGCGTATTGATGAATACTGCCATCGCAGGTGCACAGAACCCCGTACTGATGGCGAGTGCAATGAAGAAGGGCGTAGAAGCGGGACGCGAAGCTTATCTGGCTGGACGTATGCCAAAGAAGCTGTACAGCGCCAGCCCTAGTTCGCCAACGACTGGCATCATCTCTTCGGCACGCACTTAAATGGATGAGTCAGAAGACCTGAGCAAGCGGCACATCCGTAGCTTCGTGCTACGCCAAGGTCGTGTATCCGTCGCGCAGCAACGCGCAATCGACACCCTGCTACCGCGCTACGGAATCCCGTATTCTGCGCATCCGCTTGATCTCGATGTCGCTTTCCGCCGCAAGGCACCCAAGATTTTGGAGATTGGCTTCGGCATGGGTGACAGCACCGCAACTATCGCGCAGACCAATCCCAACACCGATTACTTGGCACTGGAGGTTCATACCCCCGGGGTTGGCAATCTGCTCAAACTGATCGAGTCAGAAAACCTAGAAAACATCCGCATCATGCAACACGATGCAGTCGAAGTTCTGCGCGACATGATTGCCGATGCCAGCCTAGATGGCGTACATATCTTTTTCCCCGACCCTTGGCACAAGGCACGTCACAACAAGCGACGTTTGATTCAATCGCCATTCATCGCGCAGCTTGTAAAGAAGATTAAGGTCGGCGGATACATCCACGTCGCCACTGATTGGCAGGATTACGCCGAACAAGTGCTTAAAGTGTTCGATGCAGAGGTCTTGCTGGAGAATACTGCAACCGATTATGCGCCACGACCAAGCTACCGCCCACTCACCAAGTTCGAAAAGCGCGGCCTCAACCTAGGCCACGGCGTTTGGGACCTAGTCTTCAGCCGTAAGGAATAGCTCCAGCAAATCATTCAAGAATCGCTGCCCCAATTGGGTCGGCGCGATACGTTGATGGTCACGGAACAATAATCCTCGCCTCTCCGCTTCTAGCAATTCGTGCTGAATAGACAGTAACGACAAGCTTGTTCGTTCGGCGAACAAGCTACTGTCAAAGCCCTCATTCAAACGTAGCGCATTCATCATGAACTCGAACGGTAACGCATCAACCCCCACCTCATGCTCAGTTTGTATCGGCGCACCTGCCGCGACCTGTTGCATATAGGTCTGTGGTTGCTTGTAGCGGGCTTGGCGCAGCACCTTGTCGGGGAAACTCAGCTTGCTGTGCGCTCCCGCACCGATGCCTAGATAGTCGCCGAACTGCCAGTAGTTGAGATTGTGTTTGGCCCGTCGCTTGGGTTGTGCGAAGGCGGATGTCTCATAGTGCTCATAACCATGAGCGCCCAATAAGATTTCGATACTTTGCTGCATCTCCGCACTCGCATCATCATCAGGCAACACCGGCGGATTGTGGTGGAACTGCGTGTTCGGCTCCAAAGTGAGATGGTAGCAAGACAGATGTTGTGGCTTATATTGCAACGCAGTCTGCACATCCAATAAGGCTTCATCCAACGTCTGAGCAGGTAAGGCATACATCAGATCGAGATTGATGTTATCGAAATGCTGCTGTGCGATCTGGATCGCGCGCTTGGCTTCGTCTGCCGAGTGGATGCGCCCCAACGCTTGCAGCTGTGTGTCATTAAAACTCTGAATACCCATCGACAGGCGATTCACCCCCGCATCACGGAAGGCCGCAAATTTATCTGCCTCCACCGTGCCTGGATTTGCCTCCAATGTAATTTCGGCATTCATATCCAATGGCAATAGCATGCGGACATTGCGCAAAATTTCTTGGATGGCCACTCCACTCAATAAGCTCGGCGTACCGCCGCCAAAGAAAATCGTATAGACCTTACGTCCCCAAATTTGCGGTAGTGCCATCTCCAAGTCACGCACTAATGCTGCGACATATTGCTTTTCGAGTTCAGCCGAAATCCCCGCCCCTCCCTGCACAGGAGCGCGCGCCTCATGCGAATTAAAATCGCAATACGGACATTTTTTGACGCACCAAGGAATGTGGATGTAAAGAGAGAGCGGTGGCAAGGCTTGAAAGGCTATACCTCGTGAGCGTAGTCCCAAGGCTTGCAGCGGGTGAGAGGTCATTCGATGCCGCTAGATTTCAATTTCTCCAACAGCACTTTCATCGCTTTGCCGCGATGGCTGATGGCATGTTTTTCATCATGCGTTAATTCGGCGCTCATCTTGCCCAATTCAGGTAGCCAAAAATACGGGTCGTAACCAAAGCCCCCCGCACCACGCGCTTCGCGCGCGATCTCACCATGCCACTCACCTTCCGCAATAATGGGCTGCGCATCCCCCGCCCAGCGCACAAACACCAACACGCAATAGTAGTGGGCGGCACGCTTGTCATGGGTTTGCAAGGCTTGCAACAGGGCTTGGTTATTTCGCTCATCCGAACGCGGCAAGCCAGAGAAGCGAGCAGAAATCACCCCTGGCAAACCCTTGAGCGCATCCACGCAAATTCCAGAATCATCGGCCAGCGCAGGCAAGCCGCTTTCACGACTGGCGTGACGCGCCTTCGCCAAGGCGTTCTCGACAAAAGTAATATGCGGCTCTTCTGCTTCTTTGATGCCGAGTTCAGCTTGAGTCACCACCTCGATGCCGAGTGGCGCAAGTAGCGTTTGAAATTCAGCGAGCTTGCCCGCATTGTTGGACGCGATGACGAGTTTTTTCATTTAGACACATCCTTAAAATAGCAAAAACTTAATCGCAGATTCACACTGATTTAATGCAAACAATCTGCGAACAAAGTGTTTTAGTTTGCTAACGCCGCACGTTGCATCTTAATTAAATCGGCAATGCCGTCTTGCGCCAAACCTAGTAGCGCATTCATTTCATCGCGCGAAAACGCGTTACCTTCTGCCGTGCCTTGCACTTCAACAAAGTGGCCACTGCCCAACATCACCACATTCATATCGGTATCACAGGCGGAGTCTTCGATGTAATCCAAATCCAGCACGGGGTTACCTTGGTAGATGCCCACAGAAATGGCGGCAATAAAATCTTTGAGCGGCGTTTCTTTGATAAGTCCTTTTTGCATCAGCCCCGACACGGCATCGTGCAAGGCAACAAATGCGCCAGTAATGCTGGCGGTACGCGTACCGCCATCGGCCTGAATAACATCACAGTCAATTTGAATGGTGCGTTCGCCCAACTTTTTCAGATCCACCACGGCACGCAAACTGCGTCCGATGAGGCGCTGAATTTCTTGTGTGCGCCCAGATTGTTTTCCCTTGGCCGCCTCACGGCCCATGCGCTCGCCCGTGGCGCGCGGCAACATGCCGTACTCCGCCGTTACCCAACCTTCGCCGCTGCCTTTTTTATGCGGTGGCACGCGCTCTTCCACACTTGCTGTACAAATCACTTTGGTATCGCCGCACTCAATCAGTACCGAGCCTTCGGCATGTTTGGTGTAGTGTCGAGTGAGCTGAATGGCACGCAGTTGATTGGCTTGACGCTGACTTGGGCGCATAGAAGAACCTTAAAGGGAAAGTGAAGAAAAAACGAAATACTGCAAATAAGAAATTAAGTGTGTTTAAGGGATTTCGGGGGTTTCCAACATCAAACAGGCGGCGCCATCAGCAACATGACTCTGCTCTTTCGAACTCAAGCGCGCCACAATTGCTGTGGTGTTGTCCGCATGTGAGCCTTCGCGCATCACCGCTACACCAATCAGCTTGTCTAACAGCTTATCCAAAGCGGGCGTAAGCAAAAATTGCGTCAACTCATCTTCTTCTAGAGGTGTCCAGAACCCATCGCTACACAACAGCAAGGTGTCGCCTTCTTGCACGGCTTCGCTAGGCGACACTTCGACATAAAACATGTCTTCTACGCCACCCAAGCAATTGGTAATTTTGTTGCGATCGGGATGTGATTTCATTTCTTCGGCGGAAATAATGCCCCAGTCAAACCACTGCTGCACCACCGAATGATCCCGCGTCACCGTTGACACGGCATTGTTGCGCATTAAATAAAAGCGCGAATCGCCCGCATGTGCAAACCACATGCGACCGTCCTGCACCAACACCGCAACGCAGGTAGTGCCGGGATTGCCTCCGAGTGCTTGCTCGTGAGCATAAGCAATGATGGCATCGTGCCCCGCGCGCATGGTGGCACGTAAAAATACTTCCGGCTCTTTCGCTTTGCCCTGCTCCAGCTTGCTGAATGCTTTCATAAACGTGTTCACCGCCAACTGCGCCGCAATTTCACCATGCAGATGTCCACCCATGCCATCTGCTAGCACGAGGAGTAAGGCGTCATTGGTGTAAGCGTAGCCCACTCGATCTTGGTTATATTTGCGACCGCCGATGTGGTTGGCTTGGTGAACTGCGAACTTCATTCTTTTCCTGTTTTCAAAATTACCCGCCGTGCTGTCGTCAGCGGCGGCGGGGTGCAATCGTAATATAATGCGCGCCATTCAGCCTGTGTTTTTTCTATCCCCCTTGGAGCCCCAATGATTTACAGCATGACAGGCTTTGCCGTGGCGAGTGCCGAACTTGAAAGCGGCTCGCTCACCTTGGAATTGCGCGCGGTCAATCATCGCTATCTTGATCTGCAATTCAAAATGTTGGACGAGTTGCGCGTGCATGAATCTTTTCTGCGCGAAGTCATTGCCACTCAATTAACGCGTGGCAAAGTGGAATGCCGCATTGCCTATGCCCCCCGACAATCTTCGCAAAATCCCGCCCAACTTAATCACGGCATGATGCAACAACTCGCCCAATGGGATGCCCAAGTGCGCGAAGTATTTCCTGCTGCACGCGCGCTATCCGTTGCAGATGTTTTACTTTGGAATGGCGTACTGCAAAGCACTGCCTTATCAGCGGATGAGCTACAAATTACCTTGCAGGAATTACTCAAACACGTGTTGAAAGACTTTGCCGCCGCCCGTGCACGCGAAGGCGAAAAGCTGAAAACCTTTATGCTGGAACGTGTGGTACAGATTGACGCATTACGCAATGCGGTCAGCCCGCGCATTCCAGGAGCAGTAGCTCAATATGAATCCAAGTTGCGCGCCAAATTATTGGAGGCGCTAGGCAGTCAAGATGATGAGCGCGTGCGACAAGAAATCACACTGTATGCCAGCAAAGTAGATGTCGAGGAAGAGCTGTCACGCCTACTTACCCATCTAGACGAAGTGAAACGCGTCCTATCCAAAGGGGGCGTGGTGGGCAAACGCCTCGATTTTCTGATGCAAGAATTACACAGGGAAGCCAACACGCTTGGATCAAAATCTGTGGACGCAGAAATGTCGCGGTGTGCGATGGATATTAAAATCCTCATCGAACAAATGCGCGAGCAAGTACAAAACATCGAATAGGAGATCAGTATGTCTGGCAGTCTTTTTGTTATTAGTGCGCCATCGGGAGCAGGCAAAACCAGTTTGGTACACGCCTTGCTCAATATCAACCCGCAAATCGACCTTTCTGTTTCTTACACAACGCGCGCACCGCGCGCGGGTGAAGTGAACGGTAAGGACTATCACTTCGTGAGCCGCGCAGATTTTTTAGCTGCTGCCGCAAACGGTGAGTTTCTAGAAAGCGCTGAAGTCTACGGTAATTTATATGGCACATCGCAAAGTTGGATTACGCAAGAAAACGCCAAAGACCGTGATATTTTGTTGGAGATTGATTGGCAGGGAGCGGCGCAAGTACGTAAATTATTCCCCGAATGCATCAGCATTTTTATTTTGCCGCCCTCACTCGCCGCATTAGAACAACGACTTAAGGGACGCGGCAAAGATAATGACAACGTCATTGCTGCGCGTTTAGCGGCGGTGCGTGAGGATGTCTCGCATGTCGCTGAATTCGATTATGTTATTATCAACGACAACCTCAACGAAGCCTTGCGCGAGCTCAATTCCATTGTGCTTTGCGCCCGTACCAGAGGGTCGCGTCAGTTGGCGCGACATCAAAAACTCATCAATCAATTACAAACATCGGAGTGAACCATGGCACGCATTACCGTCGAAGATTGCAAACAATACTTTCCTAATCGCTTTGAATTGACTTTAGCTGCGGCGTATCGCGCACGTCAATTGGCTAACGGAGCAAGCCATCTAGTTGAGACCAGCCGCGACAAACCTACTGTGGTTGCCTTGCGCGAAATTAGCGAAGGTAAAGTAGGTACTGACATTCTCAATCGCGGCGCAGCTTAAGCCACAAGCCGTCGTCCACTGGGCGACGGCTTATTCATGCTCAATGAGTCAAGCTGATGCCGATGCACTGCTGCAAGAAGTATCCGCTTACCTCAAGGCGGAGGATGTAGCTCAAGTTCAAGCAGCTCTCGATTTCAGTCACGCCGCGCACGCTGGCCAATTGCGTGAATCAGGCGCGCCGTATGTCACCCACCCCATCGCCGTTGCGCGAATTCTTACTCCGCTACATTTAGACACTCATGCCATCATCGCCGCACTGTTACATGACGTGGCAGAGGATACCTGCGTAACCTTAGATGAAATCAGCACACAGTTTGGCAAACAAGTCGCCGATTTGGTTGATGGTTTAAGCAAAATAGATAAGCTGCAATTTGAAACGAAGGAAGACGCACAGGCGGAAAATTTCCGCAAAATGCTGATGGCAATGGCGCGTGATGTACGCGTGATTCTTATTAAGCTTGCAGATCGTTTGCACAATATGCGCACTTTAGGAGCTGTATCCAAGGAAAAAAGTTCGCGTATCGCGCATGAAACATTGGACATTTACGCGCCCATCGCCAATCGCTTGGGCTTAAATACAATTTTCCAAGAGCTACAAGATTTATGTTTCAAATATCTCCATCCCAACCGTTATGAGGTGTTAGCCAAGGCGCTCAAAGTGGCACGCGGCAATCGGCGCGAAGTCGTAACAAAAATTTTGGAGTCCATTAGCAAGCGTCTGGAAGAAAATCTTCTGCATGCGGAGGTCAAAGGGCGCGAAAAACATCTGTTCGGTATTTACGAAAAGATGCAGACTAAATCATTAGCTTTTTCTCAAGTACTCGACATTTACGGATTTCGCATTTTGGTCGACGACGTGCCTTCTTGCTATCTGGCATTAGGCGTGCTGCATGGACTGTACAAACCCTTTCCCGGCAAATTCAAAGATTACATTGCCATTCAAAAAGCCAATGGTTATCAATCGCTGCACACCACTTTGTTTGGCCCATTTGGCACGCCCATTGAGGTGCAAATTCGCACGCACGAAATGAATAAGCTGGCAGAAAGTGGCGTGGCTTCACACTGGCTGTACAAGACCTCCGAATCGCAAATTAATGAACTACATCAAAAGACCCATCAATGGTTGCAAAGCCTATTGGAAAGTTTGGCGCAAAGTGGCGATTCCGTTGAATTCCTCGAACACCTCAAGGTGGATTTATTCCCAGATGAAGTTTATGTGTTTTCGCCCAAAGGAAAAATTTTTGCCTTACCGCGCGGCGCTACAGCGGTGGATTTTGCGTATTCGGTGCACACCGACATTGGCAATCGCTGCGTTGCCAGCAAAGTGAATACCGAGTTAGTCCCCCTGCGCACAGAGCTGCGCAATGGGGATCGCGTTGAGATCATTACCGCGCCCAATGCGCATCCTAATTCGGCTTGGCTAAACTACGTGGTAACCAGCAAAGCACGCGGCGAAATTCGGCATGCTCTTAAAACCATGCATCTTGATGAATCCTCCAAGCTGGGCGAACGTTTATTAGCGCAGGCGCTGACCACACTCAACCTTAAGCTGGCGGAAATTCCAGAGGTTTGCTGGGAAAGAGTGTTGCGCGAAACAGGCACAAAATCTCGTCAAGAATTGTGCGCAGATATTGGATTGGGACGACGCTTGAATATGGTCATCGCACACCAACTTTCCAAACAAAATGAAGGTGAACCCGTCAACTCTGCACCACATGAAAGTGGTGTCATCACCTTGCTGGGCAATGAAGGCATGGCCATTAAATATGCAAAATGTTGTCGCCCTATTCCTGGCGATCCCGTTATTGCTGTCATTAAAAGCGGCCAAGGCTTAGTCGTGCACACTCATGACTGCCCTTCTTTACGCAAGGGGCGCAGTGGCAATGAGTGGCTGGATGTGGTGTGGGACAAAAGCATTACACGACTATTTGATGTAAGTCTTAAGTTAATCGTAGCAAACCAGCGCGGGGTGTTAGCCAAAATTGCCTCTGCCATCGCCGAAGCTAACTCCAACATTGAAAATGTTAATTTTGAAAATGAGGGTGAATACACCGCCACTTACTTTACGTTGCAAGTGAATAACCGCGCCCACCTTGCAAATATCATGCGCAATTTGCGTCGAATTCCTGAAGTGGTGCGCATCATTCGCACCAAAGTTTCGAACACTTAATTTCTAGGAGAGTCGATATGAAATCAAGCTTAAAGCCTGGTCTCACTTACCTTCACACCTTCAAAATCCCAACTTCAAAAACAGTGCCAGCTTTATATCCTGAAGCAGACGAATTCCTCGCCATGCCGGAAGTTTTTGCGACGGGTTATATGGTTGGATTCTTAGAATGGGCCTGCATCAAATGCATCAACCCGCATTTAGATTGGCCTGCCGAACAGTCAGTGGGGACGCACATCAATGTGACCCATCAAGCCGCCACTCCACCTGGATTAGAAGTGACTGCCAACGTTGAGCTGATTGAAGTCGATGGACGTCGTCTCGTTTTCAACGTGACCGCGCATGATGGCATCGACACCATTAGTATCGGCACGCATGAACGCTTCGTTATCAACAAATCAAAATTTGATGCGAAGTTAATCGAGAAACGTGCGCTCAAAAAATAAGACGATCCGCTAGCCTTAGCGTCCTCCGAACTTGCGCAGAACCGCTAGCATGGCACTGGCTTTATCTAACGTCTCCTGATATTCCGCATCACACTGTGAATCCGCCACAATGCCCCCCCCCGCCCAACATCGCACTTCTCCTTGCGCATATACCAATGTGCGAATGGCAATGTTGGTGTCCATATCGCCATCGTGTCCGAGGTATCCAATCACGCCGCAATATATTCCACGTCGATGCGGCTCTAACTCTTCAATAATTTGCATAGCGCGTCGCTTGGGCGCACCCGTGATTGAGCCGCCTGGAAAACATTTTTTCAACACATCAAGTGCATCGCAACCCTTGGCTAGCTTACCTTTTACGGTACTCACCAGATGATGCACATTGGCATAGCTTTCTACCTCAAACAACTTCGGCACATGCACTGTTCCCGCTTCACAGCACTTTCCTAAATCGTTGCGCAACAAATCCACAATCATCAAATTTTCTGCGCGATCTTTAGGATGCTGGCGCAACTCCTCCGCAAGTTGGCGGTCCCGGTCCGCGAATCCACTGCGCGGGCGCGTGCCTTTTATTGGTTTGGTTTCTACTTGTCCATTCTTAACTTGAACAAATCGCTCTGGCGATGCACACAACACTTGGCATTGCGGCCAATCTAGAAATGCGGAAAAGGGTGCAGGACTGAGTTGACGCAATGCCAAGTAAGCTGCAAAAGCATCGCCTGATGCCTTAACAGAAAAACGCTGCGCGAGATTGACTTGATAGCAATCCCCTTCTTGTAAATACATTTGCACCGTATTAAAAGCGCGACGATATTTTTCCACGGTGAAATTCGAGCGTATTGTTCCGCTTACTTCAAATGCACGTTGAGCGATGGAAGAATCCCGCTGTGCTGTTGCCAAGCGCGCCACAATCAATGGTAATTGCGTGACGGTTTCAGGATATCGCTGTCTCGATACCAGACGCACACTGCACACCTGATGATCAACAATCACCGCCCAATCGTAAATGCCCACGCATGCTTCAGGCAGCGCTTCTGAATTTTCAGATTGTCTAGGTAAATTCACACTGTGGCGTGCATAGTCGTAACTCCAATATCCCAGCGCCCCCCCCATAAAGGGTAAATTGGGTTCGCTCACACACTGGCTACCAAGCAGACTACGTAGCAATTCCCACACATCACCCTGCTCAACGCACACGCCCTGCACACCTTGAACTGTCGTTGTTGCACCTTGCGTAACCAGCGTCATCACGGGCTGTGCAACCAAAATGTCATATCGCCCACGGCCGCCACTATCCAACCATGCCGCCCACGGCAAATCGCGTAGCGTTACAAAATAGGCACTAACATCGGCGCGGTATGGGAAGGGAACGCTATATAGCATCGGTGCTAAAATCAAACTTGAATAACGCTAGGAAAGTACTCATGACCACCATCGTTGCTGTAAAAAAGAATGGATTTGTTTCAATCGCAGCAGATACCTTAACCACTTTTGGCAATACGCGTTTGCATGCAAGCCGCGATGCATCGCACGATAAAATTCTGCACATTGGAGAAAGTTATGTTGGCGTCTGCGGCAGCGCTGCACATCATTTAGTATTGACTAACTTGCTGGCTAAAACTCCTGATGTACAGCTTAACAGCAAGGAAGCCATCTTTGAAACCTTCCGCAAATTACATCCTGTTCTCAAAGAAGAATGCTTCTTGAATCCTAAAGAAGATGAAGAAGACCCCTATGAATCCAGTCAAATTACTGCGCTGATTGCTAATACGCATGGCATTTTCGCCATCTATTCGATGCGCGAAGTATTTGAGTTCACGCAATTTTGGGGAATTGGCTCGGGACATGAGTTTGCATTAGGTGCAATGCATTTTGCGTATACCCAAAATATCAGCGCTGCAGAAATTGCACGCATTGGCGTTGAAACAGGCATTGCACTCGATAAGAATAGCGACACGCCCGTCACGCAATATACCGTACCGTTAATTTCTAGCTAATCCACAAGGTTAAAAATTTCTGAATATATTTAAGAGGGTAGAACACCCTCAGTTTTGTGTATTTTTTAATCGCAAAAAATAAAGTGCAGATCACCCTCCACCTTATAGCGGCTCAATACATGTGAGATAGCGGTGCGAGCCTTAACGAAACGTAGTCAAGCCACGAAACGCCAACCAAAAAACGCAAATTTATTCTTGGGACAACTCTCCACGCACTTTTTCAAGTACGCGAACTTTATATTTAAGCCTGTCCGGCTCGCCATCCAACAACCGTGAGTCAGCCCCGATCAAACCTACTGACTGGGGCTGCCTTCACAGCCTCTCACCACATCAATTTGGCTTGCTGATGCCAGGTGTGGGAAAAGGCCAAGACGCAGCCGGACGCACAGGTACAGGTGCGGACGGAGCAGGAGCTGCCACCACAGGTTTAGCAACAACCACAGGTTTCGCCACTACTTTTTTCACTACGGCTTTTTTAGCAGCAGGTTTTTTTGCTGCTACTGGCTTTGCTGCAACCGCTTTAACTGCTACAACTTTCGCTGCTGGCTTTTTAGCTACGGCCTTTTTAGCGGCAGGTTTAGCTGCTACTTTTTTGGCTACTGGCTTTTTTGCTGCCACAGCTTTTTTGGCTGCTGGTTTTTTCGCTACAGCTTTTTTAGCAGCGGGCTTCTTTGCTGCTACTTTTTTAGCTGCTGGCTTTTTCACAGCAACGGCTTTCTTGGCTGCTGGTTTTTTCGCTACAGCTTTTTTAGCAGCGGGCTTCTTTGCTGCTACTTTTTTAGCTGCTGGCTTTTTCGCAGCA
>JABFSI010000144.1 GCA_013140695.1 Sideroxydans sp. | reverse complement strand
CTTCCATAGGTGGTGGTCGGCATTGGTTAAAGCGGCGGCCAGCGGCCGCTTGACCAGCCCCAAAGGGCGTACCAACCCGCGTGTCGTCAAGCGACGAACGAAGCAGTATCCACCAAATAAAGGAAATTAAAGGATGAATGTTTGTCAGGATTGGACGGTTGAGATTGTTAAGTGAACAGCATTGACTCTGACCCCAGTTATTCGTGAAAGATAAATTCGCACTTAAACTAACCCCTACTTATGTCACTGATGTCAACATTCCTGCGGGTCAAACCATGCGGGCGACTACGGCAAATGGGATTCTAGGGAATGGCGGTGGGGGCGTACAGTTTGAGGTGACAAGCAAGCCAAAAACTGAGGCTGAGCAAAAAACATTCAACTCTTGGTTTACAAATCCGAGACCTCTCAAATGATGAATAAGCGCGCAAGAAATATTTCACAAAGTGTGACTTTACCTGACGGTGGAGTTATAGCTATTTCTAATTGTTTAATTGGAGACGAAGATAAAATAATTCCAATTTACGACCACAATCACAACATCTTCCGCCTCGACAAAGACGGTAATGTGGTATGGCAAGTACAGCGAGATGACAAAGGCAGAATAAATTGGGAACACATTATGGCGGAAGTCGCTAAAGGAGATAAGGGGAATCCTGAGTCAATTAGGCGGTCAAGATGGCCATTTACAAGAATCTCTAGCACATTTGCAAAGCAGGGTTGCTTTGAAGATAGCAATGATGACAAGCCTCTAGCTGAAGACTGTAAACGTAGCGCTTGGGAGCCTGGTTATGTACTCATTGTTGGTGCATCTGGAGAAAATTACGAGCTTGATATTGAAACTGGTTTGGCTACCAATATAAGCACATGGCGTGGACGCGAATGGTAGAACAATTGGAACAATTGAGACTTTAGCACTTTAACGGTAGGCCAAAAGCGTGTCATGGGTGAATTGTTTGGCGAAAACACAGTCAAGCAAAACACGAAAACATGGGGTCAGGTCTTTCATTATCATGAGAAAACATAGGGTCAGAGTAAACAATCCAATCAATGGCAATCAATGAGGCAATCAATGGGGTCAATCAATGGGGTGGTCAATCAATGGGGTCATCAATCAATGGGGTCAGACTCGATTGATTCTAGCCAAACAAGCTGTTATCCTTGCCTCTTCGTTAATTCAAAAAGCAGATCATTGTCATGGCACGTCTTCCTCGTTTTGTGTTGGTTGGTCATCCTCAACACATTATTATTCGTGGCAATAATCGTGAACCTGTATTTACTGCCGAAGAAGATTATCGCTTCTTTCTGGATAAACTCGCCGATGCCGCTAAAAAGCATCAATGCGACATTCACGCCTACGTGTTAATGACCAATCACATACACTTGCTTGCCACCCCACACAAAACAGATGGCATCTCTAAAATGATGCAAATGCTGGGGCGATATTACGTGCAATACTTCAATTACACCTACAAACGTAGCGGCACGCTATGGGAAGGCAGGTACAAAGCCAGCCTGATTGATAGTGATGCCTATGCTTTGTTATGTTATCGTTATATTGAACTTAACCCCGTACGGGCGGATATGGTAAGTCACCCCTCAGAATATCCTTGGAGTAGCTACCGTGCGAATGCATTAGGTCAATATGACGCGTTGGTTACTCCACAAACCATGTATTACGCGCTTGGGCAAGATGAGACAGCAAGGCAAACACAATATCGCAGTTTATTTACCGGGCAGATAGATGAAATCTGTTTATCGCAAATGCGTGAGGCGGCGAATAAGGCATGGGTATTAGGCAGCGAGCATTTTAAGCAAAAAATCGCAGACCAGCTTAACCGCAGAAGTGGTAAGTTAGCTAAAGGTGGGGATAGAAAATCAGATGAATTTAGACAGAATAATATCTAAAATCCAAAAATCAATGGAGTCTGACCCCATTGATTCTTGCCATTGATTCTCTGACCCCAATTATTAACAATAACGATGCCATAAATGTTGGGCTTCGCTACCGCTCTGCCCAACCTACGCGCTGCCTTAGCTACGGAAATGTCGTGAACTCGATTTTTCCGTCTCTCGTTCGCCGGTACCTTGGCCGGTTGAGTAGGTTGTCTTTTGCATCCATGTCGGGGTGGTCGCGCAAGTATCGGCGGTGGGCGCGGTCAATGAGCCGTTCCTGCACCGTATCAATTTCGTCGAGGGTCAAAATATGACGGTCACGGAGGTTTGCTAGTTCAACCGGGGAGAGGTCGAATCGCAGGAAAGGCCGAAGTTCCTGAGCCAATTCGATCGCCAGGCGATCCTTGACTCCACGCATGATTTCGCTCAAGCGCCCTTGAATTCGGGCTTTGACTTCTGTCGTAATTTCTTCTTCTGTTGGCAGAACGCCGTTGACGGTGAGATCGATCACAACTTGTACTCGAATGCTTTCTCCCTCGCTAGCGACAATCTCTTTGTATTTTCTTTCCGCTGTGGCCGCTCGTAGTTCTCGATTTAGTTCGGCGACCTCGCGACCTGAAATGCAGAGCAATTGCTCGATCTTGTGCTCAAAGAGGTGTACTCGTGAAGGAAAATAGGGGATATTTCTCAGAAGCCGCAACTCATCTTTGTCGGCAAACCGATCCTCAATTTGTCCAAGCGTCAGATCATAGAGTTCAGGTTCACTCCGGTCGGATTGGGTGTAATCCATGAAGACAGCACCACGTGCGAATCCCTTCAAATCCTCCTGGATAGCTTCAAAATCTTCAATCCGGTAGCGCAGTCCCGAGAGTTTGAAATCGCCGTCTCTTGTCTCGTCGCGGATCACAACGGAATCTATAGGCACTGTCTCACGGCCAACAAACGCCGTCCCCGCCAAGAGGAATCCTTTGTCATTGAAGCCGACCAGGCTCGGTTTGGTCACAACCTCGTGGATCGTTGTGTAGAATGGATCCCATCGGCGACGTTTGATCTTAAGTCTATCCATGATCACATCGGTCAGCGTAGCATCAGCTCGCTTGGAAACCTTGTCCTCGAACCGCTCCTCCAAGTAGATTCCAACCCCGATTTCTCCGGCAAAAACTGCACCCAAGAAAATCGCACTCGCAATCGGCCCGAACATGATAGCAATCCAAGCAAAGGCGAAAACGGTCAGGAATTCAAAAAAGGCGTCAATACTGACATCAAGGTTGACCGTCCAATGGAGAAGACCGTCAGATCCAATTGTCGGGATGATGTCGATAGTGATTGTAATATCTGGGTTTACGCTAGTATCAGGCTCATACTCAGCCTCGACAACTATCCTTAACCCGTTCTGTGGTGCGCCGTTGGCATCAAACATTTGGCCGACTGAAACACTGTGCACTGTGCCCAGTCGTTTACTATTCGGGTTGAATAGATTGGGACGGAGGGCATGTTCAAACTCACCAAGGTCATTTTTGAATGCGGTGCGATGGAACGAGTCATTGCCAAGGTCACTAAAAATCCCTGGGCGAGTTGCAAAGGCGATATCCTGCTCCGCAGGAAGAAAGTTCACTGCGTCGACCACATCGCCACGCTTGGCCTTGAAATTTGTCTCCTCGTCACCAGTACGGAGACGTATGTTCAAGTAGAGTCCAAATGCGGCTGGATGGTCGCCTTCTGCTGGGTGTTTTTGGATGGCGATGGCCTCGACTCGTTTGAAACTACTCGCCCCACCGATGTCAATTGTGCGATCAACATGCTCCTTGATCTTTGCCAACAGAGTTGCTTTGGGGATGCTGATCGGCGGTGCCTCGATAACGGGAAGCAACGGTGAATCAAAGTCGACAACAGTAACAGTCAATCCTGCGTTGATCAATGTACCATCTGGATCGCTCTCCAACGGAACACCTACAGCAACGAAAAGGTCTATCATTACTGAAGAGAACGTTTGAACACCAACTTGCTCTATGGTTGCGAAAAGCCTGACACGCAAATCTGCACCTAGAGGATGATTGAACAGAATTTCAACATCGAAAGCTTCAACAAACTCGTCAGGAACTGTTTCGTCTTGGTTGGGCAAGGGAATGTAGAGCCTCGGCGTATTCAATCTCTCAGAGGGAGTGATGATGAGATGAGGGTTTTGGGTTTCGGATTGGAACGGAATAACACCCGCATCGAGTGCTGTGAGGAGAATTGTCGTGAGGTATTTTTCGCCGAGCAGAGCTTCGACATCATACCCACTTTTAACTTTTGACTGATCAATCATAATTGCACCGAACTTTCACGGCAAGACAATTTGCCGCATCCACGTATATGTGTATAGAAAAATAAATGCCCTTTATTC
Organism: Sideroxydans sp.; assembly: GCA_013140695.1. Lineage (GTDB taxonomy): Bacteria > Pseudomonadota > Gammaproteobacteria > Burkholderiales > Gallionellaceae > Sideroxyarcus. The sequence goes on along the minus strand of JABFSI010000144.1, from coordinate 337 downwards.
ATTAGGGAAGCACTGATTTACTCGATTTCGTCATTCAGGCGAAGGCGGGGAGTCAGTATTAGTTCAAAGCTTGTATCCCAACATTCCGTGAGAATGTCGAACAAATCAGCGCTTTCTTGAAAGCCAATGTAGCGGGAAACGGCTTGGTCGTCAATGGAATGGAATGTCTTCCGAAATTCAGAAAATCTGTCTTTAGGGAGTGAATAATTGGGAATAATTGGGGTCAGAGTAAAATTAAGCTATTACAATTAAGGTTTATCACTCACTTCTGTAAGAATATGGCTAGATTGCAAAGAGTTTACTTGGAAGGTGTACCACAACACATCATTCATCGTGG
>JABFSI010000138.1 GCA_013140695.1 Sideroxydans sp. | reverse complement strand
CGCTTCGGTCACGTTTCCCAGCACACTCAACAGCACCACTCCACAGCCGATACTCGTTCTCATGCCGCCCCCTGAATATGATTGAATCAGGGCGTTACCGTATCCACCGCCCCATCCTTCGTCAACCAGAAAATTGGCCTATATACTTTTGGCGTGGTTCACAACAAGTCGAGTTGCTCCTCGTCGTCGATCAGTGTGTTGGCCGGGCGGCCCGAAAACCTCGAGGCCCAAAACCTCGGCATAACTAGTAGGGTCAGACTGACACCACTTTTGTTTTTTGGCTTCCCATTTTTGACTTCATTTTTGCCTTTTCCCTAGCCTTTTTACGTAGGCACCTTGCGGGGTGAACAGTGAAAATGTCGCATATGCGCCTCCTTCCGCCCCTGTGGAATAAGTACGTTTCTCTACAATTAAATTGCCCGCATAGTGGCCTCTATTGATTACTCGCACCCCATTCGCATCGGTTAAATAATGGACTTGATGATTCTCTAAATTGACCACATGCAACCCATATGAGGCAACCCAAGCCTTGCTCAAGAAATACAGTTGCTTGCCATCGAGTGAGAAAACCAGTGTATTAAACTGGGCGAGGTTCTTTTCGTTGTTGTCATTGTCAATATGCGTTGCCACGACACGCTGGGCGTCTGCGCCCGTTGTGTCGATCGTCCAAATCTCAACGTCAGCGGTGGCTTGCATCCAAGGTTCATTATCGGCTTCTTGTATCTCTCGTTTGGGGAGAGCGCGCACAAAAGCGATTTTAGTTTTGTCGGGAGAGAGTACAGGTTGTGTATCACTCATCTGCTTGGTGATCTGTGAAGATTTACCCGCATCATTGATGAAGTAGAGGTTGCCGTTTATTGCTTTTACACTTGACGCTTGAGCGGCAGCACTAAAAACTAGAAAAGCACACAGTACAAATAGTTGATTGCAGCCATTAATACGATGAGCTGAAGGATACATATGCATGTAAGGTATCTTTAATGAGATGGACTATTCAAAACCTAGTCCGAGAATTGATATTCAACTTGTTTTACTAGTCCTGCATCCAAAAAAACTTTGCATCCATATCGCCCCGCTGATTTCTTCTCAACCATAAAGTTGATGCCAGGTCGAGGGTAGGGAAGCCCCCCCAATCCGTTAGCCAAGCCAAATTCCTGAAGTTGCGAAATCGTCATTCCGGGTTTGATTTGTTCGCACACGGCTCTAACGCGTTTCTCTGCGCTGATGAAGTTATTGGTGCAATAACTTGCACCAATAACTGTCAGTACAACAACCCCAATTGCGATGCCGCGAAATTTAGTCATGATTACCTTTCAGGTAGTTCAGGATTTCTTAGGGTATTTCCCCCACTAAAATTACTTATGCGTGTAGCTGGACATCTTTGGTCTCAGGCAAGAACAACAGGCCCACGATGGATGCGAAGATCAGCATGCCCACCGGATACCACAGCCCTGCCAATGCATCACCCGCATTCACCGAGATGAGTGTGACCATGAAAGGCGACAAGCCACCGATCCAACCCGCACTCAAGTTATGCGGCAGTGCGGCAGCCGTGTAGCGTGTGCGGGCGGCGAACAACTCTGCCAACACGGCCGTCTGTGGCCCCGTGATGAGTGCCACCGCGACCACGGGAATGATGAGCAGCAAGAACAACATCAGCATGTTCACTTGCTGCTTATCTGTCTTTTCGATCCAGCCTTTCTTCTTCAGCTCAGCCGTCGTCTCGTCAGGGTGGAATCCATACACCTCTGCGCTGTCGCCGATAGCGAGAGTGACGTCGATCTTGTCGCCCTGCGGGAGTTGCTTGTAAGACACGCCGTTCTTGATGAGGAATTCCTGGATGCGCTCGCAATCGTTAGCCGCTTTGCGGAAAGGACTGTAGTCGCATTCGTTCGCATATAGCGTGACCGCGACCTCGTTGTTGAAGCGCTCCAACTGAGGATTGCCGTAATGCTGCAAGCCTTTGAACACAGGCAGGATGGTGATCGCGCCCAACAACAAGCCCGCCAGCAATACCGGCCTGCGCCCTACTCGGTCCGACAACCAACCGCAGAAGATGGTGAGCGGGAACAGCAGCAGCGTGCTCGACATCACCAGCATGCTCGCCGTCTGCGCATCCAAGCGCACCACACTCTTGAGGAACACATTGGTATAGACCTGCGAAGAGAAGAACAACAGCGAGCCACCCGCCGAGATACAGAAGAACAACAAGGCCATTCCCTTCAAGGTGCGCCTGTCACGCAAACACTCGCGCAGCGGTGCTTTGGACACCGTACCCTGCGCTTGCAACTCGCGGAACACGGGCGATTCTTCCAAACTCATGCGCGTCTTGATCGAGATGAATAACAACACCGCCGAGAACAAGAACGGCACGCGCCAGCCCCATGCGCTGAAATCTTCGGGCGATAGATACGCCAACAACAGCACGATCTGCAAGGTCGAGACCAAGATTCCTAGCGGTCCCATCAGTTGTAACACGCTGGTGTAGATACCGCGTCGACCGTTGGGTGCGTGTTCGGTGAGATACACCGCCACCCCACCGATCTCGCCGCCCACTGCGAAGCCTTGCAGCAAGCGCAATAGCAACAGCAAGGCCGGTGCCAGCATGCCGATCTGCGCGTAAGTCGGTAATAGACCGACCAAGAATGTCGTGATGCCCATCAGCGAGATGGTGGCGATGAAGATGGGACGACGGCCATATCTGTCCGCCAGATTGCCGAACAATGCCGAACCCAGCGGACGCACCACCATGCCCACACCAAAGGTGGCGAGACTAGCCAACAAGGCGGCTGTCGGATTCTCTGGTGGGAAGAACAGCACACTGAAATAAGTCGCTAGCGAAGCGAAGGTGAGAAAGTCGTACCACTCAAGGAAGGTGCCGAAGCACGCGGCGAGTACGACTTTGCGTTGAGTTTGGGTGATTTGTTGCATCAATATATTCCACGAGAAAGTTGCTGAATTTTTGTGTTGGCTAGCGCGCAAGCACCCTTTATTTTCCTACCTCATTTGGGGGATGTCCGCCTTAACGGTGGCAGATTAGCATACGAGCCATACACAATCACATTCGGGAACAGCTCAATTGCCTATTCGTAGAATAAAAATCCACAACTTGATTTGGGGGCACGCATTTGCTATTAAGTCATCAACGGCAAGACTTCCACTAGATGCCGCCCATCACTTCTTAAAATTTACCTAATCGGAGACACCATGACCAAATCACACACACTCCTTCCAATCGCGATGAGCCTACTTTTGGCGGCCTGCTCCGCTCCGGCTAGCAAGCCCGTCACCTACCAAGATGTGAATTCAACAGGTGTAGTTTCTGGCGTGGGTGTCGAGAGCCAAGACATCACTTCGGTGACCGATGTCATGGTGAGGGATATACTCGCCACGCCTGAGGTGGTTAAACGCGACAAAGCGGCTCGCGTTATTCTCGATGAAGCGCATTTCCAAAATGAAAGTAGCCAACGTATCAACAAAAATTTGTTGGTTGATCGACTGCGCATCAATTTGCAACGTGCCGCCAAAGGTAAATTGCAATTCGTCTCGCGCGAATCCGCCGGCATGGTCGCTGAAGAACGTGAATTAAAACGTCAAGGCATGACTGATACAGGAACAATTGGTTTAACCAAGGCGCAAGCAGGTGCGGACTATCGCCTCATCGGCCGTATCAATTCACTCGATTCACGTAGCGCCTCTACTGGGGCTGTGGAACGTTATACACAAATCACTTTTGAGTTGATTGATTTGGAAAACTCATTGAGCATTTGGTCAAACATCTACGAGTTCAAAAAGGGAGGACAAGATGACGCCATCTACCGCTAATTCAAAAACTCATCGCCCATTTATTCGCGCAACAACGCTAGGGCTTGCATTACTCATCGGCGCACCCAGCTACGCCATAACCGAAGCCGAGGAGGCTGCTGCTGCGGCGGCCGCAAGTGGCAATATGGCGCAATTGTTAGGCGATGAAAAAGATTATCCCGCAGGATTGCGAGTCTTTGTCACCCAGGATGCGCAAGACGGCCTGCGCAATCGCGTGCTAAATGACTCTTTAGCGGGGTTGGCCGCCTTTGAGCTATCCCAACCCAAAATTGCCCAGCGCCTTTTTGCAGACTCGCGCGAGCTGATTGAAACGATTTATGCAGATAGTCCCAGTGCGGAAGAAGCGCGTAGTAAATTTACGCCAGACGCCACCAAAGACTTCAAAGGCGACCCTTACGAAAGAGCGATGGTAGGCTATTACTTAAGTCTGGCTGACTTTGTAGGAAATACTGATTTAGATAACTCGCGTGCCGATTTGAAATTCGCTGAAAATCAAGACACGATGTCCGCCAATGAAAAATATCAAAGCGATATGGCCATCATGCCGTACATCCGAGGCTGGCTTTATAACTGTTCAAATCAACCCACGAGAGCGGTCGATGAATTTGCCAGTGTTAGCAAAGCAAAACCTAAAATTAACATTCCCGCGAGAAAAAATAATGTGTTGCTGATTGCCGAAGTGGGTGTGGCGCCCGGCAAATTTTCCACAGGAAAATACCATGAAGAGTTGAGATATAAACGCATGGACGATGCCGCCGTCAGAGGCGTTACTTTTGTGAACCACAAAACACTCCTAGTCGGACAACAGATTGAAGATGTGTATTGGCAAGCCAGCACCCGTGGCGGAAGCGCAGTGGATAAGGTATTGGCAGGCAAGGCATCCTTCAAACAAACATCGGAAAATATTTCTTCTGGGGCGGCCGCAGTTGCTGACGTTTCGAATGCTTTGTCTATAGGGTCTACGCTGTCAGGTGACAACAGAGCTGCCGAACAGTTTGGCAATTTGGCACTTTTCGGATCGCTGTTGAGCATCGGTAGCGGCCTAGTGGCAAACGCCACCAAACCCGAAGCCGATACGCGCGCGTGGACCTCGCTGCCCGATCGCATTTATGTGACGACAGCTTTCATTGAAAAATTGGATGGCGCGCAATGGTCGGCGGGCTTTCACTCTGTCGATGGCAGCTTAATCAAAGCCGTGAACATGAAAACATTCACCGCTGGCGCATGCATGGTGGCGTGGTCTAGGCAGTATCCCGTATTGTCTGCCGCAAACTGGACAAGCAGCACAACACATTCGGCTGAAGTCATCGCCCAATGTGGTAGTCGGTGCGGTCTAGTCGTGCAACAAATCGCAAGCGATGCGCTTGGCTTCCCCGTTCCCACTGGCGGCCCAGCAATAGCCATCGCATCGCCCCCACCTGCACCCACGCCCGCCACATCATCCACACCGCCCGCCGATGTGAAAAGCAAACCTGATGTGATCATGACCTTTTAAGGAGTCACCATGTTGAAAATCCTCCATACCATTTTATTGTTCAGCTTGCTTTCCGCCTGTTCGTCGCTCCCCTCAACGTCGGTGATATTGATTGATGAGGATGTGTTGTCCGAGAAAATTGAGGTCAGCGAAATTCAGTCAGGGACAACCGCAACGGGAACGCTCAAAGCTTGGGGTGACATCAAAAATCTGACCAAAGAAAATTTGATGATTGAAGTCAGAACCTCCACGCTGGGCGACCGTCGCCAAGCCCTTGAGAAAGCAGGCAGTTGGACGCGCGTATTTATAAAACCCAATTCAACCTCACACTTTGAATTGTTGTCCGCCGAAAAAGCCGCCGAAGAATTTGTGCTGGAAATGAGGGAGGGCAACAAATGAAAACGACTTATAGAACGACATGGCTGTTGTGGCTACTTGCACTGATTCCCTTCAGTACTTCAGCCAAGGACGAGCCTGAGTCAGGCTATCGCAAAGAAGAATCCAAAGTACTCGTCATTGCGCCCGATACAGCAAAAGATAAGCGTCAACTACGAACCGATTTTCTCACCGCCTACAAACAAGCCGACAAACCTAAGTTTCTGGTTTTATGGCAACGCACTTTGTCAGACCAAATGAGTGCCGTGCACGAACGCTCCATCACCACACAGAGCACTGGCGCAAGCGACGAAGATAACTATCAGCGTCAAACCCGTATCGAATGGAAAGAAAATCTAAAAGGCGAAGTTTCACTTTTACCGCCTGCACAGGCGGCGGGCTTCGAGGCGGGTTTTATTTCAACGCTACGTAGCGCAGGCGCCAAGGTAGTAGATCGCAATACGGCTATTCGATTACAAGCTCTCAAACAGGTTGCTAAAGGCACAGCAGCGAAAAATCTGGATGCGCAGCTTGTTGAAATGGAGGCCTTGTCAGAATTCGCAGACTATTTTATTAGCATCAACTTCATTGATGGATTGGCGACCGACGAGGCGGCCAGCCCTCATATCGTCATCATCAATAGTAAGACGGGTGAGGTCATCGTGGATGTCATTGCCGATGAGCCCTCACAACCTGAAAACACCGCTCCACTAGGCGGTACAACTCGCAAATGGAAAGTGGGCAAGAGCGGATTTGTGGTTGATGAACAAAAACCTAGCCTCTCTCTCGACGGTAAAAATAACGCATGGGCTGTGATCCAACACTTATACGATTATTTTTCAGATAAAAATAAATCCTAATCACATTTATTACCGCGAAATACCTCGGCTTGAACCATCCAATTTATAAAGGGGGACATGATGAAAAACCAAACTCACACAGCTGCATCGCTCATTTTTTTATCTGCCAGCTTATGTAGCCAGGCTGTGATGGCAATGGATACTCAAGTGTCAGCAGGACTAATCACTTCTGGTACTGCAAAAATATCAAGTTCGGCATCCTCTACATTTGGGTACGATGTAAAAAATTATTCAGGCACTCAATTAGGGTTGGCTCTGCTTTTTGACAATCACAACTACCTGATGGCCAATACGCGAAATATTAAGGGGACAGCTGATTTTGCGGGTGAAATGACTAGGACAGATAATTTAATTGCTTGGTCGCCAGGTTACAACGCAGAAAACGCTTCAGTATATTTTGGCTGGAAAACAGGCGACTCAAAAGTCGCCTTCAAAGGCAAAGACATGTACAACTTTTCATCCAATGGGCCATTTTTAGGGATGACAAAAATTGTTAGATTTACTCCTAATGTCATTGGCTCATTCAATCTTTCCGTGCAGTACATCATGCAAGGAACTTACCGCCCCTCGTCTCAAATCTATGCCGACAAATCATCAGACTCTATGGGTTATGGCGGCGGTATCGGGCTGACTTATTTAATAAATGATCAGTTCACTGTAGCCGCAGAATACAAAGGGTCGTGGAATAGCTATAAGTTCAAGACTGAATGCTATAACTGCAAAGTGGGCGGGTTGACTTACACACACTTCACTGATTCATATTATTTAGATGAGGCAATCTATAACGCCGAGTTCACACTAAAGTATAAGTTTTAGCATTATCACTTTGCTCACCCCAGCCAAATAAACGATCCCATACGCCCCGTCACGCCATCACGACGGTAGGAGAAGAAGTATTCTTGTTCGGTGAAGGTGCAGTGCTGGCCGCCGTAGATGCGCGTAATGCCCAATGCGTTAAGGCGCTGACGAGCCAGCACATAGATATCGGCGTGATATTTGCCTTGTGTGCCATGTGCGGTGAACGCGATGGCGGCTTGTGCTTGGTGCGCAATGAATGCAGCGCGCACTTCAGCCCCCACCTCAAATGCCGCCGCACCAATAGCTGGCCCAAGCCATGCCATTAACTTATGCGGAGTGACTTGCATCGCAGCGACGGTCGCTTCAATTACCCCTGCTGCCAAACCTTTCCAACCCGCATGCGCCGCCCCCACCACCGTGCCGTCCTCATCACACAGCAATACGGGCAAGCAATCCGCCGTCATGACTACGCACACCGAGCCACGCGTACTCGCAACACTGGCATCGGCTTGTTCAACGCAGTTCGCTGCATCGGCATTAGCAACGCGTGTGCCATGCACCTGCGCTAACCACACTGGCTCGCTCGGCATCAAAGCGGAAAGTAATTGGCGATTTTGATTCACCACGAGGGGGGCATCGCCCACATGCAAACCTAGATTAAGAGAATCGTAAGGGGCGACGCTAGCGCCACCGTGGCGCGTGGTCTGTAGCGATTTGACATTGGCGGGTGCAGGCCAGTCAGGATAGATGCAGCATTCATGCAGGTTCATTTCAGAGCAACGACTCCATTAAAAATAGTGAGTACGCCCTTTTATACGCTAGCGGCAGGCACCTGATTGCTGTGTATTTTTATCAAACAGCAATTTAATTCGTGGTTCAGCACGCTCTAACAACTTGGGATTTTGTTGGTAGGCCATCAATAGAAACAGACGGCTCGCCTCAATTTCCTGTAACAGTAGAAAATTTTTCTCTGCTGGGGTCATTTTAATTCCTGAAGCTTTTGCAGCTCTTCAATATCAATTAAATCTTTACTGCGCCCCGTACCTGTTTTCATCACAATCAAATGTTCGATTGACGCAACGGGAATGTTAATCGAACCTACCGCAACCATCGTCGCATCACGCCGCAAATCGGCAAACTGAACCACAGGTTTCACCAGCACATCCATTACCGTCGCCATCACTTCGGGGCCACGCAAACTGAACTCCAGCATTCCCTTTTCTCGATACCACTGCTCAATCAATTGCGGATTGGCAAGCGTATCCAAATCAACAGGAAGGGTTGGGCGCAACCCCGCTGACTTTGCGGCAAACAAAAACTTACGCAGATTATCCGACTCCATCGCTAACACCACATCAACATCCATCGTGACGCGTTAATAGCCTTGCAGCGCAACCGCCAACCCTCCCACCAAGACAAATTCAACTTCAACTTCAGCTTCAGCCAGCATCTTAATTAAGTTAAAGATATTCATATCACACCCTCACCTCAAAAAAATTAGCTGGGCAAGACTCAAGCAACACTCGCCTCATCCAGATGCGCTAACAACTCATCCATGTCTTCTGGCAATTCGGAATGCCATTCCATCAGCTCGCCCGTGGTGGGATGTTGCAATGCAAGTTGCGTGGCGTGCAAAGCCTGACGCGGGAAGGCATTCAGGAACTCGCGCATTTCGGGCGCACACTTTGGCACGCCTTTCTGATAGACACTATCGCCCACTAAAGGGTGTCCGAAGTGCGAAAGATGGACGCGGATTTGATGGGTACGCCCCGTTTCTAAACGGCAACGTAACAAGGTGCAGCTGGTAAAATTTTCTTCCACGCTGAAGTGCGTGATGGCTTCTTTGCCTGATTCAATCACCGCCATTTTCACGCGTTGCGAAGGGTGACGACCAATCGCCAAATTGATTGTTCCGTCGTAATCCACCTCTCCCCACACTAGGGCTAGATATTCACGCTTCACGCTACGCGCTTGCATCTGACGTACCAAAGCCGTTTGCGCAATCAGTGTTTTAGCCACCACCATCAGACCGCTGGTGTCTTTATCCAAGCGATGCACGATGCCAGCACGCGGCACGTTTTGTAGTTCAGGCACATGGAATAACAAAGCATTGAGCAACGTACCTGTCCAATTACCGCTGCCAGGATGCACCACCAACCCCACGGGTTTATCCACAATCAGAATGTCATCGTCTTCATAAATAATGTCGAGTGGGATGTCTTCAGCGACATAAGGCTGCTCGGACGGATGCACTTGAGGAGTAAGCGCGATGCGCTCTGCGCCCCACACTTTTTGCTTGACGCTGGCCACCTTGCCTTCCACCGTCACCAAGCCCTGCTCCACCCAATCTTGCAGGCGGCTACGCGAGTATTCGGGGAACATTTGGACCAGTGCTTGATCGAGGCGAAGTCCGCCGTGCTGCATGGGTACCCGCATTTCAAGCACGTCGGCGACGTCGTCGTCTTTGCTATAATCGGGGAATTCTTCATCGGGTTCTATCATGCGCCGCATTTTAACTGTTTTCCTGCTGCTCTCCTTAACTGCTTGCAGTTCCGCCCCCACTAAAGATGACAAATCGGCCTCGGCGGACGAGCTCTACGCCCAAGCCAAATCGGCTATGGACGATCACAGTTACGATCGCGCCATCAAAAAATTAGAGGCCTTGCAATCACGCTACCCCTATGGACGCTATGCCCAACAAGCCCAAATGGAAGTGGCTTACGCCTATTTCAAGCAAGGCGAACCCGCTCCCGCCTTGGCAGCACTAGATCGCTTTGCAAAACAGTTTCCGAATAGTCCTAATTTGGATTACGTGCATTATTTGCGTGGCCTAATTAACTTTAACGAAAACATCAACAGCTTCACCAACACCACTTTCCAACAAGACCCCTCTGAACGCGACCCCGTAGCGCTACGTGTTTCCTTCGATGCGTTCAAAGAATTAGTCACGCGTTTTCCTAATAGTAAATACGCCCCCGATGCACGTCAGCGCATGCAATACCTGCTCATCACCTTGGCCAAACATGAAATTCATATCGCCAGTTATTACCTACGACGCGGCGCCCCCATCGCCGCTGTGAACCGCGCACAAGGCGTATTGACCGACTACCCACAAACCGCGCAAACACGCGACGCACTGCAAATCATGGTGCAAGCCTATTCCAAACTAGGGTTGACCGATTTACAAAAAGATACACAACGCATCCTCGACATCAACATCGCCAAAGATGGCATCAAGCCCTCACAGTCTTATTTCAAAGAACGCGAGACGCCGTGGTGGAAATTCTGGGAAATCTAAAATGAAATTTTGTGCGGACTGCGGCTCACCTGTTGCCCTGCGTATCCCGCAGGACGACAGCCGCGAGCGCTACGTCTGCACCACCTGCAACACCATCCACTATCAAAATCCGCGCAACATCGTCGGCACACTTCCCGTGTGGGAAGACGGTCGCGTGTTGCTATGCCGTCGCGCTATTGAACCTCGGCACGGGCTGTGGACACTGCCCGCAGGATTTATGGAAAACGGTGAAACCACTTGGGAAGGTGCCGCGCGCGAAACCTTGGAAGAGGCTAACGCTCGAGTAAAACTCCATGAGTTGTACGCCCTGTACAACCTCTCGTATATCAACCAAGTACACCTCATCTATCGCGCCACCCTGCTCGATTTAGACTTTTCGCCTGGCGTGGAAAGTTTAGAAGTACAACTGTTCAGCGAAGCAGAAATTCCGTGGGATACGATTGCCTTTCGCCCCGTCAAATTCGCACTCCAGCATTACTTCAAGGAGCGCAAGACGGGTGTGTTCAGCTTGCTCACCGGCGATTTAGATCCGCCTGTTCGAAAATAGATAGGCTGTTTGGAATCCATTGAATGGGGCATTCTTGGTGCCATTGCAGCCATTGAACAATCTGCTGTATTAGTCCGCATCCGCACCCATAGCAGCCCCACTCGTGCGGTACTGCTAGACTACAAAATTGATAAAGGCCGCGAGACGCGGCCTTTAGTTCTTAACAGCTCACATGAAAGTGCCTATTGGAGATGGAAGAATTGCTTTCCTCCTCGGAGAGTCCAATCAATTATTTTGTTACACAAACAAATTCACATTCCGTATCTTTCTCTTGGGTAAATTCAACCCACCCTGACTTTTCCTTTGCTGACGATGCGCCATATCTAACACGACATTCAACTGCCTTCCCAGCGTAATTTTTAAGCCCAGAAACTGCGCAATGTTGGAAACGTTTATAAAAATCTTCAGCAGAGAAGTGAACTGTACATTCATTATGTTCATACCACTTCCCCAAAAATTTCAAAGGATTCTCTTTGGCTCCATATCCGAACTCAACCATTCGACAACTTTTTTCATCGTTATTAATCTCAATTAATAAATTTTTTACTTCAGCAGCACCTGCTCCCAAAGAAAAGATCAATAGAGTTGTCGCCGCTGCAAATTTTGCTTTCATTATCCATTCCTCGTTCTTATAAATTTCATGAATCTTACTTAGTTGCGCCATTAAATGAATGGCATCAATTTTAATTGCTCTGGAATTTATCAAAACATGTAGTGTTGGGGCAAGTCCAAAAAAATATATGCCGCTATAAAGCCTTTAACTAAAGCATACTTGGCAAAAGCTTCACCGAAAAGATTTGCACCATTTTGTAAATATCGCCCAACAAGACGTTCTATAATCCCCGCAAAATGGCCTCGTCTATGAGCTTTGTAGTTGATGTCGGCGCTGATTGACTAAACTGCCGTATTCCCATGCATGCTGAATTGGCCGCTAAAGCCGAGAATGAGTCATGCATCTCTATCGCCGCAACTGACTGCTCATCATCAACACGATTGTTGAATTAAATCTCTTACAGTCGAGCTAACCTTCGCGGTTGCGCATGAAATCGGCAGTCTTATAGAAAGCAGCCTTCAGTTCTTCGCGCAGCGCCACCTCCTCGATCACGTCCTCCATCGCCTGCGTCATGCACATCATCCATTGGTCTCGCTCTGTCTCCCCGATGGAGAATGGCAGGTGGCGCTGGCGTAGACGTGGGTGGCCAAATTTTTCTACGAATAATTGCGGGCCGCCCATCCAGCCGGAGAGGAACATGAACAATTTGTCTTCGGCATTTTTTAAGTCAATGTGATGCATCTTGCGGATGCCATGTGCCTCGGGCAATTCGTCCATCAAGTGATAGAAGCGTTGCACTAGCTCTCGCACTTTGGGCTCGCCGCCGATGCGCTCGTAATGGTTGCGTGTGTCGTTATTAATCTGCATTCACTTTCCCTCTATGCCGTCATTCCCGCGCTGCGTGCGGTGTAGGAGCGAATGCTCCGTACAGCCACGGCGCACCCCTTGCGGGTGAAAGCGGGAATCCAGCGCTGTTATTCAATAGGCTTTGTCCGCTACGCGGAATTTTTTATTCACTGGATACCGGCCTTCGCCGGTATGACGGAGTTTTATTCCGTAAAGAATCTGTCTTTCATCTCGTCCAAGCCTACGCTGCTCAACACTTCTGCCAAGCGTTCTGCGGCACGTTTGCGCGGCAGGTTTTTGTAAGTGGCGATGATGAGTTCGTTCTTCATCGAATGCTCCCAGCCTACGAGTTCAGTCACCGTCACTTGATAGCCATGTGCTTCTAATTGCAGGCAACGCAATACGTTGGTGAGGTGGCTACCGAACTCGCGAGTGTGAATAGGGTGGCGCCACAATTCGATGAGTGCGTCCTTGGCTAGTTGCTTGCCTTTGTTCTTGCGCAACACCGCTGCCACTTCAGCTTGGCAGCAAGGCACCAGCACGATGTGCTTGGCCTGCTTCTTCAATGCGAAGTGGATGGCATCGTCGGTGGCGGTGTTGCAGGCATGCAGCGCGGTCACGACATCAATTTGAGCTGGCAGTTTGTTCGACACGGTCGATTCGGCGACCGATAGGTTCTCAAACGACATGCCCGCAAACCCTAACAGCTGCGCCAACTCGCGCGAATGGGTGACGAGTTCTTCACGTGTTTCGATACCGTAGATATGAGAGGTATCTTTCAGCGCTTTGAAGAACAGGTCATACAGAATAAAACCTAGATAGGATTTGCCTGCGCCGTGATCAACCAAGGTCAACGCACTTTGATCTTTCTTCACCTCTTGCAGCAATGGCTCGATGAATTGATACAGGTGATAGACCTGCTTCAACTTGCGGCGCGAGTCCTGATTCATCTTGCCGTCGCGCGTGAGAATGTGCAGCGCTTTCAGTAACTCGATGGACTGACCTGCACGAATTTCTGGATATTCAGGGGAGGGTGTTTTTTTCATACTGCGCCTTAATTTGAGGGGCCGATTATACGCGTGGGCGCGGTGTGCTCACCCTATGCAACGGCGCCAATTCATCCAAAATATTTTGCGGCAACGGTGCAGACAATCCGCACAGCTCAGCAAGCAAGACATCTGCCGAGATACCTGCTGTGAGCAAGCCGCGTGTGCCATGACCGAGACTGCAATACAGACCTTCATCCACTCTCCCCACCAGCGGCATCGAGCCGGGTGCGGAACAGCGCACAGACGCTCTGCCCTGCCAATCCTCTACCGCCTTCTCGCCCAATGCTTGATGCAATGCAGGGGAGTATCTCTTGAGATGCGCTAAGTTTTCCGCATGGTCAGCGTTTCTCACTTCGGTGGATTCATCATCAAACGCATGGGTCGCCCCCAGCACATGCTCATCGTTCACGCTAGGCGCACAGTAACCATCGCCGCACACGACAGCATGCAGCGCCTCACTCGCTGGGGTTTGTGCTACCACGCTGATTTGTCCACGAACAGAAGTCAGTTTGAAGTGGGCGAATTGCTCAAATTTTTTCGCGGCGTGCGCACAACACACGACTAACACATCCGCCTCTTCTTGCCATGCGATGCCCTGCGCGGTTTGCCCCAGCACCTGCCAGCCCGTTGGCGTTTTCACCAATGACTCTGCGTGATGCCCCAAACGCTGCGTGATGCGCGCATCACTGACCAGCTTGGCACACAACACAGGGGGTACAACCCACCCCCCAGCTGGAAACCACGCGCCCCCAAATTGCATCTCGATGCCCACCAATTCACTGGCTTGTTTAGCATTCACAAACTGCATCAACTGCGGTGGCCATGTTTGCTGCGCCAATCGGCCGATACGTTTTACTTCCACGGCATTGCAAGCCAATTGCAACAGTCCACATTGCGCACGCGCCATCCCATCCACCGGTAACACCTCATCCAACCACTTCAACGCATGTTGATACGCAGCCAAAACAAATTGGTGCAACGAGTTGTCCCCAGCACCAAAACGCGCATGCAAAATACCGCGCGGATTGCCCGAAGCCCCGCTCGCCAAGTGCGACGCGCGATCAATCAACGACACCGCAATGCCTTGCTGCGCCAAGGCATGTGCTGCTGCGCAGCCCGCGACACCGCCACCAATCACCATGGCGGTGCGCGGCAACGGCAGAGTCACTCGAACATTTAATTGATTCAACATAATCCCATTATCCAAATAAAAAACGGCGGGACTCGCCCGCCGATTTTATGCAGACCCTATGTTTCAGATTACTTCTTTGCATCCGCTTCGCATTTTTTGATAGACGCTGTTTTAGCCGCGCCTGCCAACGGCTTGCCCGCCTTGCTCACTGCCTTGCTTTCGCAAGTGGGCGCAGTTGCAGCCGCCGCTTCTTTTTCACACTTCTTAATAGACGCGGCTTTTGCCGCACCTGCCAATGCTTTACCGTCTTTGCTTACCGCCTTCATTTCACAGCTCGCATCCAAAGCAAATGCAGAACTAGCGAAGAACAGGGAAGCAATTGCAGCAACGATCAAATTACGCATGGTCAAAATTCCTTTAGTTAAAAATGAGTTGTAGTGAGACATTCACCACGGGTGGCGGATTATACCGATGCCTTATATTTTCCATTCCGCACTTCATCGCATAGACGATATTTCACAAATCAATCTGCGCATGAACTTTACCTTTTACATAAAGATATTGAGCTCAACTACGAAACAAGCCAATGTAAAAACTTCTCGCCCCGCTCCACTAGGCTAATGACAATCTCAAACAAAATTAGCCCAATCACATACCACTCCAACTTGTGTAATTGCTTGTTGTCCCACACATCCGCCAACGTTTGTGCGGTGTCTGAAATCAATCCCAGCTTTCTATCCAGCGCCGACTGGCGTTCTTTCAACTCGAATTCATCCTCCAAGCTGGCATACAAACCTTCTAACTGCGGGTAGTCCCACAGCGTTTCAGGGCGATCACCAATCTCGGCGCGTCCTACCATGCGATGTTCAATGAGCAGCATAGCGCCAATTTTTTGCAGCAAACTTTTTGTGCCTGCGCTGACTTTGCCGTGCAAGGCCAACTCTTGCGCGAGCGGTTCAATCTTGTCAAATTCTCCCGCCACTTTTTTCTCGTACAGCGACAACACCAAATTTTTACTCAAGGCATCTGCGATCAGTTGCAGTCTTTCTAAAGTAATGTCATCCAACGACACCGCGCCACTCTGCACCCCAATCGCATTGCGCCCGCCATGAATTTCTAACTCTTCTGTTTCAGGTGCCGCATATGGGTTGGTTAACAGCGATTTAAGCGATTCGATGAACTTCACTTCCTCCATCGTTTGCACCCCAAACAGCACCACCACACCATAACGAAACAACACTGCAATACCACCCTGCGTGCCCACCTCCATCGTTAGCGGAGTGGTGGATAAACAGTCGGCAATTTTGAACAATTTCAAATCCAGCCGATCACCCAACAACAACGCGCGCGCTTTAAGATGTTGCCGATTATTTAATTGCAAAGTCATTACACGCCTCGCTTTCTATTTGCCACACGTATCCACTGTTCGCCCCAACGATGTAGACACAAACCCAACACGATACTGGCCGTGCCTAACCAAACTTGAGGCAACACGGGTTCTGCATTGAGCGCGTGACCTAACAACAACGCCAACACAGGTGTGATTAAGGTAATCAGCGCAACACGACCTGCATCCATGTGCTTGATGAGATAGTAGTAAAGTGCGAACCCCAATACTGAACCGAATGTGCCGAGATAGAGCGTCGCTACGGCCGCACGTTGCGTCACCTGTTGCGGGATAGACCCATCCACCAACCACCATACGCAAAAAAACAAGGGCAAAGACACACTCAAAATTCCAAAAGTCGTCGCCAAGGGCGGACTGTCATCGTCAATGCGTTTCAACCATACCAAGCCCCAAGACTGTGCGACAACGGCAAGCAGTAAAGCGCAAACACCTAGTGCCGCGCCCTCGGTGAAATGAATGCCGCCACGAAATACCAACATTAGTCCCAACACGCCTAATAACATGCCACCCCACTTGCTCGTCGTCAGTGCTTCTTCTTTCAGCCACAATGCCGCACCCAAGCTAGTCACCAGGGGCGACAGCCCGAACAACACCGCAATCATGCCCGAGCTCACAAACTGCGACGACCAATAGGTGAGCGCCATCGCGCCAAACATGCTTAGTCCACCCGCCACATAAGCAAGCCTCGCTTTGCGATGCAGCGGGAACGCGACCCGAAATAATTTAAGCAATACGATGCACAGTACGATGCCAATCGCCATACGCGAAAACACCGCAAGGCTGGGGCTTATCCCCTGCGCACTCCATTTAATCGCGAGTGGTGTGGTGGACCATATTAAAATAACTGACAAGAATGCAGCTTGAAGCGACATGAGAATCTCCTTGGCACACATCATACCGCGAGCCTGCGTCTGTTAAAGTTACGCCTACCGTTACCCCTCAATAAACACATCATTTCCATGAGCAAACACACACTAGAACGCATTCTTCAATCGCAAGGCTTTGGCACGCGTAAATTTTGTCTTCGATTAGTTGAAGATGGCGAAGTTAGCGTCAACGGTGAAGTCATTACCGATACCCGCCTCTACCTCGAAACCGCAGGATTAAAGTTTTCTATCTACGGTGAAGAATGGCTGTTCCACGAGCATCTTTATCTCGCACTGAACAAACCCAGCGACTACGAATGCTCACGCAAACCTAGCCATCATCCTGGCGTGTTGTCTTTGCTACCCGAACAATTCGCGGGACGCGACGTACAGCCCGTAGGACGTCTTGACCATGACACAACAGGGCTGTTGCTGATGTCCGATGACGGCGCTTTTATTCACGCTCAATCCTCTGCCAAACGCCATGTCCCTAAAGTATATGTGGCAACCACCCACGAGCCCGTCACCCCGCAACTGGTTGCGCAACTGTTAAAAGGTGTGAAGTTAGAGGATGAATCCGTGCCACTCGCCGCTATCGTTTGCCGCCAACTCGACTCACATCGTTTAGAAATTGTGCTGGAACAAGGCAAATATCATCAGGTGAAACGCATGCTGGTTGCCGCTGGAAACCACTGTACATCGCTATCTCGCACGCAAATTGGCGGACTTAAGTTAGCCGACATGGGGCTGGCACTGGGTGAATGGACTTACCTCACCGCACCACAGCTCGCCCTCCTCGTGCCTAGCCCCCAAACCGCATAATGACAGCTTAATGGTATGATGCGCGCCGGGGTTTTTGGGATAAGGTCAGTGCAGTAGGCTGTTTCTGCGTCTTAAAGTTAAACCCTTGTGAACGAGTTACGTCATCTATTCGTTACTGCTCACGCTTCACCTCACCATCAATCAAGGAGATTATTTTGAACATCACAACCCGTAATTCTGTATTAAGCATTTTGGCTCTGGTTAGCTTATTTGCATTGAGTGGCTGCTTTGAGTCCAAACCCAGCAGCGAAGAAGTAGCTGCACAAGTTAAAGCCGCTCTGGATGCCGAAAAAGCAAAAGAGGCAGCTGCGGCCGCCGCTGCTGCCCCTGTTATCGCTTCCGCTCCAGTGGCAGCGCCCGTAGCAGCACCCGCACCCGCTCCAGTAGCTACACCCAAACCCGTTGCAAAACCAAAACCAGTTGCAAAGCCTGTTGCTGCAGCTCCCGTTGCTGCTCCTGCACCCGTTGCTAAAGCAATCTGCGCTAACTGCGGAACTGTTTCAGCAATCAATGTAATCGAACAAGCCGGCAAAGGTTCTGGCTTGGGCGCAATTGCAGGCGGTGTGGCAGGTGGTTTGTTAGGCAACCAAGTGGGTAACGGTACAGGTAAAGATGTGGCAACTTTAGCCGGTGCAGTGGGCGGCGCAATCGCTGGTCACAAAATTGAACAAGCAGCTAAAAAGACCACGGTATATGACGTAGCTGTGCGTTTGGAAAATGGCGAAGAACACATCTATCGCCACGCAACCAATCCTGGCGTAGCCATTGGCGACAAAGTAAAAGTTGAAAACGAGCTGGTTGTAAAACAGTAATTTCGTTACCACTCGTCAAATAAGAAGGGGGCTCATCAGCCCCCTTTTTTATTGCCTCGATTTATGCGCACGCTTTAAGACTGGCTCACATAACGGCAGTTGGTTTCGCGTACCCACAGCGTAGCGATAAATCCCAGCACTGAGAAGCACATCAAAATAACCATCCCTAGTTGATAATCAGGCAGCCCCAGCGGGCTTGCAAACGTCTGCGCATGACTGTGATCAATCGCCCAGCCCACCAAGGGCTGCAAGATAGCAGTCCCCAAAAATCCACCCACATTCACCACGCTAGTGGACATCCCAGATAAGGCAGGCGGGTTCACTTCTTTGGCACACGCCCAACTCAAGGTAAAGCTGGGCGCACACAAGCCCATCACAAAAAATAGTGTGTAGCTCACACCTTCACTCATCGGCAAACCAAACAACAGCGGTAACCAGCACAGGCTGTACAAAAACGCGCCCGCCATCATCAACGGCTTGCGCTTGCCCATCCAATCTGAAAGTGTGCCAATAAAGAATGCGCCTAGCGCAAACCCAAGCAACAGTAGCGTCGTGTGATACGACGCCACGGCTCGTGGCATACCATAAACATCGCGCAGAAATGGCACGGCCCACAATCCCGCAAATGCAAATAACGATCCCGCCAAGCCTAAATTCACCCACAGTCCCGGCCACGTCGCTCGATTTTTCAAAACAATAAACAGACCGTCATACCAGTGTCCTTCATGCAAGGGATGCGCCTCTTTGCCCTCCAATTCACGCATCGAAGGCAGTCCCGCTTCATGCGGCTGATTACGTACCAAGCCCCATGCAAGCACCGCCAGCAACAGAGACAACACCCCTACCGCAACAAAAATAATACGCCATGACACCAACCCCAATGCCCACGCCAATGGCGCAGCTGCCAACAG
>JABFSI010000078.1 GCA_013140695.1 Sideroxydans sp. | reverse complement strand
GCGGCCAGATATTGATCGGCATTGGCTTTGGATTGAGGTGCAAGCTTCGATTGCGCAAGCAAAGCAGCAAATGCTTGTTTAGCGCGCGCCGTATCTCCTGTTTGGTAATACGCCATTCCCAAATACATGCGCACATCGCCATATTCCGGATACAAAGCCTCAACACGTTCCAACGCAATCGTTGCGCGATCGGGCTTGCCCGAGCTCACTGCACTAATACCCAACAAATAGTCGAAAGCAACATCGCCTGAACGCTCAAATTCGCGTGGCTCCAACAATGTAAATGCTTCAGCATATTTACCCGCTTGCAGCAAGATTTGAGCTTTTTGCATCAACGAGTCCACCGGAGCTGCCTTTGTCGTCGTTTTAGCAGGCGCTACCTGCCCTGCCGCCAATGCCGCCGCGCTCATCAACATCGCGATCAATAAAAAAAATATTTCCGCTCTGCGCATTTAATTCGCTCTTTCGTATGGACATCAATTAGTTAGCTGGCGGTACTTTACTCAAACACACACCATCGGGCAATAGTCCGAACGACCTATACCCCCATGAGATTGGGATTAACTATTTGAAAAGAATGGAGGTTATTTTCAAGCTATAGCGCTTGAACAGGGATGCTATCGCGTTTGCCGATTATGCAATTGCGCTCGTCAACGTAGACAAGGGTGGGATGGTAGTTTTGCAACTCAGCTTCGGTATAGATTGCGTAGGCGGCGATAATCAGGATGTCCCCTGGATTTGCTTTATGCGCTGCCGCACCATTCACCGAAATTGTGCGCGACCCGCGTTGTGCGCGGATAGCGTAGGTGGAGAAACGTTCGCCGTTGGTTACGTTGTAAATGTCGATTGCTTGATATTCCTTAATACCGGAAGCATCCAGCAAATCGTCATCAATGGCGCACGAACCCTCGTAATGCAGTTCAGACTGCGTTACGCGCACACGGTGCAATTTCGCTTGTAGCATGGTTCGTTGCATAGTTACCTCCAGTACCCTCTCCTCAATCCTCTCCCGTATGTGGGCGAGGAGGCAAACGAAAAAGGTAATTTCTTATCCTGCCCAATTAGCTAGGGGCGCGCATTATAAACAACGATGCCCTAAAGACAAACCTCAAGGTTATCAATCAAACGCGTCTTACCTAACCTCGCGGCGGCGACCACCACCCATTTTTGCTCATTCTGCGATGGAATCGCCAAGCCATTCTGACTACGCACGCTCACATACTCCACTTGCCACCCCCGCTGCTCAAGGTTGAAACGAGCTTTTAGCTCAATCGGTGCGAGCGCTTCCGCTCCCGCCTGCAAATCCTTTGCCACTTCGTTCAGCGTTCGATACAGATGAGCGGCTTCAGTTCGCTCGCCTGGAGAAAGATATTGGTTACGCGAACTCAAGGCCAAGCCGTCGTCTGCGCGCGAAGTCTCTGCGCCGACAATTTCGATAGGCAGATTGAACTGCGTCACCATCAGCCGAATGATGGCAAGTTGCTGATAATCTTTTTTGCCGAAGATGGCGATGTCTGGCTGAACAAGGTTAAACAGTTTCAACACCACGGTTGCCATGCCACGAAAATGACCGGGACGGAACGCTCCGCACAGTTCATTAGCAATTGAGGGCAACTCCACGTAGAGGGTTTGTGGCTCGGGATACATTTCATCAACTGACGGCGCAAACACTACATCCGCCAAGCCTTGTAGCTTGGTGCAGTCGGCCTCCAAGGTGCGCGGATACTTATCGAAGTCTTCGTTGGGGCCGAACTGCAAAGGGTTGACGAAAATGCTTACCACCACACACGCACCCCGTTCGCGTGCCATACGGACTAGCTGCAAATGCCCCTCATGTAAATTACCCATCGTTGGCACAAAGGCAATGCGCTCTTGGCGGGACAGATACTCGCGCAACTCCACAACAGCATGAATAAGACGCATTAGAAGGAATGCTCCAATGCGGGAAATGTGCCCGCTTTCACTTCGGCAACATAGTTAGATACTGCTTGGGAAATAGTGCCCGCTCCCGACATGAAGTCTTTAACAAAGCGGGCTTTCTTACCAGGATAAATGCCGAGCATGTCGTGCAACACCAGCACCTGCCCCGAACACCCTGCGCCTGCACCGATACCAATAGTGGGCACTTGTAGTGAGGCGGTAACTTGCGTCGCGAGGGCGGCGGGAATGGCTTCCATCAACACCACACTTGCCCCCGCTGCTTGCAACGCAAGCGCATCTTGCAATAGTTGCTGCGCACCGGCATCGCTACGTCCTTGCACACGATAGCCGCCCAGCTGATGCACGGATTGCGGTGTAAGGCCTATGTGGGCACACACAGGAATGCCGCGCGAGGTCAGAAAGCGCACCGTTTCTACCATCGCCACACCGCCTTCTAGCTTCACCATGTGCGCCCCTGCCGCCATCAACTGCGAAGCGTACGCAAAGGTTTCGCGCGGACTGATTTGTGAAGTGCCAAACGGCATGTCGGCCAAAATAAGCGCCTGCTGCGAGCCAGCCGCAACGCAAGCGGTGTGATAAGCCATTTGCTCCAAGGTGACGGGCAAGGTGCTTTCGCGCCCCTGAATCACCATACCTAAAGAGTCTCCCACCAGCAGTACATCCACGCCATTGTTTTCTAATAGCGTCGCAAAACTGGCGTCATAGCAAGTCAGCATGGCGATTTTTTCGCCCTTGCTGCGCAGGGTTTGTAAGGTGTTGAGGGTTTTACGCATGAGCACTCCCTATTTCATTTTTTCCAACGTGGAAAATATAAATACTGATTTTCAATCTCTACCCACATTAAAAAATTCACGGCGTCCGCGCATCTTACCAATACGCTCAAGCAATAAATTAAAGTCGTTTGCATTGTCCACAAAATTTAGGCGTTCGCTATTCACCACCAACACGGGGGCGGCTTGGTAGTGGTGAAAAAATTCGCCGTAGCTATTCGCCAGTTTGGATAAGTAATCATCCTGCACTGACCGTTCATAACGCGAGCCGCGTTTATGCACACGCTCAATCAACACCTCGGTGGGGGCTTGCAAGTAAATGACCAAATCAGGCGTAGGCGCTTGCGGCGCAAGGCTCTGGTAAATAGATTGATACAGCTTGTATTCGTCATCACTCAAGGTCAGGCGCGCGAATAGCTCGTCTTTCTCAAATAAATAATCCGCAACGGTGCGACTTTGAAACATATCCATCTGCGCTAAATCGCGCACTTCGTTAATGCGTTGGAATAAAAAAAAGAGTTGCGTGGGTAAGGCGTAGCGTTCTGCATCTTGGTAAAAGCGCGCGAGGAAAGGATTGTCCTGCGGCTTTTCCAGCAAGCTATTGGCATCCGCATAATCAGCCAAGCGTTGCGCCAGCGTAGTCTTACCCACGCCAATCGGGCCTTCCACCACGATGTATCGGTATTTACTCAAAGGCATTTAGAGACGCTCCAACACTTGCTCTACACATTGACGCAGACAATGCACAGCCAAACCTTGATTCGGAATCACACAGTCAGCGGCAATTTCGCACAAGGGCTGCAACACAAAAGCGCGTTGATGCATGTGCGGATGCGGAATTGAGAGGCCATGCTCGTGATGCACGAGATTGTCGTACAGCAACAAATCTAAATCGAGCGTGCGCGGTGCATACAAAAATTCGCGGGTACGCCCACACACCAACTCTAACGCCAACAATTCATCCAGTAAAACGCGCGGCGACAGACTTGTTTCCACCTGCGCTACCGCATTTATAAAATCAGGCTGATTCACATAGCCTACAGGGGCGCTACGGTACAGTGAAGAACGTGCGATGACGCGCGATTGCGGCAAGTCATTTAAGGCGACGAGTGCCTGTTTAACTTGCGCAACAGGGTCGGCCAAATTGCTACCCAAGCCAATAAATGCAAGGTGTTTCATCGTGCGCAAAATTATTCGATAGGCAGTTCAGCTTGATGCGCTGACGCTGGTTTTTTAGTACGGCGACGGCGCTTTTTGGTGCCCCCTGTATCAGGCATCAGCATGTCAGCGCGCTGTTCATCATTGGCGTGTTGAAACTCCTCCCACCATGCACCCAGTTCGACATCTACTTCACCGCTCTCACAACGTAGCAGCATGAAATCATATGCCGCGCGAAAACGCGGTAAGGCAAGCAAACGTAGGGGGCGTTGTCCACTGCGCTGCTCAAAACGCGGTTGCAACAGCCATATTTCTTTCATCACCGTGTCGTAGCGACGCGGAATAGCCAGCTGCGCACGCTGTCGCGCGAGCACCTCGTCCATCGCCGTATGCATCGCGGCAATCGGGCCTTCTTCGCCTTTCTCCTTCAGGGTGTTCCAAGTAGACAACACTTCATGCCACAGCAAGGCGGCAAACAGAAATGCGGGCGAAGTTGCTTTTTCTTGCTCGATACGCTGGTCGGTATTTTGCAGCGACAACATCACAAATTTTTCGCCCATCGGCTGCTCCAAAATCACATCCAGCATCGGCAACATACCGTGATGCAATTCCATTTGGCGCAGTTTCTTAATGCACTCTAGCGCATGGCCAGACAGTAACAACTTGAGCATCTCATCGAACATGCGCGCTTCGGGCACATTGCTCAACAAGCCCTTCATCTTGGCGATTGGCGCGGCGGTGGCGGCATCCAACTTCATGCCCAACTTAGCCGATAAACGCACCGCGCGCAGCATGCGCACGGGGTCTTCACGATAGCGCACCACAGGGTCGCCAATCATGCGCAGCGTATTCGCACGAATGTCGGCATAGCCATTGTGATAGTCAAAAATTTCTTGCGTGGTCGCATCAAAAAACAGCGCATTGGCGGTGAAATCGCGACGCGCGGCATCTTGCTCTTGGTCGCCAAATTCGTTATCGCGCAAGATACGCCCATGCGCATCCGTCTCTGCCTCCTCCGCCTCGATGGCACGGCGGAATGTGGAAACTTCTACCGTTTCTTCACCGAACATGACATGCACTAATTTGAAACGACGCCCAATGATGCGCGCACGGCGGAACACACGACGCACTTCTTCTGGCGTGGCATCGGTGGCCACATCAAAATCTTTCGGATGCTTATCCAGCATCAAATCGCGCACCGCACCGCCCACCACATAGGCTTGAAATCCGGCTGCTTGCAGACCATCTGTCACACGGCGCGCACCAAAGCTGATGCCATCACGACTCACGCCATGCACCTCAAAAGGGATAACTTGTGCCGCGCCCACCGAGCGCACCTTGGGGGACTTGCCGAACACGCGTTTAATTAGTTTTTTTATCATGGTCTGGAGAAAGGAAATCGCCGCAATCAGTGCGGCGATGTACTTCATTATACACCCCGCCGTAGTGCGCTTTTAGGCACGCAGGCTAATCACTGGCCAGGCCGCCTGTAGCGCATGCGCGCGCAAGGTTGCATCGGGATCAACCGCAATCGGGTCGCTCACTTTTGACATCAGCGGCAAATCATTCATCGAGTCACTGTAAAACCACGTGCGCTCAAAACTAGCCCACGACCAGTTGTGCTGCGCCAACCAGTTTTCCATGCGCACCACTTTACCCTCACGAAAACTAGGCACACCCGCCACCCGCCCCGTAAATTCACCCGCCACCACTTCGGGGTCGGTCGCGATTAAATGTTCGATGCCAAATTCACGTGCGATGGGCGCGGTCACAAAGCTATTCGTCGCCGTCACAATGACACATAAATCGCCCGCTGCTCGATGCTTTGCCACCAAGGCTTTAGCCTGCGCGCCCATCATAGGGCGCACTTTGATGCGCATAAATTCGGCGTGCCATACATCCAAAACTTGGCGCGAATTTTGCGCTAAAGGCTTCAGTTGAAACTCCAGAAACTCAACGATATTCAGCGTGCCCGCTTTGTACTGCTCATAAAACGCCAAATTCTTAGCCTCAAATAAGTCGCGCGCCAAGATGCCCTGCTCCACCAAAAATTGCGACCATTCAAAATCACTATCGCCACTCAACAGCGTGTTATCCAAATCAAATAAAACCAGATTCACACAAACCTCTCAATCAAAAAAACGAGGCCTGCATTGCGGCAGGCCTCGATGTCACTGCAAAATAACCCTTACAACAAATTAGAAATGTGTACCGAATTGCAAGGCAGCCGCCAATTCCTTCTTACCTGCGGAAGCCACGGACAAATCCATGTTCACAATCTTCAAATTCAAACCCAAACCAAGTGAAGGCAGGCCTGCGTAATTCCCTGCGAGGTCATGGCGATAACCTACGCGCAACTGCGCCCAACCTTTTGCGTCGAATTCAGCACCCATACGCAAGAATTGAGATTCTTTCGTCAGACCTGTAATCAGCGCCTTATTCTTCATGACATCCAAATCAACTGCGCCAGTGAACCAAGGTGTGCCATAAGCCACGCCCGTGGTGAGTTGCGGTGCAATCTCAATGTTATTGTTCAGGGTTGTTTTAAGGGTTTTAGGTATCAGATTTTTAACCACCACCCCCATCTTCATATCGTGACCTTTTGCATTCACAACTGTTTTCGATGCGCCCAAATCAATCGTAAAAGCGTTTTCGTATTTGAGGCCAGAAGGCATCGTGGTTTTTGCATTGCCCGATTGCGCTGAAGAAGCGACATCAATCGTTCCTACACGCAAAAATTTAGGCGTGATGCCGATTTCAAACCCACCCATTTGTTCTGTTTCGATGTGACGTGCCAAGCTCAAACCAAAGTCTTGCACAACCGCTGCACGCACATTCACAGTAGGATTTGCAGCGGCAATTGTGCCGCCATTCATTTGAGTGTTCGCATTGTTACAATTCGCCTGATTCCCAAGGGGATCCGCCCCGCACAGCTTCAAATCTGCACCCAGCGAGTTCACCGCAGCTTGGTCAGCCGCTGAATAACTCAATACTGTTCCCAGCTCACTGCGCGCATCAAATTTGAAGGCGTAGCCCAAATTAGTTCTAGGAATCGCCGCGAATCCACCGCCGTATAAAGACACAGCCAAAGCTTTGTTACTCAAATTTCCCAAGTCACCGTTAAACTTAATCAGGGCATTTCCAGCAGCAATCGCAGTTGATTGCTTTTGCGCAGGACCTGCTGCACTAAAAGCATTAAATGCATTACTCATGGCCGTCGCGCTTAAATTCAATGCATCCACATTATTTGCGAAATCGCCTTCATCGGAAGCGCGCATTGCAAAAGGAGATTGCGCAGTAAATTTTTCATTCGGCAAGCCGCTCAACACCGCAGGATTTTGGAACAAAACATTGTAACCATTCGCACCTGCAACGCCTGCGCCACCCATCGCTAACGAGCGTGGATCAACCGTATTGTCCAACGCATATGACGATGACATGGCGCTCAACAAAGACACCATCAATATATTTTTCTTCATGTTCAGCCCTTTTTAATTTGCAAGTAATAATTGGAACAGATGTGCATTGCCACTTTTAGATTTAGGTGTAGCTAAAGCCATCCGCGACTTCCTCCGGGTGCGATTGTCGCAGAAACACCCTACCCTGAATACCCCGCCCACTAACTGCGCGCCATCACCTCTTTAAGCAAGGGCACGCTGGCTGAGCGTTTAAGGCGCAGGCAGTGGTCGTCTAGGGCATTTAAGGTGAGTAGCAGCGAGGGAAGGTCGCGGCGTCCGTGACGTAATAAATAGGTGATCACTTCGGGCGACAGGGCAAAGCCTCGTGCTTGTGCATGCGCGGCGAGTGCTTGCGCTTTTTCAGCTTCATTTAAGGCATGCACTTGGTACATCAACCCCCAACTTAAGCGGGTGCGTAAATCATCGCGCAGCTTCAAAAATACGGGTGCTTGTGCGCCACTCACCAGCAATAGATTGCCTTTTTCGCGCATCTCGTTAAACAAGGCGAAGAGTTGAATTTGCGCTGCCTCATCCAACCGCTCCACCTCATCCACCACCACGACAGTGGCTGCGGGCGGCACTGCGCCGTGTACAAAATTAACGTCGATTCCCGCTGCGCGTGCGCGTGCGGCGGCCGCTTGCAGCAAATGGCTTTTGCCACTACCTGTTTCACCCCACAGATAAATACAACGCTCGTCCTGCGTGCTGCTCAACGCTTGCTGCAACAGGGAAATCAATTCCAAATTGCGCCCCACCACAAAATTTTCAAACGAGGGAATCCACTCGGGCGCGATGCCTAGCAGCATCTGCGTCATGTTCTTTTGTACATCGAACTAGACAAATAGCGCGCACGTGAATGGCGCAACACGACCAGCAAAATAGCCGCCAAAGGTAAGGCGAGCAACAATCCAAAAAAGCCGAATAATTGCCCAAAAGCGAGTAGCGCAAAGATAACGGCAAGTGGATGCAAGCCAATCCGCTCACCCACCAACCAAGGCGTCACCAGCATGCCTTCTAACAGTTGCCCTGCACCAAACACCGCCCATACCCAGACCATGTCACCCACCGCACTAAACTGCATAGCCGCCGCCAAAGTCGCCAACAGCACACCCAAAATCATGCCGAGGTAAGGCACAAACACCAATAGCCCTGCCACAATACCAATGGGAAGGGCAAACTCCAGCCCCACCAACCACAAAGCCAGCACATAAAAAAGGCTCATCAACAACATCACAGAAATTTGTCCGCGCAGAAACTCGGCTAGCACACTATCCACTTCGCCCGCAATTTCCAGCACCTTGCTGTGCCAGTGACGCGGCACGAGCTGATTCACTTTCCCCAGCAAACTGTCCCAGTCACGCAGCAAATAAAACATGACCACGGGGATGAGTAGCAAATTAACCATCAACCCTATCAACATGCCGCCGCTATCACCTAACCACGGCAATACTTTGGCTGCCACGCCGCCCGCGCTCTGCCAATGTTTCGCCAGCATATCCTTAAGCGCTTGCGTGTCCCATTCCAGCTGAATGCCAAACCATTGTTCTAACAGTGGCAAGCCACGCACACGCGCCGACTCCAACCACTCCGGCACACGCACCATCAGTAAACTAATTTCTTTTTGCAACAGTGGCAGCATGATGAGCAGCAGCACCACCAACGCCAGTAGCAAGCCCAGCATCACCAGCACCACCGCCCCCGTGCGCGGCACTTTCCAAGCACGCAAGCGCTGCACCATGGGATTGCAGATGTAAGTCAATATGGCCGCCGCCACAAAAGGAGCGAGGATGGGCGAGAGAAGATAGAGCAAGCCGCCTATCACAACGGCCACTAGCAGCCATTGCACAGCGGAAGAGCGAGAGAGAGTCATTTCGGGTAAAATCCGCGCCTGAAAAATGTGCGGCACTTTATCCCGAAGAAAGCGAGAATTCAACTTGAGTACACCTTCCAACAGCCTTTCCTACCGCGACGCGGGCGTTGACATGGACGCAGGCGATCAACTGGTCGAGAACATTAAGCCTTTTGCCAAGCGCACCATGCGCCCCGAAGTGCTGTCTGGCATTGGTGGTTTCGGCGGTCTAGTCGAGATTTCCAAAAAATTCAAAGAGCCTGTTTTAGTCTCGGGCACAGACGGTGTGGGCACTAAACTTAAGCTCGCGTTTGAGCTCAATCGCCACGACACCGTCGGTATCGACCTCGTCGCCATGAGCGTGAACGACATTCTGGTACAAGGTGCAGAGCCTCTATTTTTCTTGGATTACTTCGCTTGCGGCAAGTTGGATGTCCCCGCTGCCACAGAAGTGATTAAAGGCATTGCCTACGGTTGCGAACAATCTGGCTGCGCGCTCATCGGCGGCGAAACGGCCGAGATGCCTGGCATGTACCCCGTGGGCGAATACGACCTCGCGGGCTTTGCCGTAGGCGTGGTAGATAAAGCCAACATCATCACCGGCGAAGATATCAAAGCAGGCGACGTGGTACTCGGCTTGGCTTCTAACGGCGCTCATTCCAACGGCTATTCGCTGGTACGCAAGATCATTGAACGTAGCAAGCCCGACCTTAACGCCCAGTTCGACGGCGAACGTTCACTCGCGGATTGCATCATGGCCCCCACCCGTTTGTACGTGAAACCGCTGTTGTCGCTCATGCAAAAAATGACCATCAAAGGCATGGCGCACATCACTGGCGGCGGCATCACCGAAAATGTGCCACGTGTATTGCCCAGCAACGTGGTTGCCGACATCGACAGCCACACCTGGCAAATGCCCAAACTGTTTCACTGGTTGCGTGAAGGCGGCAACGTGGCGGCGCAAGAAATGTTCCGCACCTTCAACTGCGGGATTGGCATGGTCGTCATCGTGGCCGCGGCAGATGCCGACACTGCGATTCAACATCTGCAAGCCGCTGGCGAGAAAGTGTCGCGCATCGGCGTAATTCGCACACGTAACGGTGATGAGCATCAGACGCAGGTGCGTTAAATCTGAATCTTTTTGTCCGCAGATTAAATAGATTAAAACTAAAGATGGGGTTGTGGGCTGGTCGAATGTGGTTTTGCCTTTAATCTGCGTCAATCAGTGCAGTCTGCGGATAAACGTTTTTGACTTTTAGAATCCACTTCATGAAAAAAATCGTCATCCTCATCTCCGGTCGTGGCAGCAACATGGAAGCGTTGCTGAAGGCGCAGCTACCTTGCAAAATCGCGGCCGTCATCAGCAACAAAGCCGACGCGACCGGGCTGGCGATTGCCCAGCAATACGGCATTACCACTGCCGCGATTTCGCATAAGGATTTCGCCAGCCGCGAAGATTTCGATGCGGCACTCGCGCAACAGATTGATCGCTTCCAACCCGACTTCGTGGTACTCGCGGGTTTCATGCGCATTCTGACGGCAGGCTTTGTGAATCATTACGCAGGGCGTCTCATCAACATTCATCCGTCTTTGCTACCTGCCTACACGGGGGTGCACACGCATGAACGAGCATTAGCGGATGGGGTGAGGATTCACGGTTGCACGGTACATTTTGTGACAGCGGAATTGGATCACGGGCCAATTATTGTGCAGGCTGCGGTGCCTGTATTACCCGGCGACACCGTGCAAAGTTTATCCGCCCGCGTGTTGCAGCAAGAGCATCAAATTTTTCCGCAAGCCATTCGTTGGCTGTGCTCCAAAAAGTTGTGGCTAGCAGACGATGGTCGCGTGACGAGTTCACACGCCGCCCCTATTTCTACTGCACTCATCTCACCTGCACTGGACTAATCTATGCGCGCTTACCTTGCTCTCGTATTGCTGTTCGTTAACGCATCCGCATGGGCCGAGGTGCCACACCGCATCGAAGCCAGATACGACATCTTGGTGAAGGGCATCAAGATGGCCGAGGTGCGCGAAGTGTTTGTGCGCGAAGAAAATCAATATCACATTGAAGCGGTGACCAAGCCGGTAGGCTTGCTGGCTTTGTTCAAACCGGAAACAATTGTGGTCACCAGCGAAGGGGACATTGGTGAGTTTGGATTGCAGCCCAACAAGTTCACGCATCGGCGTGCACATGACAGCAAAATGAATAACAGCGCCGAATTTGACTGGGCGCACCACGAAATCACCCACCGTGATGCGGCCGGTATTCGCACCGTCAAATTAAGCGCTGGCACGCAAGACCGATTGAGCATGATGTATCAGTTCGTCGTCGCTCCGCCGCGTGGCAAATTGGAAATGAAATTTGAGATGAGCAATGGTAGCCAACTCGAATCCTTGCATTACCAAATCAAGCCCGAACAAACCGTCACCACCTCGTTTGGGAAAATGCGTAGCTACAGCTTGTCTTCCTTGCCGCTCAACATTCCTAAAAAATCCGAAATGTGGATTGCCATCGATCACAGTTTTGTACCCTGCAAAGTGACGCTCACAGAAGATGGCGGCCCTGCCATTGTGCAAGCGCTGACCAAGCTTACGATTGTTCCGTGATTGCACTGCTGTCCACGCCCAAGCAACGTATCGTTGCCGCGATTGCCACCTCACTCATCCTGCATGCGCTGTTGCTATGGCTGCCGCGTATCGAGCTACCTTCCGCCCAACCTGAACTGCCACCGTTGATGGCGCAATTGCAAGCCGTGGAACGCGCGCCCAAGGTGGCGAAGCCCAAAGCGGCACGCAAGAAAAAAACTGTAGCGGCGCCTGTCACTACGCCCGCCGCACCGGTCACGCCCGTTCCCGATGCACCTGAACTTGTCGCGGCCAGCGCGGTTGCCGTGGCAAGCGAAGTCATTCCGAGTGAGACGCTAGAAGAAGTTGCTAGCGCTATCGTTGCCGCCAGCAGTGTGGCGGAAGCGCCCGTGGTCGCACCTGCCTCGCCACTGCGCCCGCCGCTGCCCAAACATGCGCAGCTTAAATTTGAAGTGCGCCTCGGCAGTGATGGCATTGTCGTGGGTGAAACACGCCACACGCTGGATTTTGAAGACGACAAATATGTGCTCATCTCCACCACCAAAACGATTGGCTTGGCTCGTTTGGTCAAGGCGTTCAACCTCAATCAAACCAGCTACGGCGTATCGGATGGTCAGCTGCTTTTTCCACGTAAATATACCGAAGAAAAATCCGACGATAGCAAAAAAGAATTTTACAGCGCTACGTTTAATCAAGCCACGCAGATGCTGGAATTTGATAATGCACCTGCCGTGGCATTGGCCCCCAATGTGCAAGACATGTTAAGCATCCTCTACCAGTTCCCCCCCTTGCCAGCGGCGGGAGATGTACTGGCGGTGGCAGTCACCAACGGTCGTAATTTAGAGCGTTTTAATTTTGAAATCACCACCGACGAAATACTGAATACCCGCATGGGCAAGCTACACACCGTACACTTCCGCAAACTGCAAGCGCCCGGTAAAGAAGGGCTGGAAATTTGGTTCGCACAGGAGTACCGCCTACTCCCTGTTAAAGTGCGCCACATTGAAGCCAGCGGCAAAATTGGCGGCGAAGCCATCATCACCGAGATTCGCGTCTCGGATAAATAAGTCATCTACAGAAAGTCATCCATGTTACTCACTGAATACCGTCTCGACCTCACCATCCAAGCGGTGCGTGCCGCACTCAAAATGGAGCACCCCGCCGATGCGGTGTTGCGCCACTTCTTTCAGCAAGAGCGCATCGGCTCCAACGAACGCTCGCTCGTCGCCGAAACTTTATTTGGTGCGTTGCGTCATCGCCTGTTTTTGGAACACGCGTGCACGCTGGAAGAAAAAGGCTTGGCTTCTGCGCGCCGCATCACGCTGGCGTATTGGGTTAAGTTCGGCGGCTACAACCTGCGTGAACTAAAGCCCTTGCTCAAAGTGAAAGAAGAAGAATGGTTAGGACTGGTGAAGAGTATCGAGATGGACAAATTGCCGCTGTCTATCCAAGCCGAGTTGCCTGACTGGATTGTGGAAAAAATGCGCGCGCAGCACAGCGACGCAGAAATTCTCGACATTGGTCGCTCAATGCAACAAGTTGCCCCGCTGGATTTACGTGTGAACACCTTGCTCGCAGGTCGCGATGAAGTGCTGCAAGCCTTGCAATCCGAAGGCATGGATGCACACGCCACCCCTTATTCACCGATGGGTATTCGTCTTAAATACAAACCCGCGCTGAACAAACACGCGCTATTCCTCACCGGTAAGTTTGAAGTGCAAGACGAAGGCAGCCAGCTGCTGGGACTCATGCTCTCACCCAAGCGCAACGATATGGTGGTGGACTTCTGCGCGGGGGCGGGCGGCAAGACCTTGATGCTGGGCGCGCTGATGAATTCGCAAGGACGTCTGTATGCGTGGGACATCTCGGAAAAACGCCTCACCAATTTGAAGCCGCGTTTGAAACGCTCAGGCTTGAGCAACGTGCAACCACAACTCATCGCGCACGAGAACGATGCCAAGGTAAAGCGCTTGGCGGGCAAAATTGACCGCGTGCTGGTGGATGCGCCGTGCAGTGGGCTGGGTACGTTGCGCCGCAATCCTGATTTGAAATATCGCCAATCTGAACAGAGCGTGGCGGAGTTGAATGTAAAACAAGCCGCCATCTTGGCCTCGGCTGCGCGCCTGCTCAAAAAAGGCGGACGCTTGGTGTACGCCACCTGCAGTTTGTTGCACGAAGAAAATCAAAACATCGTGACCGCTTTCCTCGCCGCCCATCCTGAATTTGTATTGATTCCCGCAGGTGACGTGTTAAAGCAACATCACATCGACTTGCCCATGGGCGAATACCTACAGCTCACCCCGCAGCAACACAACACAGATGGATTTTTTGCGGCGGTGATGGAGCGCAACTAAAAGCACGCTACTTTGAGAAAAGCCTGATTAAGCCGTCATTCCCGCGCAAGCGGGAATCCAGTTAAAAAATAAGTTCCCTTGCATGGCAAGGACAAAGCCCTTTTGATAAAAACACTGGATTCCCGCTTTCGCGGGAATGACAAATGTCACTTAATCAGCGCTTCCTTAAGTTCGCTCTCTCTTGAAACGGAAAAAACTTAAAGCACTGCATTAGATCGCCCTAATTTCACCCTCAGGAACTACACGACAGCATCGAAGCGCCTGCTTTGTGGCGCGCCCAGTCGGGGCGCTTGGCGATCAGTTCGACAGGATGATGGTCTGCGTAAGGTGTGCGTGCGGCTTCCAGCAGGCGATACACTAAATTCAAGTCGCCCTGCTGTGCCGCCTCGATGGCTTGCTGTGCCAGATAATTACGCAACACAAAACGCGGATTCACTTGATTCATGCGCGCCGTTCTTGCTTCGTTATCACTCGCACCCAATCGTTGCACGTAGCGCGTGAGCCATGCAGCAAAGTGCGCACGTTGCTGATTGAACTGCGCCTCGCTATAGAAGGCGCTCGCCAACACCTCAACCTGCACTGCCCGCGTATCAAGCTGTGCCAAGCAGCGAAAAAATTCCGTCATGTCCACTTCGCTTTGTTGCATGAGTTGAAATATATTGGCAATCAGTTCGGCGTCGCCCTCCTGCCAATCGCCCAAGCCAAACTTGCCCGCCAACATGCGCTGCATGCCTTGTTGCAAGCTTGCATCGAAATGCGCCAATCCCTCATCTAACAAACTTTGCGCAGGTGCGATGCTCGCCAAGGCTTGTGCCAGTCGCTGCAAATTCCAACGCGCTACGTTGGTTTGATCGCCATAACAATAACGCCGCATCTCGGCATCGGTGGTGTTGGGTGTCCAACCCGGATCGAAATCCTCTATCCAACCGTATGGCCCGTAATCCAGCGTCAAGCCGAGGATGGACATATTGTCGGTATTCATCACGCCATGTACAAAACCCACTCGCATCCACTCCACCACCAAATATGCGGTGCGTTCGCACACCTCGCGAAACCATGTGCCAAAACGGTGTGACGCATCTCCGCTCAAATGCGAGAAGTGCGTTGCAAGGGTGAAATTCAGCAGGCGCTTGAGCAATTCCAACTCGCCGTGTGCGGCGAGTATTTCAAAACTCCCAAAGCGAATAAAACTAGGCGCAACGCGACACACCACGGCACCCGGCTCATGCTGCGGGTTACCGTCATACAGCATGTCACGCAGCACAACATCGCCTGTGGCTATCAACGACAGCGCACGCGTAGTCGGCACGCCCAGATGGAACATGGCTTCGCTACACAAAAATTCCCGCAAGGAAGAACGCAATACGGCACGACCATCGGCACGCCGCGAATAGGGTGTCAGGCCTGCCCCCTTTAATTGCAGCTCCCAACGCTCACCGCGTGCATTCACAGTCTCGCCCAAACTAATGGCGCGACCATCACCTAGCTGCCCCGCCCAATTGCCAAATTGATGCCCACCGTAGCGCATGGCATAAGGCACCATGCCGGGCAACAGCGCATTGCCCGCAAACACCTGCGCAAACGCATCGGCACTAACGTCCTGTGCTTGTAGCCCCAATAGCGCCGCCACTTCGGGGGCATATACCAACAAGCGCGGCAAACTCACTGGGGTGGGTAGCGCACTCGCCCAACACACATTTGGCGTTTGTCGCGAATGCATTTTCCCGCTCTCGTCACCCGGCAATTCACGGATAAACGCATTATCAAAATGCAAGGCGTCGATGAGGCTCATGGCGCGTCGAATTCAATCGTTTGATAGACCACGTGCACCACCACCAATTCTTCCACACCATCCGGTAGCGGCAACTTTACCGAGTCGCCCTCACGCGCTTTAAGCAGCACACGCGCCAGCGGCGACACCCAGCTGATATGCCCCTTGCTGGCATTCGCCTCATCAATACCGACGATGCTGTAAGTACGCTCTACCCCATCACCATGGAGCGTTGTCACTGTTGCGCCAAAAAATACTTGGTCGCACTCTCCGCGTTGTGCAGGGTCGAGCACTAAAGAATTTTCCATCCGCTTGGCAAGAAAACGTAAGCGACGGTCAATCTCGCGCAGACGTTTTTTGCCATAAATGTAATCGCCATTTTCCGAACGGTCGCCATTGCCTGCTGCCCACGACACGGTCTGCACCAATGCGGGACGCTCCACATCCAGCAGCTGCATGTACTCTTCTTTCAAACGACGATAGCCCTGCGGCGTCATGTAATTTTTAGTACCCACGGGAAGCGCAGGTAGCGACACGCCTTCTTCATCGTCGTCATCGTGATCAGTTTCGCGGGTGAATGCTTTACTCATGATTCCTCAAAATTAAGAAAGGTCGTCAAATTGACGACCTTTCGGATAATACAAATGAAGTGATTTTCCTTTACGTACAACTTAGAAGGGGATGTCGTCGTCAAAGTTGTCGAAGTTACCTTTTGCAGCGGGCGCTGCGGCGGGTCTTGCTGCGGGGGCGCTGCGTGCAGGTGCGGGAGAAGAGGCTTGATTCTCCACCACTTCAAAGCTGCCACCGCTCGATTTGCCACCGAGCATTTGCATTTCGTTGACGATAATTTCGGTGATGTATTTTTCTGCGCCCGCTTTGTCGGTGTATTTACGCGATTGAATGCGACCTTCGACATAAACCTGCGAGCCTTTCTTCAAATACTCGCCTGCGACTTCAGCTAAACGACGATAAAAAACCAAGTTATGCCATTCAGTTTTTTCTTGCTTCTCGCCATTTTTATCTTTGTAGTTTTCCGACGTGGCAATAGACACATTGGTGACCGCCTCACCGTTGGTCATAAAACGGGTCTCGGGGTCTTTGCCCAAACGGCCTACTAGGATTGCTTTATTAACTGACATACCTTTTCTCCCTAAAATTATTTAGCAGGTTTGCACACTGCCTAGCTGTTACTTTCCACACCGACTAACGCGCCTACTGCCACCTCGTCAAATCCGCTCATCTCTACTTTAAGACAAGCGATGTGTTCGCTGGCAATCACTAACACTTCCTGCACACCGCGTAATTGTGCCAGAGAGTGGCGCAATTTGTCCGCAGCATCTTCGCTTAAAGCGGGCAGGCGATACATCTTGGTCATCAAGGGTTGCGGGGGCTGCATACTTGAGGCGACCCCGAGCCACAGTAGCAACATGACCACTGCAAATATAAGCACGGCATTGCCGCCATACACCTGCATCAACAAGCCGCCCATAGCCGAGCCGAAGAACGCGCCCAAGAACTGCACGCTGCTAAACACGCCCATCGCTGTGCCCTTGGCATCTAGCGGTGCAATTTTGCTGACGATGGAAGGTTGTGTGGCTTCCAACACATTGAACGCGGTGAAGAACACCAGCAGTGACAGTGCCACCCCCCAAATGCTGTCGTGCCAAAAGAGAATGCCCAGTTGCGCCAGTGCCGCCACGCCGATGGAAGCCATGAACACCTGCTTCATTTTGTTTTGTTTTTCAGCCATCAAAATCGGCGGCACCATCAACCCAAATGCGATGAGCATGACGGGCAAATACACCTGCCATTGATGCGTAATGTCCAGCCCGTCGGCGCGCAAAATAAACGGCACTTGCATGAACACCGACATCAAAATTGCATGTAGGGTGAACACGCCAAAGTCCATACGCAGCAGGTCTTTGTTACGCAACACCTCGGCGAATTTTCCCTTGCTCGCTTGCGTGGTGGAATGAAAGCGCTTGATAGCGGGATTGGGAATAAACCACAGCACCATGGCAATGGACGCGAAGGCCAATACCCCCGTCAACACAAAGATGCCCGACATGCCGATGAGCTTGTACAGCAGCGGTGACAACACCATCGAAATCGAAAACGTGATGCCGATGGTGATGCCGATAAATGCCATCGCCTTGGTGCGTTGCTCTTCACGCGTAAGGTCGGCCGTAAGCGCCATCACCGCCGCGTTAATTGCCCCCGCACCTTGAATAACCCGCCCCGCGATAATCCAATAAATATCATCCGCCGAAGCCGCAATAAAGCTGCCCGCCGCAAACAACAACAAGCCGATGATGATGATGGGCTTGCGCCCGTAATGGTCAGACAACCATCCCGCTGGAATCTGCAAAATGGCTTGCGTCAGCCCATACGCGCCCAGCGCAATCCCAATCAGAAAGGGGTTTGGGCCGCCAGGCAGGTCTTCGGCATACAGCGCGAAAATAGGCAGAATAATGAACAGCCCCAACATACGCAGGCCGTAAATACTCGCCAAGCCAATACTGGCGCGGCGTTCAAAAGGAGTCATTGCGGAATTTGCAGCGGACATGAAGCGGTAACGGATATTTATGAGGCGCGCATCTTAACAGGTCACGCCTTAACCTGCCGATAGCAAGCTACTCGCATGGAGGTTTTGCATGTCGCATGTCGCATGTCAAATCAATGCCAGCTTGGTGAGAATGGAAGTTATGTATGTTTGGGGAAGCCCTAGTTTTCGCGTATATTGACGAGTCGTTTTTCACACTCATTTCCCAGCATGGAATACATCAAGATTCGCGGTGCTCGCACCCATAACCTGAAGAACATCAGCCTCGATCTGCCACGTAATCAGTTGGTGGTCATCACGGGGTTGTCTGGCTCGGGCAAGTCATCTCTCGCGTTCGATACGCTGTATGCCGAGGGGCAGCGGCGTTATGTGGAATCGCTGTCGGCGTATGCGCGTCAGTTCTTGCAGTTGATGGAGAAGCCGGATGTGGACCTGATCGAAGGTCTTTCCCCCGCTATCGCCATCGAGCAGAAAGCCACGTCGCACAACCCACGCTCGACGGTAGGCACGGTCACCGAGATACACGATTACTTGCGTCTGCTGTTCGCGCGCGCGGGCGACCCTTACTGCCCACAACATGACATCGTGTTGCAGGCACAATCGGTCGGACAGATGGTCGATCATGTGCTGGCACTCCCTGCCGACACCAAGGTGATGATCCTGTCGCCCATCGTGGTGGAACGCAAAGGCGAGCAGGAGGACCTGTTCGACGAGTTGCGTGCACAAGGCTTCGTGCGTCTGCGCGTGAACGGCAAGATCTGCGAGATGGATGCGCTGCCAAAACTGGCGAAGAATTCAAAGCACACCATCGAGATCGTGGTGGATAGATTGAAGGTGTCACCGGATATCAAACAACGTTTGGCTGAATCGTTCGAGACGGCGTTGCGTCATGCCGATGGTCGCGCGCTGGCGGTGGAGATGGATTCGGGCAAAGAGCATCTGTTCTCTGCCAAGTTCGCCTGCCCCATCTGTAACTATTCGCTGCAAGAGTTGGAACCACGCCTGTTCTCGTTCAACAGCCCGATGGGTGCGTGTCCGAAGTGCGATGGTTTGGGGGTTATTTCATTTTTTGATCCCGCGCGGATTGTGGCTTTCCCAAAGTTAAGTTTGAGCAGCGGTGCAATTAAGGGCTGGGATAAACGCAATCAGTTCTATTTCCAATTGTTGGATACGCTGG